>JABWBN010000209.1 GCA_013360485.1 Burkholderiaceae bacterium | reverse complement strand
CCCAGCGCCGCCAGCAGCACCGCGCCAGCCACGGCTGTCGACACAAGCTTGCCCTGGTGCGCCGCGCAGCCCCACCACCAGGCCAGCGGTGTGTCGCCCCAGGGCCAGGGCGGGCGATCGGAGCACTGGGCAGTGCCGAGCCCGGCCACCATGAGCAGCGTGACGCCCGCGACAAGCGAAACGGCCCAGGCGATGCGCAGGCCCGGGCTTACCTGGCGGATCAGGTCGCGCACGCCCGGGAGTACGCCAACGCCGCGCCAGGTGACGACCACGGCCAGCGCCGTGACCGGCACCGCCGTGAAGCGGGCCAGCTCGCCCAGCCGCCACAGGCCGAGCAGGTTTTCCGCCAGGTCGACTGCCACGAGCAGCGCCAGCGGCAGCAGCAGTACCAGCACGACGGTGCGATGCCACGGGCCCTGCGTACCGGGCCCGGCTTCGCACAGCCCATCGGCGAGCATGTGCGCAGCGCGGCCGCCGCACGCGGCATACAGCGGCAGGAACACCAGGCTGTCGCCGGCCAGGTAGACCCAGGCCCAGATCTGCAGGCCGTGCTCGCCCCACCACCGCATGAGCGCACGCGCCGCCGATGCGGGCGATGCATCGGCCCAGCCGAGCCAGTCTTCGATGCCAGGGCCGCCCGGTGAACCGAGCAGGGCCTGGATCAGGTGCAGCCACAGTGCCATCGTCACGGTGGCCACGGCCAGCGCTCCTAGCGACGGCGACGCGGGCGACGGCGAACCGGCCGCTGCCGGGGCGTCACGCGCTGCGCCGGCCACGGTGGTCAGCCCGGTGCGCGATAGCGCGCCATCCGCTGCCGCAGGTCATCCGGGATCGGCAGGCTGCGCAGCTTGTCCAGTGCCGCCACCACGCGCACCTGGATGCACCGGATGCGGGTCTGGCCCTGGCAGTGGCCTTCGATGCCGAGTTTGAGCGACGCATTGCCCAGGTGCAGGACCTCCAGCCGCAATGTGAGCATGTCGCCGATCTTGCTCGGCGCGAGGAAGTCGCATTCCAGGCGCGCCGCGGGTATGCCCACCCGTTCGCGGGCATGGAACTGCGCGAAGTCGATGCCCAACCCCTCGTTGAACCAGTCTTCGATGAGCTCGTCGAAGATCACCAGGTATTGCGGGTAGAACACGATGCCCGCCGGGTCGCAGTGGTGGAACCGGATGAGCTGCTTCTTCTCGAACGCGTGGTCGGACATGGTCGTGGGTCTGGTCTGAGGGTTCGGGTTGATCACAGGTCCCGCGCCTGCGCGCCGATGCGGGCCAGCATGAAGTCCCAATAAGGCACGACACACTCGAGGTGCCCGGCGGGCGAGACGGTGCAGTCGGTGAGGCCGACCGCCGTGGCGCCGCGCGCACGCATGGCCGACAACGTGACCGTCGAGGCGGGATACGGCACGGTGCGGTCGTCGCGGCCATGGTAGAGGGCCACCGGCACGGCGGGCGCCCAGTCGTGCACATTGCACAGGCGTTCGATCGCGGCCGCGTCGTCGTCGAGGTAGCGATCGAGAAACGTCGTATCGAACGCGACATCGGCGTCGTCCGGCAATGCCTCGCGCAGCAGCGCCTCACGCACCAGCCGCCGCACCGACTCGCCCAGGTTCTTGAGCACACCCGGGCTGATGACCAGCCCGAGCAGCGCGTTCTCGTCGCGCACCCGCTCGAGCAAGGCATCCATGGTGACGCCCACGTGGTAGGGCCCGGCCCCTGCAACAGCCATCACCAGCGCCCCCGCCTGCGCTGCCGCCGGCGAGCCGGCGCCGGCCTGCTGCAACCCCCGGTGCGCGGCAACGGTGGCATACCCGCCCTCCGAATAGCCGGCCAGGAACAACTGCCCGTTGTCTCGCACCTTCTGGCGCGCGCGCCACGTGCGCGCCGCCACCAGGCCGTCGATCACGACGGCCGCCGTCGGAGCAGCCAGGAGGTAGGGATGCGCAGCTCCCTTGCTTGCGCCGTAGCCGGCGTAGTCGGGCGCCATCACGATGTAGCCCAGCGAGGCCATCACCACGGCGGCTTCGTCGGCGGTGGCGTGGTTGCTGGGCGCCTCGGCGTCGCGGAACAAGGTGCCATGCTGGTAGCCCAGCACCGGGCTGCGGGCGCCAGCGGGCTTGTCGGGCACGCTGAGCAGGCCGGACACCACCAGGGGCTGACCGTTTGCGTCGCTGCTCAGGTAGCGCAGCCGCCAGGTCTGCACCGCATAGCGCGGCGTCACTGCCGGCGCCTGGCGGCCGGCGGTGCGCAACGCCTCGGTGATCTCGGCCGTTCCGATGCGCCCCAGGAACTCCTGGGTTCGGAGCTCACCGGGGCCGACCGGTTCGACATAAGCCGGCTCCTCGGGCTGGCTTGCGCCCCCACCGCCGCCGCAGGCTTGCAGCAACGCCAGCACGACCGCCAGCAGCGCCACCAGCCACGCATGGCGCACCCACGCCGCACGAGGGATCGCCCGGCGGGCGCGCACCGGCGTGACCCACGCAGGCGCAAAGCGAGGGAACAGGTCCACGGCGAGTCAGGGCCGTCGGGCCGTGTACTCCGAAAAGATGCCCAGCGACACCGTGCGGGAGACATCGGTGAAGCCTGCCTCGCGCAGCGCCGCCATCACGGTCTCGGGTGGGATGCAGGCCTCGATGGTGTCCCAGTAGTAGCGCCAGAGCTGGGCCGTGTCGGCGCGCCGGGCCACGACCCGCGCGACCAGCGGCACGCCGAACCGCATGTACGTGCGCAGGAACGACATGCCCATCGAACTGGCCGGACGCGTGATCTCGAGCACGAGCAAGCGCCCCCCGGGCCGCAGAACGCGGTGGAACTCGGCAAAGGCGGCGGCGACGTCGGAGATGTGCCGCAGCGCATAGCCCATGCTCAGGAAGTCGGCGCTGGCGTCGGGCCGCGGCAGCGCCTCGGCCCGGCCGGCCACCAACTCGACACCAGGCAGCGCCACCTCGCCCATCATGCCGGGGCTGGGATCGACACCGACGAGCTGGCCGCGCCCGCCCATCACCCTCAGCGCTTCGCGGGCGACCAGGCCCGTGCCGATGCCCACGTCGAGCACACGGTGGCCCGGCGCAAGACCGGCTCGCTCGAGCGCCTTGCGGCGGTACCAGCGACCGCTGCCCAGCGCCAGCACGCTCTCGATGCGATCGTAGTCGGGGGCCGTTTCGTCGAAGATGCGGCGCAGAAAGCGGTGCCGGTCTTCTTCGTCCCGGTAATAGGCGGTCAAAGGCGCGTGTGGTGGCAGCGGTGCGGGCGACATGCGCCGATTATGCGCGTGGCTTCAGGCGCTCGCGCCATGCGCGGGCCTGCTGCCGCTTGTCGCGCGTGGCCTCGCGTTGATACGCCTGCTCGGCCTCGGCGCGCAACTCCATCGCCCGGGCCAGCGCCTGGTGATAGCGCTCGGGTGTGTAGGTTGTTTCGGTGCCGATGTATACGCTGGCCCGCCGGGGTTTCTGGCCGTAACGCGGAATCGCGACCAGGAAACAGGCGTAACGCGCCCCCGACGGCGAGCGCGTGCGCACCAACGGACCGGAGATGCCCACCGGCAGGTCGCTGCCCTTGCTCTGGTTGGGCGAGCGCTGCAGGCCCGTGGGCGCCGGAAGACGCGCAATGCGCCGCAGCAACTCCTCGGTGGCCGCCTCCAGCGCCCGCGCCGCGCCCCTGCCATGCGGGTCGCCGTCGGAGAACATCTTGGTTTCGCCCCGGTAGCGCAGCTGCCAGCCATGGGTGGCCTGCGTGTCGATGCGCTGGACGCCCTGAGGCACCTGGAAGCGCTTGCCGGTGTGGATTTCGACGGTACGGGTTTTCATGGGGCCCATATGAGGTCACGCCTGGGATGGCGCGGCCGAAAGCAGTAAAAGTGATAACATCATAACGTTTATCACGATGCTCCGTGCGCGGCATCGGCATTCGCCGGCTGCAGTCCGCCGGGCCGGGCGCGGCCCACAACGCCCAATCGGCCGAACGTCACATGGGGGTCGAGGGGCACGTTGGCGGTGCCCGCAGTCGTGCTACATAGTCACTGTTGGGTTCTTCAACGCGCCCTGGCGGCGCCTCTGCACATGCTCGAGTGCCTGCGATTCCTGCGCCGTTCGACATGGGCCCTGATGGGGGCCGGCGCCCTGCTGTTCGCGGGCTGCGGGGGGGGGCAAACACCGGCCACCTCGGCACGGCCATCGACGGCTCCCCTGCAGGCCCCCGAAACGGCGGTGGTCGATGCCACCGCCTGCGAAGTACCGCAAGACCTGCAGCAAGGGCTGATCCGGCATCGCCAGGTCGAGGGCCGCTGTCTGCGCACGTTTGCCGGCATGCCTGCCGCACCGGCCGCCGGCGGCAGCCCGGCGCCACGACAGCGCGCCTTGGCCACTGGCACGGTGCTCACTGCCGCCACGCTGTTCGATTGGGCCGAGCAGGCCTATGCCCAGTACTTCCCGTCGCACCAGTCCAACCGCGAACTGGGCGTCTACACCTACCGCTACTACCCCGAGACACAGAACCACGTGGCAGTGGCCGGGGGCGACGTCTACGTACAGGGGCCCATCAGCGGCGGGGTGCTGCTGTACGTGGGCACCGTCGCATCGTTCAACTGCGCGGTGCTGGGCACGGACTGCCCCAATACCGACCGCCCCTGCGCGCCAGTGTCTTCGTGGACCGTCGGCGACTACACCTGCCAGCCGAATGCTGATCAGACCGCCGAGATTCCCTCGGGTGGCCAGTTCACGTTCCTCGATTCCAACGGCAGCCCCCGAGGATCGGCCACCTACAGTTGCACCGACGGCACCCTCACGGCCAAGGGCACGGCGACCTGTGAACCGACGCCGCCGCTGGCGTGCAACACAGCGGGCCTGACCTGGACAGTGGCCGGCAACGCCTGCGTCGCGAATCCGGGTGAGCCCACCCAGATCGCCTCTGGCGCGAGCTACACGTTCCGCGACTCGATCGAGACGGCGGGAAGCATCAGCTACGCATGCAACGATGGCGTCCTGACGTTAACGGCAGTGCCCACCTGCGAACCCCCGACCGTGACGTCATGCCGCGTCCAGCCGCCGATCTCCTGGGTGAACGACTCGGGCTGGGCCTGCGAGGCCGACACCGTGCCATCCGAGATTGCCGATGGGGCCAGCTACACCTTCACCGACACCATCGGGACCTGGACCGGCAGCGATACCTACCAGTGCAGGAGCGGCTCACTCTCCCGCGTGGGTCCCTCGATCTGTGCCATCCAGCCGCACATGGTCGACAGCTTCGGCGGCGACGGCGGTTCTGCCGACGGTGGCGCGTCCGGAGACGGCTCCGCGGGTGACGGCGCGCCCATTGTCGGCGGCTTGGTGAAGGTGGTCGACACCACCGGCAAGCAAGCCACCGCCACGACCGACTTCCAGGGCTACTTCCGAGTCAAACTGACGGGCATGGTGCCACCCCTGGTGGCCAGCGTGACACGCCCTGACGGCGTGATTCGCCACTCCGTCTTCACGCGCCCGCTGAAGATCAACGGCTATGTGTTCATTGCGATCACCGGTCTGACCGACAAGATCGCCTCGGACGTGGCACGGGCCGCGGGTTTCCCCGGCGCCACCGCACTGACGCCGGCGATGGTGGCAGCCAACCTGGGCGCCATCGACGAATCCTTGAACGACCTGCGCACCGACCCGGTGGTGGCCGCCGCCGTCTTGATGGCCGGCCTGGATCCCGCGACCTTCGACCCGTTGTACACCCCGTTCCGGCCCGACCACACCGGCTACGACCTGGTGCTCGACAACGTCGTGGTGGGCACAGATGAGACTGGCGCAACCGTCGTGCGTTCGATCAATTGCCCGACGCCCGCATCGTGGACCGTGGGCGCAAACACCTGCACAGCCGACGCCGGCTCTCCAAGTACCATCCCGTCGGGCACGACTGTGATCCTGTACGACAGCTTCAGTCCTACCTACGGTTCCGTTGCCTACTCGTGCCTTCGTGCGGTGCTGTCTGCCCCGATCCTGCCCAGTTGCAGTGACAGCGACGACACCTGATGCCGAAACGAATGCGCTGAGGACCAGCGCGAGTCCCCTCAGCGCAGCGGCGCGCCGGCCTCGAACCAACGTCCGATCAGCGAGCGTTCTTCCTCGGTGATGAGCGTGGCATTGTTCAGCGGCATCAGGCGCAGCAGTGCCGCCTGCTGGTAGACCGCCTGGGCGTTCCGCTGCAGCAGTTCAGGGGTGTGCAGGGCCACGCCCTTCTGCGCCAGCTGGGCGTTGTGGCACGGCACGCAGCGCTGTTCCACCACCGCCCGCACCTGTTCGAAGCGCACCGGCGCCGTCGCTTCGGTGCGTGCCGGACGCGCGGGCGCCAGCGCCACCGCCAGCGCACCCAACAGCGCGCAACCCACGACCGCGAATTCCCACGGTGCGCGCCGACCGTGCAGTCGCGCCTTGTGGCGGGCCACGAAACTGTGGCGGATGAGCGCGCCGGCGAGCATCAGCACCACCAGCACGATCCAGTTGCGAGGCCCCTGCGTCAGCCAGCCATAGTGGTTGGACAGCATGGCCACCAGCACGGGCAGCGTGAAGTAGGTGTTGTGCACGCTGCGCTGCTTGGCGCGCTGGCCGTGGCGCGGGTCGACCGGCTGGCCGGCGAGCATGGCCGCCACCACCTTGCGCTGGCCGGGGATGATCCAGACGAACACGTTGGCACTCATGGCCGTGGCCAGCATCGCCCCGACCAGCAGGAAAGCCGCGCGCCCGGCGAACAGCGCGCACGCCGCCCACGAAGCCAGCACCACGGC
>JABWBN010000208.1 GCA_013360485.1 Burkholderiaceae bacterium | reverse complement strand
CGTGGGCGTGGTCGAGGTGGTGCTCACCTCGGTCACCGCGTTGCCGCTGGTGGCGTTGGGCCGGCTGCATCTGGGGCAGGGCGACGCGGCCGCGGCGCTGAAGTCGGCCGACCAGGCGCTGGCACTGCATGCGGCATCGCTGGATGCGCAAATGCTGCGTGGACAGGCCCTGGCCAGTGCCAACCGGATCGACGATGCGGTGGCCGCATTCGAGGCTGCCAGCCGCGCTGCGCCCAAGCTCGGCGCCCCGCTGGTGGAACTGGGCATGCTGGAGCAGCGCCGCAACCGCACCGATGCGGCGCGGGCGCACTACCAACGTGCCATCGAGATCGATCCCCGTTCGGCGGTGGCCTACAACAACCTGGCGGCACTGTCGGCCGAGCAAAAGCGTGATCTGGCCAAGGCGCAAGCGTGGGCGCGCAAGGCCGTGGAGCTCGCCCCGGCGCAGGCCCAGTTCCAGCATACGCTGGGCACGGTGCTCCATGCTGCGGGCCAACCCAGAGCGGCGCTCCAGCCCCTGGCCCAGGCGGTGAAGCTTGCGCCCGGTGACGCGCAGATGCACTACGACCTGGCGCGGGCGCAGGCCGATAGCGGCCAAAGGCCGCAAGCCCGAGTGTCGGTAAAGAAGGCGCTGTCGCTGTCGCAGTCGTTCGCGTCGGTCGAGCAGGCGCGCAAGCTGCTGGCCGAACTGGGCGGCTGAGCGACCAGCCGCGGCGCCCGTGAACCCGAGGCATCCCCGCGGCCGCGGGGATGGGGCTCACACGATTGTCAGATGCTCGGTGCCCGCCGAGAGATCCTTGCTGCGGGCGCGCACGCTGTTGAGCTTGATCTGCAGCCGCAGGTCGTTGACCGAATCGGCGTTGCGCAGGGCGTCCTCGTAGGTGATCAGGTTGCTCTCGAACAGGTCGAACAGCGCCTGGTCGAAGGTCTGCATGCCCAGCTCGCGGGAGCGCTTCATGAGCTCCTTCAGGTCGCCCACCTCGCCCTTGAAGATCATGTCGGCCACCAGCGGCGTGTTGAGCATGATCTCCACCGCCGCGATGCGGCCCTTGCCCTCCTGCCGCGGCAGCAGCCGCTGCGAGACGATGCCCTTGAGGTTGAGCGACAGATCCATCAGCAGCTGCGCGCGTCGTTCTTCGGGGAAGAAGTTGATGATGCGGTCGAGCGCCTGATTGGAGCTGTTGGCGTGCAACGTGGCCATGCACAGGTGGCCGGTCTCGGCGAAGGCCACTGCGTGCTCCATGGTCTCGCGGTCGCGGATTTCGCCCATGAGGATGACGTCGGGCGCCTGGCGCAGGGTGTTCTTCAGCGCCGCTTCCCAGCCCTCGGTATCGAGCCCGACCTCGCGTTGGGTGACGATGCAGTTCTTGTGGGTGTGCACGAACTCCACCGGGTCTTCCACGGTGATGATGTGACCCCAGGAGTGATCATTGCGCCAGTCGACCATGGCCGCCAGCGAGGTGCTCTTGCCCGAGCCGGTGGCGCCCACCATGATGACCAGGCCGCGCTTGGTCATGCAGACATCCTTGAGTATCGGCGGCAGGCCCAGCGAGTCGATCGTCGGGATGTTCTGCGGAATGGTGCGGAACACCAGGCCGACGTTGCCCATCTGCATGAAGGCATTGACGCGGAAGCGCCCGATGCCTTGCGGCGACACGGCGAAGTTGCACTCCTTGGTGCGCTCGAACTCGGCGGCCTGCTTGTCGTTCATCACGGCGCGGGCCAGGGCCAGGGTGTGCTGGCCGGTGAGTGGCTGCGGCGAGACCTTGGCGATCTTGCCGTCGACCTTGATGGCCGGCGGGAATTCGGCGGTCAGGAACAGGTCGGAGCCGTTGCGCGTGACCATCAGCCGCAGCAGGTCGTTGACGAACTTGGATGCCTGGTCGCGTTCCATGGTGGGGTCTTTCCGTGTCAGGTGGCCGCCAGCAGCGCGCCCAGGCGCGCACCGGTCTGCCGCAGGCGCAGCGACAGGCGCCGCGCGAATGCCGCGAGCAAGGCCGCGGCCAGGGGAGCATCATCGATCATCAGCGCACGCAATGCCGATGAGGGCAGCACCGCCACCGTGACCGGGGACAGCGTGCGGCAGGCGCAGAAGCGCGGGCCGTGGTCGAACAGCGCCATTTCACCCAGCACGTCGCCGGCATGGGCCTCGCCCAGCCGCAGCAGATGGCCGCCGGGCTGCTGGCGCTCGACCATCACCTGGCCCTCGAGCAGCACCAGCAGGAACTCGCCGCCTTCGTCCTGGCGGATCAGCTCGCATGCCGGTGGCACCTGCGCACCCTGCAGCACGCGGGCCAGGCGCCCAAGGGTGTCGCCGCCCAACCGCCCCAGAGCCTCTTCGCCCTGCCAGCGTTGGAGCAGTTGGCGCGCGGCCTCGGTGGAGTCCATCGCTCGGGCGCGCAACTCGGCCGCCCGGGTGTCCCAGCCCACCGGCGGTGCCAGTGGCGCCTCCAGCGGCAACAGGCTGGTGGCCAGCGCCGAGTCCACCGGCGCCTCGGCAACGGTGTCGGTGCGGCCACGCAGGCGGCTGAAGAGGGCTTTCACGGTTCGGCGGGGCAGTTGCCGCTGTGGGGCAGGGTGGGATGAAGTCGGTGCGGCAGTCGCCGGGGTTGCAGGTCTCGGCGGCGACGCTCAGCCCGGGAAGTTCTCCGGGAACTTGGCCTTGGCGCGGGCCTCCATGGGCGAGACCACGTTGCGCCGCACCAGATCGGCCAGGTTCTGGTCGAGCGTCTGCATGCCCATGTTCTGGCCGGTCTGGATCGCCGAGTACATCTGGGCAATCTTGTTTTCGCGAATCAGGTTGCGGATGGCGGACGTGCCGATCATGATCTCGTGGGCCGCGACCCGGCCCGAGCCATCCTTGAGCTTGCACAGCGTCTGCGAGATCACCGCCACCAGCGACTCGGACAGCATGGCGCGCACCATTTCCTTCTCGGCCGCCGGGAACACGTCGACCACGCGGTCGACCGTCTTGGCCGCGCTGCTGGTGTGCAGCGTGCCGAACACCAGGTGACCGGTCTCGGATGCGGTGAGCGCCAGGCGGATGGTTTCCAGGTCGCGCATTTCGCCCACCAGGATGGCGTCGGGGTCCTCGCGCAGCGCGGAGCGCAGGGCATTTGCAAACGAGAGCGTGTGCGGCCCGACTTCGCGCTGGTTGACCAGGCACTTCTTGCTTTCGTGCACGAACTCGATGGGGTCCTCCACCGTGAGCACGTGACCGTATTCGTTCTCATTGAGGTGGTTGACCATGGCGGCGAGCGTGGTGCTCTTGCCGGAGCCGGTAGGCCCTGTGACCAGCACCAGCCCGCGCGGCTTGAGCGCCAGCTCGGCGAACACCTTGGGCGTGTTCAGCTGCTCGAGCGTGAGGATCTTGCTCGGAATCGTGCGGAACACCGCGCCGGCGCCGCGGTTCTGGTTGAACGCGTTGACCCGAAAGCGCGCCAGCCCCTGGATCTCGAACGAGAAGTCGCACTCCAGCGTGTCCTCGTAGTGCTTGCGCTGCGAGTCGTTCATGATGTCGTACACCATGGCGTGGACCTGCTTGTGGTCCAGCGCCTCGACATTGATGCGCCGCACATCCCCATGCACCCGGATCATCGGCGGCAGGCCGGCGGACAGGTGGAGGTCGGAGGCCTTGTTCTTGACCGAAAACGCCAGCAGCTGGGTGATGTCCATGGTGTGCTTGGGGTAGGCTCGGCCCATTATGGCGAGCGTCATCGACAACTTACAACAAGTCCGCGAGCGGATCGTGCAGGCGTGTGCCCGGGCAGGCCGGCCCGTGCAGGCCGTCACGCTGCTGGCGGTGAGCAAGACCTTCGGCCCGCTGGCCGTGCGCGAGGCCGTGGCGGCTGGCCAACAGGCGTTCGGCGAGAACTATGTCCAGGAGGCGCTGGACAAGATCGCCGCCCTGGCCGACCTGCGCGCACAGGTGCAGTGGCACCTGATCGGGCCGTTGCAGAGCAACAAGACCCGGGTGGTGGCCGAAACCTTCGACTGGGTGCATTCGGTTGACCGGCTGAAGACGGCGCAGCGGCTGTCGCAGCAGCGGCCGGCGCACCTGGCGCCGCTGCAGGTGTGCCTGCAGGTGAACATCAGCGGCGAAGACAGCAAGAGCGGCGTGGCGCCGGCCGAACTGCCTGAATTGGCCCGCGCCGTGGCCGCGTTGCCGGGCTTGCGCCTGCGTGGGCTGATGGCCATTCCCGAGCCCGCGGGTGACTTCGAGCATCAACGCCGGCCGCATCGGGCCTTGCGCGAGTGGCTCGAGGCGCTGCGCTCGCAAGGCCTGGCGCTGGATACGCTGTCCATGGGCATGAGCGCAGACATGGAGGCGGCCATCGCCGAGGGGGCGACGATCGTGCGGGTGGGCACGGCCATCTTCGGAGGGCGCGCCGCCAAGGGCAGCGGCCCTGCCCCTACAGTGGAATGTGGGTCGAGTTCTTGACCTCTTCCATCACCGTGTAGGTGCGCGTCTCGCGCACGCCCGGCAGGCTCCAGATGACGGTGGCGATCATCTCGCGGTAGGCGCCCATGTCGGCCACGCGGGTCTTGATCAGGTAGTCGAAGCCGCCGGCCACCAGATGGCACTCCAGGATCTCGGGCCGCGCCTGGACCGCGGCCCGGAAGGTGTCCATCACGTCGGGCGCGGTGCGGTCGAGCAGCACCTCGATGAACACCATCATCCCCGCGCCGAGCTTGGCGGGGTTCAGGCGCGCCTCGTAGCCGAGGATGTAGCCCTCGCGCGTGAGCCGCTTGACGCGCTCGAGCACCGCCGTGGGCGACAGGTGCACCGACTCCGCCAGCTTGAGGTTGGAGATGCGGCCGTCGCGCTGCAGCACCCGCAGGATGCGCAGGTCGATCTTGTCGAGCGCGCGATCGCTGGCGCTGTCGGGCGGGGGGGCGGCGTCGGCACTCATGGTGGGTATTGTCCGGCGGGCCGCCGCGCCCTGCCCAGCCCCCCGGCCGGGTGGCAGCGGGTTTCAGGGATACAGCCCGCGCTCCTGGCGCGCCATCAGGATGCGCTCGCACGCCACCGCGAAGGTGGCGGTGCGCAACGTGATGCGGTGGCGGTCGGCGGTGTCCCAGATCTTCTTGAGCGCGCCGACCATGATCTTGTCCAGCCGCAGGTTGATCTCGTCCTCGGTCCAGAAGAACGAGGAAAAGTCCTGCACCCACTCGAAGTAGCTCACCGTCACGCCGCCTGCGTTGCAGATCACGTCGGGAACGACCAGGATGCCGCGCTCGGCCAGGATGTCGTCGGCCACCGGCAGCGTCGGGCCGTTGGCGCCCTCGAGCACCAGGCGCGCCCGCGTGCGGCTGGCCCGCTCGGCGTTGAGCTGGCCTTCCAGTGCCGCCGGGATGAGGATGTCGCACGGCACGTCCCAGAAGGCCTCGTTGTCCATCGGCTCGGCGCCCTTGAAGCCGGCCACGCCGCCGGTGTCGCGCACATGCGGGATCAGCTGCGACAAGTCGAAGCCCTTGCTGTTGTAGATGGTGCCGGTGTGGTCCTGCGCGGCGACGATCTTGGCGCCGGCCTGGCCGAACAGCTCGGCGGCTGACGAACCCACGTTGCCGAAGCCCTGCACCGCCACCTTGGCGCCGTTGAGCTCGAGGTTGATGCGCCGTGCCGCCTCGCGGCCGGTGACGAACACGCCGCGGCCGGTGGCCTTGACGCGGCCCAGCGAGCCGCCGAGGTGGATCGGCTTGCCGGTGACGACGCCGGTGGCCGTGGCACCGGTGTTCATCGAGTAGGTGTCCATCATCCAGGCCATGACCTGGGCGTTGGTGTTGACATCGGGCGCGGGGATGTCCTGTTGCGGGCCGATGATGATGCCGATCTCGCTGGTGTAGCGCCGCGTCAGGCGCTCGAGCTCCTTGGTCGAGAGCTTCTTGGGATCGACTCGGATGCCGCCCTTGGCGCCGCCGTAGGGCAGGTTGACCGCGGCGTTCTTGATGCTCATCCAGGCCGACAGCGCCATCACCTCTTCCAGCGTGACGTCGGGGTGGTAGCGCACGCCACCCTTGCCCGGGCCGCGCGACAGGCTGTGCTGCACCCGATAGCCCTCGAAGTGCGCCACGGTGCCGTTGTCCAGCTCGATGGGCACGTCGACGATCAGCGCGCGCTTGGGCCGCTTGAGCGATTCGGCCCAGCTGGCGAGCGGCCCGAGGTAGGGGATGACGCGGTCGACCTGCGACAGGTAGGTGCCCCATGGGCTGTCGGGGGTCGGGTTGACGTACGAAAGGGTCATGTTCGGTTCCTGTGGTCGGAAGGTGCGGTGCTGCCGTTGCAAGCCGCGGCCTCGTGGGCCCGGTTGCCGGCTGCTGGGCGCGCAATGTAGGTCGGCTCCACCGCCCTGTGTCTGGTTATGCATCGATTGCATGACCCGCACGGGCCTGGGTATGAGGCGCCGCGCCGCCTGGCATGCGGCTGCCCCTGCGCGGCGGAGTGCGTGAGGCGCTGGCTACACTGGTCGCATCGCTGCACAGCCTTCTGCGACGCGCCGGAAACGGCGTCGCCTGTCGACCATGGATACCGCGCCCCGTTCATCAGCCGTTCCCAGCATCGTCTTCATCGGTGGCGGCAACATGGCCGGCGCCCTGATCGGTGGCTGGGTGCGCAGCGGCCGGCCTGCCGCCGCATTGCAGGTGGTGGAGCCCGCGCCGCAGGCTCGAGACCAGTTGCTGTCGACCTGGGGCGTGAACAGCGTGGCAGATGCGGCCGAGGCCGCGCTGGAGTGCGCGCAGGTGGTGGTCTGGGCGGTCAAGCCGCAGGTGTTCGCCG
>JABWBN010000207.1 GCA_013360485.1 Burkholderiaceae bacterium | reverse complement strand
CCCGCGGCATCGGCCCCGCCTGATCAGGGTGCGGCCGACTCGTTGCCGGACCTGAACTCGCCGCCGCCGGGCCCGCCCGGACCGCCGAAGCGCTGATTGAACGGGCTGCTGGACGCGCGGTCGACGACTGCGCCGCGGCCGCCATTCACCCGAGGACTGCACATGACGACCGAGAGCACGCAAGACACGCCGGCGCAGCCGTGGATGGCCGAACTGCTGGCTGAGGTGCGGCAGTCACGCCAGGTGCTGCACGAGCAGCAGTTGGAGCTGATCCGCGAACGCCGGCGCGAGCGGCGCTGGCGCTGGCTGACGCCGTTGTTGCTGTTCGGCCTGCCGGTGCTGATGGGCATGCTGTTCGTGAGCAGTCTCGTGCCGTCAATGGGCGTGGGGCCGCTGACCGGACTTCTCGACCGCGCGCCGCGATCGCCCAGCGTGGGCGTGGTACGCATCGACGGCGAGATCGGTGCCGATCACGCCGCGTCGGCGCATGCCGTGATCGCCGCGCTGCACCGGGCGTTTCAGTCGCCCATGGTGAATGCGGTGGTGCTGTCGATCGACAGCCCGGGCGGCGCCCCGGTGGAGGCTGAGCGCATCAATCAGGCATTGGCCGCACTGAAGGCGAAACACGGCAAGCCGGTCGTGGCCGTGATACAGGGCATCGGGGCATCGGCCGCTTACATGGTGGCCATGCATGCCGATCAGGTGTATGCCGGCAAGTACAGCCTCGTGGGTTCGATCGGCGCGGTGATGACCGCGTGGGATGTGCACGAAGCACTGGCACGCTTGAACGTGCGCCAGCGAACCTACACATCCGGCCCATTGAAGGCGATGCTCAATCCATACGAGGCGCCCAACGAACGCGGCCATGCCAAGGCGCGTGCGCTGGTGAACCAGGTGGGGCAGGCATTTGCTACCGAAGTACGCGAGCGACGTGCGCGCACGCTTCAGCCCGGATTCGATGTGGCCACGGGCGAGGTGTGGGGCGGCCTGGAGGCCAAGTCGCTGGGTTTGGTGGACGAGATCGGCACGCTGGAGCAGGTGGTGCAAGACCGCTGGGGACTGCGCATGCACGACTTCGGCCCGCGGGGCAGCGAGCTGGGCATGTTCTCGGCGATGGCTCAGAGCTTGGCCGGCGCGTTGGTGCGGCAGGCTTCGGCCGCGGCGTCGCCACGGATCAAGTAGTCGTGTGCCAGGGGCCCCTCGTGACGACAAGTTCAGGGACGCGTGGCGCCCCGCCGCTGTGGACGCGCCGCGACGAAGCGCTGCCAATGAACCTGCTGCGAACATGACGGACCGCAGCAGTGGGTGGTCGCAGGCCGCCGCGCCATATCCGGCCGCATCGATCTGGCCCATGCCGGCTTTCCCGGCGCTGTGTGTGAGGCGTGACGGCGCGGTTGCGGTCGCACGTGGCGCCACCGCGCTGTGCCGCGCAGACGCGCGACAGGCGATCGGGCTCGAGCGGCTGGGCATGAGGCTGTTCGACAGCAATGGCCGGCTGTTCGTTGCGGCGCGCCAGGTGGTGACGGCACCGACCACTCGGGTCGGTTTGCTGCTGGCGAACTGGCTGGGTTGGCCTGTGCGGCTGCATCTGCGGCTGACCGATCAAGGCGCAGTGTCGCTGGAAGGCATGAAAGCGGTGGTGGTGCAGTCGGCGCGTGCCCACCCGGAGTGGTTCGATGAGTGCGTGGGCATACCCCACGCCTGGTGGCTGGAGTGGGTGATGGCAGCCTGCGACCACCGGCAGTTGAACGAGCGACTGGCCGGCATGGGACTTGAGTGGGAAGACCGGCCAGCTGCCGGTTGCGCGCCGCGCTCGCCTTGGCCGGGTTAACGGATCTGGCGACGCACGGTCAACAGGTGCTCCATGACGGTGGCCATCTGCTGCGCCAGCAGGCCTGCATGCAAGGGCTTGCTCCAGCAAGCCAGCGCACCCAGCGCGAGCGCCTTGGCGACCGAAGGCGCGAGGCGATCGGCGGTCAGCAGTACGACGCAGAACTCTCCCCGAGCGATTTCCGGCGCGAGTTCGCGCACCATGTCCAGACCGTCACCATCGGGCAGCTGCATGTCCAGAAGAATCAGGTCCGGACGCCAGGTTCGCGCCTGGACGACGCCTTCGACCATGCAGTCGGCCAGACGCAACACGATGCCGGGAAACATGTGGTCCACGAGCGCGCCCATCAGCTCGGCGCCGACCGGATCGTCCTCGACATACAACACGCGTTCGCGCCTGGGCGCGGCGAGGGGGTGGGACGGGTGCGGCCGGCCGTTTTGTGTGTTCATGAGTGGCATCGTGCCGGGTGCGCTGGCGATGCCGCGGTCAGAAGCCGCCGCCGCGTGGCAGTTGGTGGGCAGCTACCGGGTTGGAACACTGATGCATGAAGGCCTCCGGGTCGGATGGATGCACGCCCAGGAATCAAGGCGCGAGCGGCCATTCGAGCAAGAAGCAGTCGGCGGACAAACCCTGCAGTGCAGGAGCTTGACGTGACATGCCGTTGAGTGATACGCGACGCACCTCCGCGGCGGGCGACGCCGCTGCGCCGGCGTTCAGCTTCGGCGGTGGAGGCGGTCGAGCAGGCCGTGCTCGAGCGCCTTCAAGACGGCCGCGTGCTTGGTCTCGCAGTCGAGCTTGGCGATGGCGTTCTCGACGTGGAACTGCACCGTATAGCGGCTGATGTCGAGGATTTGGCCAATGGCCGCGGCATCCTTGCCGAGCATCGTCCAGTGCAGCACATCGAGCTCACGCGGCGTCAGGCGCGGCGGCGGTGGCATCGCCGGAATGAGCAGGCGTTGTGCTGCAACCTGCGCATGGACCGCCAGCAGTTGCACATCCGCCAGTAGCCGGCTGAGCCGCCGGTTCTCGGTGGGCAGGTTGCGCTCGCGGTCGAGCCCGAGCACGAAGTGACGGTGCCGTGGCAGATGCAGTGCCACGGCCAGGCCGACGCGATAGCCGAAAGGCGCCTGCAAGTCCCAGAGATCAGCCGCGCCAGCTCTGGCATAGGTGTGCTCGTTCCAGATCACCGGGAGCGCGGATTGACGCAGTTCATGGAGGACGGGGTCGCGCATGGAAGCGGGGGCATCGAGCCACGCCTGTTCAAAGGCAGGCGGCGGGTTCGAGAGTTGCGCCAGCGCGCTGGCACGGCCCGGCTGGTCGACCGCGACGATCACGCCGAACAATGGGAACCCCATCTCGTGCGCCACACGAGTGAGGGAAGACTCGAATTCGCCTCGGGTGCGAGCGGCCGCGATGGCGCGAAGGTCGTCGAGAGCGGGCATCGGCCTGTACGCGGGGTGAGGGGCTGCTACCTGGGCACGTGCAGAGTGTTCCGCGCACGCCGTTCACACGACAATGAGCGTCATGTCGGCACGAGAACGCGCTGCCGCGAAGGATAGATGATGCACGATGCTGGGTGGGAACTGGAGCGTTGGCCGCGCGTGGTGTTCGATGGGGATGTGCTGTGCCCACGCCGATACAGACACGTGACCAGTTGGCTGACCGACGGCAGCGTCGCGGATTCGGTCGCGCGTGGCCGAACCGTTTGGGGCAGCATCGACTCGCCGTTCGTGGTCATTGCCTGGGACTGGGCAGGGGTGGCGCCCGGGGTGCTGTCGCTGGCCGATCCGATGTCGATTGCCTCGAATCTGCGCCTGCGGCGGCGTGGCATGCGGGCCTCTGCCAGCGCGCTGCTGCTGCCGCTCAACGCGTTGGTTCACCAGTTGTCATGGCAGACGGCGGTGCGCCGTGCTTTGTCGGCGCGGCAGCCACCGCGCGGGCCGGGCGAGCGGCACGACCCGCGCGGTCGCTGCAGCGGCCTGTCCAGGGCACTGGTGGCGACTTAGATGCAACTCGCCGACAAGTTGGCGTATTCAACCAGTGCTCCGTCGTTTCGGCGGTACTTGGCGGTGACGCGCGCCTTCATGCTGAGCACGCAGGGGTAGCTGAAATAGCCGGTTACCGGGACAGGACCGCTGAACTTGGTGCTCCAGCCGAAGATGGGCACTCGCCGCTCGAACTTGAGATGATGGTCCGGCCTGGCAACGGCGGAGTTGGGGCAGCCGGTGGCGTCCCATGTGGTTTGGGCAATGCCGGGTGGCAGCCCGGTGACCAGAACGGCATCGCACGCGGCCATGGTTTGGCCGGCGCATGCGGTGAGGATCAACGCCATGCCCGACCGGGCGGCGATTTGGGTGGTAAGGCGCATGAGTGGACTCCTAGTGTGAACGACAGGGACGTGAACCACGGGATTCCATGCCTGGCGGCCCAGCCGCACAGCGTGCCCGTCCCGGGGCGGGGAGAAGAGTGGGCGCGCGTCAGTCGTCGCCCAAGTCTTCGAGCTGTTGATTGAGTTGGCGGGCCTGCGTGAGCAAGGCCTCGGCCGGCGGCGGCAGGCGCGTGTCGTTGTAGGCGCTGTGACCTGCGGCCAGCCGCTTGGCGTCGAGGTCGGCGCGGAGCTTGGCGGCCTGATTGCGTATGCGCTGCTGCTGAGCCGGGTCGAGATCGCCGAGAGCCTCACCCTTCTCGTCGAGCAGGGCCTGCGCGTAGTAGTCATGGCGGGTCGCGGCCACTACCCGCCATGCCATGGCCTCGTCGAACACCGGCTTGGACTGCGGCGGCTGCGAGCCCGCTTGCGCCTGCGCTTGGATCAGGCGCAGGTTCGACATCATGATCAGGGGTGCGGTGTAGTTGCTGTGGATGGCCGCTTCCTCCAGCCAGTGCATGGCTTGGTCTGGCGCCTCACGGGCGATGCGGGCGGCGAGAAAGACCTGCGCGTCGACATCGCCGCTGTGGGCAAGCTTGGTCAGTTCAGCGATGTCGAGCGCAACATGAGGATGCGAGTTGCTCTGCGCGACCCCTGCGGCAGAGTCCAGCAGGCTGTCCTCGAGGTGGTAGCCACGCTGTTGGTTCCATAGCGCCGCGTGCCGCTCGAACTGTGCGCGAACATCCTGAAGACGCGTCATGACGGCTTCGCGTTGCTGGGCGGTCGAGGGTGTCCTCGCTGGCGGGCTCCCTGCTGCGTCAGGCTTCGGGGCGGGCCCCGGCCGGTCGGTACCTGTCGTCAACGCCTGTGGCGTGGCGTTTCGGTCGGGCGCGCGCACGGCTTGCGGTGTAGCCACCTGGGCACCCTGACCGCTGACTGTGCCGAACGGCGAAGTCAACCATGGATGCTCAGGCGCCCCACCATGGGCCGGCTGCATACCGCTCGACGCCGCCCCCGGCGCCTGGACTGGCAGCATGGCGAATCCCAGCGCGCAGGCAATGACCAAGGCCGAGAGCGCTATGCCCAGACGGCGTGTCGACCAGTGCCACGGGCGCAACCCACGGTGAATCGGCATTGCGGCGCCGCAGCTCGGTGTCGAGCTGGAGAGCCAGGCCGGTGGGGCAAGTCGGTTGTTCTTCATGGGCAAACGTGTGCGCTTGACGCGGCGGGTCCGGGGGGACATCGCGAGGGCCGCTCACCTCACGGGCCATGCAAGCTTGACACGTGAGGGTGCTGCGGCGCCAGAGAGAAACGGAACACGTTTGGTGGTCACCATGCCCGCCTGGATCCGCGTGCCGAAGACAGCGCTGGGGCGCGCCGCTACGAGGGTGACCGGGCATTTCCGGCGCGGGCGACGTGCGCTAGGTCGAGGAGGGACTCGCGGGGTGCGCGCTGTCGATCGCCGCTACCATTTGCGGTGGACACGCGCGCCTGACTCGTGTATACGAGCCGCGCCCGGGGCCGGGCGCGTCAAACGCCCAGGTAGCGCGCCAGTTCGGGGTTGGCTGCGACGTCGACGGCCGCGCCGGACATGACGACACTGCCCTTCTGCAGCACCACCGCCTGGTCGGATTGGGCAAGCACTCGCTTCCAATCGCGGTCGACAATGAGGGTGGCGATGCCGCTGGCGCGGATTTCGCCGATCACGCGCCAGATCTCGCTGACGATGAGCGGGGCCAGGCCCTCGGTGGCCTCGTCGAGGATCATCAGCTCGGGATGGGTCATCAGCGCGCGGCCGATCGACAGCATCTGCTGCTCGCCGCCCGAGAGCTGCCCACCCAGGTGCCCAATGCGTTCCTTCAGCCGCGGAAACGTCTGCAGCACGCGTTCGAGCGACCAGTCGTTGCGTCCGTCGCGGCCACGGCGTGCGGCCATCACGAGGTTCTCGCGCACGCTGAGGTTGGGGAACACGCCGCGCCCTTCAGGCACGTAGCCCACGCCCAGCCGAGCCACCACATGTGGCCTCGCGCGCGAGGCTTCCTGGCCAAACAGCGTGATGCGGCCATCGCGTTGGGCGACGTGGCCCAGCAGCGTACGGATCAGCGTGCTCTTGCCCATGCCGTTGCGGCCGAGCAGGCCCACGGTCTGGGCGCGGGCGATCTGGAAGTCCACGCCATGCAGCACATGGCTCGAGCCGTACCAGGCGTGCAGGCCACGCGCGTCGACGATGAGTTCGGTCGCGGCCGCCATCAGTGCCCTCCCAGGTAGGCCGCTTGCACCTCGGGGCTCGCGCGCACGGCATCGGGGGTGTCCGAGGCGATCACGGTGCCGTTGACCATCACCGTGATGCGGTCGGCGATGCGGAACACCGCGTCCATGTCGTGCTCCACGAGCAAGATGGCGTGCCGTCCCTTGAGCTCGGCCAGCAGTGCGAGCATGCGGTCGGTTTCTTCCGCGCCCATGCCGGCCAGGGGTTCGTCCAGCAGCAGCACCTGCGGCTGGGTGGCCAGGCACATCGCGATCTCGAGCTGGCGCTTCTGGCCATGCGCCAGCAGGCCGGCGGTGCGGTCGAGCATGGTGCCCAGCCCCACGCGCGTGGCGGCCGCGCGGGCGGCCTCGC
>JABWBN010000206.1 GCA_013360485.1 Burkholderiaceae bacterium | reverse complement strand
GGTCGCCCGCGACACGGGCGACCGGAGGCCCTGCATGACGCAACCCGCCCTGCCCGACCACGACCCGGACCTCGCGCAGCTGCTCGACGCCAGCGCGGCTGCGCTCGCCCGTGGCGACCACGAGCACGGTGCTGAGCAGGCATCGCTGGCGGTGGAACGCGCCTTGCTGGCCCAGAGCCCGGACGCCGTTGCCGGCAGGGCTCTCGACTTGCTGGCCGCCCACCAGTGGCGACTGGGTCGCTTCGAGGACGCCGCCATGACTGCGCGGCGGGCGCTGACGGTCTGGGAGCGCCTGGACGACGGCCCGCGGCTGTGCGCCACGCAGTGTCTGCTGGCGACGGCTTACACCGAAATCGGCCTGCATGAGGAAGCGCTGCGGCAGGCGGCCGCGGCCTTCGACCTGGCACGCCGACGCCATCTGCCAGCCGAGGAGGCGCTGGCGCTGAACCGCCTGGGCATTTGCCATGACCGGCTGGGTGATCCCGAGCGCGGCGAGCGCTACCTCGGCCGAGCGCTCGCGCGGGCGCGCGAACAAGGCAGCGACGAGGCGGCGCTGATGGCCCTGAACAACCTGGCCGCTGTGGCCATCAGCGCGTATCACCTGCTGAGCGAGCGTGGCGAGAACGGCGAGGCGCATGCCTTCCTGTCGCGGGGCCTGCGTTACGCCGAGCAGGCACTGGAGCTCGTGCTTCGCGGCGGCGACATCTACCGGCAGACCGTGGTGCGAGGCAACCTCGGCGAGTTGCACACGCTGTTGGGCCACTACGAGCTCGGTGAGCAATACGTGCGCGACACCATCGCGCGGGCCGAGAGCCACGGCTGGACTGCGGTGGCACTGCGCTCGCGCTACCTGTTGGGTGAACTGCGGGCCGCGCAGGGCCAGCACGCCGAAGCCGTGAACGAACTGCAACGGACCCTCGACGACCTGCGCCAGCATGAGCACACCACCACGCGCATGCGGGTGCACCGGGCGCTGCACCGGTGCTACAAGACCATGGGTCGCTTCGAGCAGGCTCTGGCCCATTTCGAGTCCTACCACGAGCTCGAGCTCCAGCGGCTGGCCCTGCAGTCACGCGCCCAGGCTCGGTTGATGGTGAACCGACAGGACGTGGAGCAGACCTGGGGCGACCCGGCGACACAGATCTGACCGCACGCGCAGGTCGCCCCCGTGACCACGCAGCTGAGCGGTCCGACCCGGTGACGCGTGCCGGGCTGCACGCCCGACCACGCCGCGACCCCCGGTGTGCGGGGAAGGCAAAGCGGTGCCCTGCGCCTAGGATCATGCGCATGAAGAACCCGCGCCGCGCTGCCTCTGTTGCCGACCCGTCCGCCCCCGCAACCCTGCAGGATGTGGCAGGCGAGCCGTTGACCGATGGCCGCGCGCGCCAGGCGCTGAAGCTGGCATTGCGGGTGCTCGACCTGGCGGGCGTGTTCAAGCGGCCGCACGACATGGTGCAATCGCTGACCCAGGTCGCGCGCGCGCTCAAGGCACTGGACTCGCTCGACAGCGCCGAGGGCTACCTGGAACAGGCACTGCACTGGGCTGCGTCAGTGCCCGGCCACGACGTGCACCTCGACCTGGGCTGCGAACTGGCCGAGCTGAGCTGCACATTGGCCGAGCAGCAGCGCGATCGCGCCGAGCATGATCGTCACGCAGGCATGGCGGCACGTGACCGCGCCCGCGCCCGCGCATTGGAAGTCGGCGCGCTGGCCGGCCGCGTCAGCGACGCCCATTGCGAGGCCAAGCTGCTGCTGCGCGTCAGCGACGTGCTCGACCGTTGCGGCGACCACGACCACGCCACCTCGCTGCAGAACCGCGCCGTGGCCCTGATGGGCATCGGCTTGCATGAGCCGAGCGCCGAGCCAGCGCAGGCCACCCCCCAGTCGAACTGGGAACAGCGTCTGCTCGCTCCGAGCTCCACGTTGCTGATGTGAACGCGCTTACCCCGGCAACTCGCCAAGGGGCGTGCGTTCAACCGCCGTGGCCGTCGCCCCAGGTCATGCGGTAGGTGGTCGTGAACGGCTGAAGCGGGTTCGCTGTCCCGAAGTGGCCGCCGTGCATGGCGGCTATCTTGTGCGCCAGCCTGTGGCCCAGTCCAAGCCCGAGCGCCGGGCCCGACGATCGTCCGGCGGCGCCCCCAGGCGCGGCCGTGCCGGGCGCATCCATGCGTGGACCATTGCGACCCGCGACACGCTCGCCATCGTCGCTGACCTGCAACCAGCGCCCCTGGGCATCGAGCGCGAGTTCGATCGACGCACCCGCGGGCGTGTGAGCGAGCGCGTTCTCCACGAGGTTGCGCAGAATCATTTCCAGCAGCAGCGGGTGCCCCCGCATCGGCACGGAATCGGGCGCGCGCATCGACAACGCGTGCCCGCTGTCGAGCGCGGCTTGTGCATAGCGGCCGAGCACATCGCGACCCAACGCGGCCAGGTCGCACTCGACGGCCGCCTCTTCCAGCTCGACACGGCTGGCGCGTGCCAGGGCCAGCAGCTGGTCCAGCATCTGCGCCACGCGCCTGGCGTCGCGCTCGATCCGATCGAGCGCCTGCGTTCGGTCTTCGTCTGCCAGGGGGCCGCGCACGTTTGCTGCATGCAAGGCCAGTGAAGCCAGCGGCGTGCGCAGTTCGTGGGCCAGCTCATTGGCCAGTTGCCGCTCGTTGGCCAGCGCAGCCTGGTAGCGCTGTCCCAGCGTATTGACGGCATGCGCGAGCTGCGCCAATTCCCGGTGTCGTGGCAGGGGGTCGATGTTCTGCACCGTGCGGACGTCGAGGGCCTGGACTCGATCGGCCAGTTGCCTCAACGGCTGCATCGCACGTCGCAGCGCCCACCCGAGTACCACGGCCACGACGGGCAGCAACCACAGGCCGGGCTCAGCCACCTGGCCTGCAATGTCCCACGCCAGATCGTCGTGCTCGGGCATGCTCACCAGCACCATCACCCGCCGCTCGCGCGAAGGCCCGTTCCACCGTGCATACGCGCGCCAGCGCGTCGCCGGCTGTCCCAGCTCGAGCGTGGCATAGCCCTCACCGGGCTCGAACGCCGGCGTTGGCGCACTGCCGAAGCGACTGAGCAGGCGCCCGTCGGAACCCCAGACCGCCACGCTCATCGACCGCTGGTAGTCGTGCGCGCGCAGGGGCGCACCGCCCGGCGGCGGCGGTGGCATCAGCCGCTCGTCGGCGAATCGGTTGTCGCGCTCGGCGAGCAGCAGCGCTGCAACGCCGGCGAGATGCCCGTCGGTCAACTCGTCGGCCTCGTGCCAGCCGGCGTGGAAGCCCGCGGCCACCATCGCCACCCACACGATGAGCAGCGCGCCCAGACCCCAGGCCAACAGCCGCCTGCCGAGCGTCGGTCTGTACACCTGCCGCATTCCGGCAGGCCCCCCGGGTTTCGTCATGTCGCAGCCACGAAGTAGCCCACGCCGCGCAGCGTGCGGATGATGTCGTCGCCCAGCTTGCGGCGAAGTCTGTGCACGTGCACCTCGATGGCATTGCTCTCGACACCAGCGGCGCCCCAGTCGTACAGGCGCTCCTCGATCTGCAGCCTGGACAGCACGCGCGGGCGCACCTCGGCCAGCGCCAGCAACACCGCGAATTCGCGGGCGGACAGCTCCACGGCGACGCCGCCACGCCAAGCCTGGCGGGCCGCCGGATCGAGCTCCACATCGCCCAGCACCACGCGTGGCTGCGCGCGACCGACACTGCGGCGACGCAACGCACGCATGCGCGCCGTCAGCTCGCCCACGTCGAACGGCTTGACGACATAGTCGTCGGCCCCGAGGTCGAGCGCGGCAATCCGCGATGGCACCTCGTCGCGCGCAGTCATGACCAGAACAGGTGTCGCCGCGTCAGGCACGGTGCCCGACGGCTGCGCTCGCAGACGGGAGAGCAAAGCGCTGCCATCGCCGTCGGGCAGGCCCAGGTCGAGCAGCACCAGATCGAAGGGTTCGGCCGCGAGAGCGGCCCAGGCGCGGGCCATGGTGTCCGCCACATCGACCGCGCAACCCTGCTGGCGCAACTGCGAACGCAGGCCCGACGAGATGCCTTCGTCGTCTTCGACCACCAACACACGCATGGTCCGCATTGTCGCGCCCCGAGCCTCATCCCTGGGCACGGCCCAGTACCGCCCGCGGGGCCACCGGGGCACTTAAGACCTGCTTAAGGCCGGCTCCCTACGGTAGCCGGCCATGACAGACGATCGCATGGCCCGATGGTGGGCCGCGTTCACGATCCCGGCCCTGCCTGCCGTGGCCTGGGATGCAACGGGACTCGATTACCCATTGGCGCGGGTGGCGGGCGGCCCTGAGGGCTTCGCCGCGCGGGGGCACTGGCTGCTGCAAGGCGTGATTCACGATGGCGGTCGGTGGCTGGCCTGGGCGGCGGCCACCGCGCTGTGCGTGGCGATCTGGTGGCCGATAGGCCCGCTGCGTCGCCTGTCGCTAGGCCGACGCCTCCAATGTGCGGTCAGCGTGCTCGGCGCGGTGCTGACCGTCAGCCTGCTCAAGCACGTCAGCAGCATCCACTGCCCGTGGGACCTGTCGGCTTTCGGCGGCTGGGTCGATCCGGGTCGACTGTCGACATCGGCAACTGACGCCGGCTCTGCGCCAGGCCATTGCTTCCCGGCGGGGCACGCGACTGCCGGCTTCGCTTTTGTGAGTGGCCATTTGGCGTTCCGCGGCGTGGACGAACGCATCGCACGGGCCTGGCTGTGCGCCGCTCTGCTGGTCGGCACAGCGTTTGGCCTGGCGCAGCAGTGGCGCGGTGCCCACTTCATGAGCCACACGCTCTGGAGCGCGGTCACCTGCTGGTGGGTTGCGCTAGCGGGAGATGCGCTGCGCCGCAGCGCCGAGCGCCGCTGGCCTTACCTGGATCGCGCAAGTGACGACTGACGCCCGCACCCTGGACACGGGCCGGCGCCGGGTGATCCACCCGTTGCGGCCCGGCCTGCACCCCCTGTGGCCGGTGCTGGCCACGGCACTGTGGATCGCCACGCTGGGCAACCTCGCGCTGTGGCGTGCCTTGTACCAGTATGGACTGCTGCAGGGATGGAACGGCTTCATCTTTGCGACCGGACTGGGCACTGCGCTCGCGGCGCTTCTGGTGGTGCTGCTGGGCCTCCTGGCCTGGCGACGGACCCTGCGCCCGGCGCTCGTCGCAGTGCTGGTGACCAGCGCGATGGCGACCCATTTCATGCTCGGCTACGGCGTCGTCATCGATCGAGCGATGCTCGTGAACGTGGCACAGACGCATGCCGCCGAAGCTGCCGATCTGATGACGCCCAGCCTGTTGCTGACCGTGTCCATGCTCGGCCTGCTGCCGGCCTGGTGGACCTGGCGCATCCCGATTGCGACTCGGCCGTGGCTCGGGCAGTTGCGGCACAACCTGCTGGCCGCAGGCGCAGCGGCGGCGGTGGCCGTGCTGGCGCTGCTGGCGGTGTTCCAGCCATTGTCGTCGGCGGTGCGCGAGCACCGGCCCCTGCGCTACATGGTCAACCCGCTCAACACCCTGGTTGCCGCCGCCCAGGTGGTCGCGGCGCAACTCAAGGCTGCGCCGCAGCCCCTGCGGCCCCTGGGGCGCGACGCGGCGGTGGCACCGCCCTCGTCCGCTCACCGCCCGCCGCTGCTGGTGCTGGTGCTCGGGGAGACGGCCCGCGCCGACCACTTCGGGCTCAACGGCTACGCACTCGACACGACGCCCGAACTGGCGGTGCTGGGCGTGGTGAGCCAGCGCCAGGCCAGGTCATGCGGCACCAGCACGGCCGCATCCGTGCCCTGCATGTTCTCGCACATGTCGCGCACGGAGTTCGACGGCGCCACCGCGCGACACGAGTCGCTGGTCGACGTGCTGCACCACGCCGGTCTGGCCGTGTTGTGGCTGGACAATCAGGCCGGCTGCAAGGGCGTGTGCGACCGGGTTCCCAACGTGAACACCAGCAAGTTGGGAGACAACGCGCTTTGCGCCGATGGCGAGTGCCGCGACGAAGTCATGCTGTCCGACCTGGATGCGCGCATCGCTTCCATGCCGGCTGATCGTCGCGCGCGTGGAATCGTGCTCGTGATGCACCAGATGGGCAGCCACGGCCCCGCCTACTACAAACGATACTCGGCCGCATTCAAGCGCTTCGGCCCCGAGTGCCGCAGTGCCGCGCTGCAGGATTGCAGCCGCGAGGAGGTGGTCAACGCATACGACAACACGATCGCCTACACCGACCACTTCCTGGCCGCGACGATCCACTGGCTGCAGGTGAAGTCGGACCAGGCCGACACCGCACTGCTGTACGTATCCGACCACGGTGAATCGCTGGGCGAGCACAACCTGTACCTGCACGGCTTGCCTTACGCCATGGCCCCAGACACCCAGAAACACGTGCCCTGGATCACGTGGATGTCACCCGGCTTCGCGCTGCGCACCGGCGTCACGCGCGCGTGCCTGCAGCAGCGCCTGGACGAGCCCGTCTCGCATGACCACTACTTCCACTCCGTGCTGGGCTTGCTCGACGTTCAAACCCAGGCGTACCGGCCGGATCGCGACTTCTATCGGGCGTGCAGGTCGCCCTGACTCGACCTGGTCGTGCGTACGACGCCTGTCGTACGATGACGGCATCCTCGCTACCGCGCTGTGTCCAACCATGCTCTCGCTGCGTTCTGCCGGTCGTTCCATTCGCCCCCTGCTGCTGGCGGTCATCGCCTGCGGATCTGCTGCCGCCCAGCCGACGACTGCGGCAGAACCCGGGTTGGTCGATCGCGTGCGAGGTACGGTCGTCAGGGGCGCCAGCGCTGCCGCATCGGGCATCGAGAAGGGCGCGCGGGCTGTGGAGCGCGGCGTACAAAGCGGCGCCAGTGCGGCGGCGCAGGGCGTGCG
>JABWBN010000205.1 GCA_013360485.1 Burkholderiaceae bacterium | reverse complement strand
GGGCGGTGCGGCGGTCGCGGGCTGGGTCGCGGCGGGTCTCCGATGGGCCGCGCGGGTGCACGCGGCGATGACTCGGGGGCTGGCGACAGGCTGGCGGCGAGAGGTGCGATGCGGACAGGGCACCCGCATCGGCCGCGCATTCTATACAGCAATGCGAATCATTCGCAACAAATAGTTGGGCGACCGAGGGGAGTTCGGGTGAGCGTGGGCAGCACGCCCCCGCTACTCACCCCGACTGCCCTGCGGTTCGCCACTGGGCCCCGCGCGGCGCCGGCAGCAATGCCCACACTGCCGACCACCGAACCACCGCATCGAGCACGGCCATGACCACGGAACACCCGCCGACCGCATCCGAGACCACGCACTGTTCACCGCCTGTCGCAGGCGATGGGGCGGCCAGCCGGGCCCACTTCATCGATGCGCTGCGCATCCTCGCGCTGGGCTGGCTGCTGGTCTATCACGTGGGCATGTACTACGTGAGCTGGGACTGGCACATCAAGAGCGCGCAACTGCTGCCCGAGCTGGAGCCATGGATGCGGCTGAGCTCGCCCTGGCGGATGAGCCTGCTGTTCATCGTCTCGGGTGCCGCCACCGCCTGGATGCTGCGCGGCCGCGCGGCCGACGGCCCCTGGCTGCGCCAGCGGGCCTCGCGGCTGCTGCTGCCCCTGGTCTTCGGCATGCTGGTGGTGGTGCCGCCGCAGTCCTACCTGGAGGTGGTGGAAAAGGCCGGCTACCCGGGCGGGTGGCTGGCGTTCCTGGGCCTGTACTACCGCGGTTACGACGGCTTCTGCCGCGTCGGCCACGGCTGCCTGATCATGCCGACCTGGAACCACCTGTGGTTCCTGCCCTACCTCTTCGTGTACACGGTCCTGCTGTGGATGCTGCTGCGCCGCTGGCCGCTCGCGCTGGAGCGGGCCGGCGCGCGCATGCAGCAAGGGCTGGCCGGATGGCGGCTGCTCGCGCTGCCCTGGTTGTGGGTGTGGGCCGTGCGCATGGGGCTGGGTGGCTACGGGCAGACCCACGCGCTTGTCGATGACCCGTACTCGCACGCACAGTACCTGCCGGCCTTCGCCTTCGGCGCCCTGGCCGCCACCCAGCCTGGCCTTTGGGCGCGCATGTCCGATGCCCGCTGGTTGGCACTGGCGGCGGCGCTGGGCGGTTGGGCGCTGCGCCTGGCCGCCGACGATGCGCCCATGCCAGTGCGTGCGGCGCTGGTCAGCCTGCAGCAGGTGGGGGCGCTGATCGCAGCACTGGGCTTCGCGTACCGCCACCTGGCCACCGAGCGGGTGTGGCTGCGACGCTGGCAGGAGGCCGTGTTTCCCGTGTACATCCTGCACCAGACGGTGATCATGGTGCTGGCCACCGCGCTGGCGCGCTGGGCGATGCCGCCGGGTGTCGAAGCCGTCGTGCTGCTCGTGGGCACGCTGGTGGTGTCGGTGGCGGGCTGGGCGCTGGCCAGCCGCATCACCTGGTTGCGGCCGTGGATGGGCATGGCGCCGGTGCCCGCTCGCCGCTCGGCGGGTTCGGGTGTAGCCTGTGCATCCTGATGGACAGCGCCGCCGAACCCATCGCAACCGACGCGCCGGCGCCCTGGCCGCGGGGCGTCTTCCTCGCAGCCTGGGGCGTGTTCTGGCTGCTCATGATCACGGTGGCCGTGCAGGAGTACGCGCGTGACGGTCATGGCGAGATCTGGCAGCCGCTGCTCTGGGAAGGCAGCTCCTGCCTGGTGGCCACCGGCATCGTGGCCTGGCAGTGGCGTCGGGTGACAGCCGCAGACCGCTTGCTGGCACGACCCTGGCGCTGGTTCGGGCACGCAGCCGTGCAGCTGGTGCCGATGGGCGTGGTGTTCGTCATCGTGGTCTACGCCTTGCGCCATGGCGTATACGCCTGGGTCGGGCAGCGCTATGAGCACGGACCGTGGCCGTCGGTGTTCCTGCACGAGATGCTGCGGTTCTCGATCTTCTTTGCGCTGTTCACCGCAGTGATGTTCGGCCTGCGCTCGCATGCAGCATTGCTGGTCGAGCGGGTGCGCGTCCAGCGGGCGCTCGCGCTGCAGCAGCAGGCCCAGTTGCTGCAACTCACGCAGCAACTGGCGCCTCACTTCCTCTTCAATGCCCTCAACACCGTCGCCGCGACGGTGCACGACGACGCCGAGCGCGCCGACCGGCTGCTCACGCGTCTGGCAGCGCTGCTGCGGGCGGCCACCGACCTGGCGCGCCAACCCACCGCACCTCTGCGCGACGAGATCGCACTGCTGCAGGGCTACGCCGAGATCATGGCCGAACGCTTCGGCCCGCGAGTGCAGGTCGAGTTCGACATCGCACCGGACACGACCCCGCTGGTCGTGCCCACGCTCCTGCTGCAGCCCTTGCTCGAGAACTGCTTCCGCCACGGCGTGGAGCGCACGACCGGCGACGTGCGCATCAGCGTGACCGCCTGCCGCCAAGGGGACGACTTGCTGCTGCAGGTGGCCGACGACATCGGCCACCTGCCCGACGGCGCTGCGGCCCTGGGCACCGGTCTCGGAACCCTTCGGCAGCGCCTGGCCGCGTCATTCGGCGACCGGGGTCGACTGACGCTGCGCAACCGCGAACCGCGGGGCGTGCTCGCACAGGTGCAATTGCCGTGCGCATCCTGATCGTCGACGACGAACCACCTGCACGCGCGCGGCTGCGCCGACTGCTCGCGGGCATGCCCGGCGTGCAGGTGGTGGGCGAGGCCGGCGACGGGGCGTCGGCGCTGAGGGCGCTGCCGGCGCTGATGCCCGACGTGTTGTTACTGGACATCCAGATGCCCGACATCGGCGGGCTGGACGTGGCAGCGTCGCTGCCCGACCCGGCGCCGCTGGTCGTCTTCGTGACCGCCTACGACCGCTACGCGCTGCCCGCCTTCGACGCCGCGGCGCTGGACTACCTGCTCAAGCCGGTGGAGCCCGAGCGGTTGGCGCGGGCACTGCAGCGGGCGCGCGAACGCATGGCCACGCGTCAGGCCGCCAGCGGTGCACCCGCCGATCCGTTGGCCCCTGCGGCTGCGCATACAGTTGTCGCATTGGCAGGCGTCGCGTCTGCCGGTGCCACGCAACTCGTGATCCCCGACCGCGGCCGGGTGCACCTGGTGCCGCTGGCCGAGATCCGCTGGCTCGAAGCCGCCGACAACTACGTGGTGGTCCATGCAACGGGGCGCGCACCGCTGCTGCGCCGCACGCTGGTCGGCCTGCTGGCCGACCTGGGCGAGGGCTACCTGCGCTGCCACCGGGGTGCCGCCGTGGCGCTGGCGCATGTGTCGCAGGTGCGACCCGGCGACAGCGGCGATGCCACGCTGGTGCTGCATGGCGGCGACGTGGTGCCGTGCAGCCGCACCTATCGCGCCGAATTGATGCGTCGGCTGGGGATGCAGGCGCGGGTGTAAGCCGCGCCTTTGGGGGCTCAGTCGCCCGCGGCCAGCCGCTGGTCGATCCAGGCGAACGCGCTCTTGACGTCGTAGTTGCCGGCGTGCCCCTGGTCCCAGTGCAGCGCGAAGTCGACGGTCTTGACCTTCGCGTCGGCCTTGAGCGCGCGGCTGAGGTTGTAGGCCACGGTGAAGGACGTGTCGCGATCGCGTGCGCCGTTGCGGATGCGCCAGTGCCTGGTGATGCCATCGGTCTTGCCGATGTAGGGCAGCGCGTTGATCATCTTGTACTGGTTCAGCACGAACTCCCGCTGAGGGTTGCCGGCCCAGGTGTAGCCGGTGTTGCGCAGGCCCACGTCGGCTTGCGCCGGGTTCACGGCGTCGCCGCCGTTGTTGCGGTTCCAGGCGTACTCGATGAAGTTGGAGTAGACCTGCGACGCGGTGCCGAACAGGTTGGACTCGCCGCCGTGGTAGTTGCCGTAGATGGGCGCGCCGGTGCTCGTCGTGTCGCCGGTGGCGGTGGTCGCCAGGATGGCGGTCTGCCCGACCTGGTCGAAGCTCGGCATGGCCTTGAGCCGCGCCTGCTTGGCGACGAACCGCAGGTAGTTCGACATGTTGAACGTGGAGACCGCCCCGGTCGCATCGACATCGATGAAGTCGTTCTTGTAGCTCAGGACACCGCTGCCGCCGGCCACGCCGTTGGCGGCGGCCGTTCCATTGGCGCCGTAGGCGACGAGGGTGCCACCGGCCTTGACGTAGGCGCTGGCCGACTTCTTGATCTCGGTCTGCAGCGCGGCCAGCATGTTGTCGGTGGTCAGCGGTGTTCCGTCGTCGGCCTTGAGGCCGAGGCTGGCCTGATAGGCCACGAACTTGTTCATGAGCTCGCGGCTGCCGGCGGGGTCGGGGTTCGCCGCACGCACCAGCTCGGCGCCGCTGCCATCGACGATCAGGCCGGCCTTCTGGTCGGCCGAAGCCAGCGTGCGGGTGTCCAGCACATTGAACATCCACTCGTAGGCCAGGTCGGCGCTGCCCATGTCCTGGATCGGGCAGTAGGCGACGACGGCGTAGACGCTGTCGCTGATCGAGCTCTTGCCGTTGGCGTCAATGCCAGCCGCGCCCGCTGCCTTCAGGTAAGGGAAGTAGTCGGCGCTGTTGCCGGTGGCGGCAAGCTGGGTCGACTGCGCGCCCCCGCCGCTGGTGCCGTTGACGATGATGCGGTTCGCGTTGCCCGGCATCGCGCTGTCGTTGAGCCGCAGGTAGCGCACGGCAGCCTTGGCATCGACGATCGCGGCCGGCGCCTTGCCCTGGTAGACGCCGTCGGCGTAGACGCCTTCGGGGGCGGTGGCTCCGCGGCTGCGCGATGACATGGTGATGTAGACGAAGCCGCGGGCCAGCGCGGCGCCTTTCTTGTCGGTGTCGCTGGTGCTGACGTAGCTGCCGCCGTTGACGATGTCGGCACCCCGGTAGTTGCTTCCAGTGACGGCGGTCGCGCCGTCCCAGCCGTTCAAGCCCCCTTGGTAGCTGGCAAACCAGCCGGCGTTGTTGACGTTCAGGAAGATGGCGTTGTCCTGCTTGGCCGCGTCCACCTCGCGCACGAAGACGTTCAGGTTCTGGTAGCCGCAGGTCTGGTTGTCGACATTGATCGGTGGGCCCAGTGCGGGTTGCCGCGGCGCCAGCTTCATCGGCTTGCCGACGTAGCAGACTTCGCGGTACCAGCGCACCGGCGTGGCGACGCCGTCGAGCGTGACCGTGATCGTCGTGTACTTGGACTTGTCGAAGGCCAGTTGGCTGTCGTACACACCTGGCCCAACCGGATCGGGGGTCGGGGTCGGGGTGACGGCGGAGGTGTTGTCACCGCCGTCGTTGCCGCCGCAGGCCGTCACGAACCCGGCAACAGCGATCGCGGCGACGAGCTCCGCAAGTGCCCGGCGTTTGTAGGGTGTGCGCATGCTGGTCTCCTGGCGTGGTGGTTGTCGAAGCCGTCAAAGGCGCCTGCCGCAGCAGGGCCGAACGGCTTGCGAGTGGTCGGTGTCTGCTTCGGAAGGTCCGAAGCGACGGCACTCTATGCAACCGATCGACACGAAAGGAGATGACACGTCACGGGTCGCGATAACCGGCCACTATCGTGGTTTGCCAGGAACAAGCAGAAGAAATCGGGCGCAGGCCGAGCACTCGGGCGGGGTGCGATCCGTCCGGGTGCCACAGATCCGATCACGCGGTCGCCGTAGACCCAGGACTCCCGGGGATGTGACGCCTACCCCAAGTCAGTTGGAACTCGGCCATGGCCAGACGGAGAGAACCGCTTGTGCGCTTCGCGCTTCTCGCTCGACAACTTCCTTGCCAAATTCACAAACTCCACAGCAGCCCCCGCATCAGCGAACGCCGCGACAGGGATTGGAAGCAGGGTGTTGGAACCGTACTCGATCAAGATCCATTCGTCTGTATTCACGATGGAGGAAACGGCGTGCCACGGAATCAGCGTCGTAACCTCGTCCTCACTGACCGTCAGCGCGTCGCTCGCCAGATCGACGACGACATCTATGCGTCGACCCGGATTGAAAGCTGCCTTGGCTTGTTCGGTGGCGGAGATGTTTGAACCGGAAAGCGAAACGAAATAGCCGAGCACGGCAAACAACAAGCCAAGCAAGACACTGCTGGCCAGCACACCGGGGGTCGACCGGAATCCGCAGGCGTGCCAGAAGGCAAAGGCCACCACGGCGAATGGGATCACCGCGGCAGTAACGTGTTGTGACGTCGGCTTCGGTGACCGGCCGAGGCCGAATCGGAAGATCCTGCCGGCCAGATCCTCGTCGACCTGATAGCGCACTGCCGACATGGCGTCCGGCTCCTTACAGCGGCTCGATTGGGTCGTGGATCGCTGCGCTGCAGCTGTTGACCACGGTGCACGCAGTCTCGTGGGGGCTCAGCGTCACTTCAACAACGCTCGACGCCGTCACTCCGGCGCATGACAGACCGCCTCGATGTTATGCCCGTCGGGGTCGAGCACGAAGGCGCCGTAGTAGTGGGCGTGGTAGTGCGGCCGCAGTCCGGGCGCACCGTTGTCGCGTCCACCGGCTTCGATGGCGGCCTGGTAGAACGCGTCGACCAGTGCGCGCGTGCGAACGCGAAAGGCAACGTGGACAGGCGGGCGGTTGGGCTGACCCGCGCTGATCCAGAAGTCGGGCTTGGGCGGCTCACCGAAGCCCGCGACATCCGCATGGCCGGTCACCGCAGCCGGGATTTCGGCGAGCAACGCATAGCCAATGGGCTGCAGGGCGGCCGTATAGAAGGCCTTGCTGCGACCGTAGTCGCTCACGGTGATGCCGGTGTGATCGATCATGTCTGCTCCAGTCCGACGGCGGCGTTTGAGTGAACAGGGCCACTGGGCGACTAACGCGCCCGCACCGCCCGCAGGTGCGCCAGCCATTCCGCGGCCGACAGGCTGGCCTGGGGTGGTGCGCCTTGTTCGTCCAGTGCGCGGGCCACGGCGTCCAACCCGGTGGCTAGCGCCCGCTCTCGGGT
>JABWBN010000204.1 GCA_013360485.1 Burkholderiaceae bacterium | reverse complement strand
CATCATGAACACCATGCTCAAGACCGGCCAGCACTGGCAGCCCCCAGAGCAGCATGCTCAGTGACGGCGGAGGCTTGACTTTGAACACGGTTGCTCAGTGGTAGTCGTCCTCCAGCTGGTGCCGGACCGCCAGGACCAGCACCTCACGCGGCCCGATGATCTCGTAGCGTGCGATGTAGCCGGTTGAGCCCGAGGGCACGATGAGCTCGCGATGGGTCGAGCGCCGCCCGTCGCCGCCCTTGCGGAAACTGTAGGGCGTCACGGCCAGCTGGTTCTCGATGGCCAGGCGCAGCGAGGCGATCACCTCCTCGGCCCGGTCCAAGTCCTCGGCGCTTTGTGCGCGCCCGATCAGATAGTCGAAGAGCCTGAGCAGGTCCTCGATCGCCGCGGGGGCGAAGGCGACGCGGTACCTCAACGCCTGGCCACCGCGGTATCAACCCTTGGCCAACGCACGCCGGCGCGCGTCCAGCCGTGCCTGCAGCATCTGCAGCACGTCCTCGGCGGGCACCGACTCGCCGGTGCGGCGGAACTCCAGGAGCGCGGCTTCACCGCGCGCATCGAAGCTCGACTGGACGCGGCGGTGCTCGATGGCGCGGCGCACGGCTGCTTCGACAAACTCAGTGATGGACTCGTCGGCCTGCAGCACCTGTTCCAGCTCGGAGCGCAGCGCGGCGTCCACGCGCACCTGCGGGATGACGGCGTTTTTCATGGTCAGCAAGTGTATTGCAAACGCGATCCAGTGGTCAGAAGTCAAAAGGGTGCCTATGGACAACTTGGGCTCTCGATAGGAACGGTCGGACGGTTTCTGGTGTCAACAGTGACCGGCGCGGATCGCGCGGGACGCAACCGACGCGCCGCGCGACTCGGCAGCTGCCCAAACGCGTTTGTACGCGGGAAGTGGTACGGATGCGTGGCGGCGACGGATCTACGCAGCATCGTGAAGCGTACCTTTGTATTGATAACTGCTATTATCAAAGTACCTGTTTTGTCCCTTCAAAACCCGTTCCAAATCCGCAGCCCGCACGATTTCTCCAGCCTGACAAGCACTTGCGCGAGCCCCACTCCGCCCTGCCCGCCCCTGCCATGCCCGACAACACTGCGCCCTCGGTGCCTGCTGCCCGCAGTCTGGGCCAGCCCCAGATGGCGTTCGTGCGCAGCTGGGCCGAGGGGCTGGATCTGGTGGCAGCGTGGAACCGCTACCTCTATGTCGATGGCGCTGGCGACGGGCGGCGCGCTCGTGGCGAGCTGCAACGCCTGCTCGACGAGCTGCGCAGCCTGGCCCGGGCGCACGGGCGCCCTCAGGTGGCGGCACTGCTGCGCCGTGACCCGCAGGCCATGCCCGAGCGCGGTGCGCGGGTGCCCACGCTGGACGAGTTCGCGGCGCAGCAGCCACACGACTACTACTCCGAGTCCGAGCTCATCGAGCTGTACCAGGAGCAGCACGGCGTGGCCGACTCGCGCAGCACCGCCCGCCGGCGCCAGCGCCTGCGCGAGCGGCTGGTCGAGGCTGTCCAGTGGCTCGAGCAAGTGGGCGCTCGCTTTCCACAACCCGAAGACCCGCTTCAGGCCTGGCTCGACGAGCGGGTGGCGCGTCGGCTGGCCGTGGCGGGCATGCGGCGGCTGGCAGACCTCATGTTCTGGGTGCGCACCAAGGGCTACCACTGGCATCGAGGCATTCCGCGGGTCGGCCCGGAGGGGGCGGCTCGCATCGTGCGCTGGCTGCGCGAGCATGAAGCCACGCTGGGCGCCCTGCCCCGCCCTGCCCTGGCGCCGTTGTCGGCCATCGACACCACCGCCCTCACCCCGGCGCCGCGGGTGGGCATCGTGCCGTTGGAACGGTTCCGACCGCCGGCCGAGCGCGACGGTTCGCGCGGCACCAACCGGGCGGCGGCCGAGCGTTGCAAGGTCGCTGCGGCCAACGACTACGAGGCCGTCCACGCCTGGCTGAGACTGCGTGTGGCGGGCACGCACACCTGGCGCACCTATCGCAAGGAGGCCGAGCGCTTTCTGCTGTGGGCGGTGATGGGGCGCCGCAAGGCACTGTCCTCGCTGGACGGCGACGACTGCGTGGCCTACCGTGACTTCCTGGCGCAGCCGGGGCCCGAATGGACCGGTCCGCGAAATGCCCAGCGATGGTCAGAGCAGTGGCGTCCGTTCGAAGGGGCCCTGTCGGTGCGCTCGCAGGCACTGGCCATCACCGTGGTGCGCAGCCTGTGCGAGTGGCTGGTGCGGCGCCACTACCTCGACTCGAACCCCTGGGACGATGTCCCCGCGCGGCCCGACGCGCCCTCGATGCCGCAGCTGCGGGCGCTGTCGCAGAAGCAGTGGGACCTGGTGCAGGCCTGGCTGGCCGAGCAGCATGAGCAGGCGCCCTCCCCTGCCCTGCACCGGCTTCAGTTCATCCTCGACTTTGCCTACATGACCGGCATGCGGCTAGCCGAGCTCACCGCTGCGCGGCTGGGCTGGCTGCGGCATGAGCCGCTGGACGACGGCCCGGACGGCGACGAGATGGCCTGGTCGATCATGGTGCTCGGCAAGCGCCGCAAGTGGCGCGAGGTACCCGTGCCCGACCCGGCGATGCAGGCGCTGCAGACCTACTTGCAAAGGCGCGGGCTCGATCCCGATCCACTGGCCCACGACCCCGAGACGCCGTTGATTGCCAAGCTGGGCACCGAAGCGCCTCTGGGCGCCGCGCGCATCTACGAGATCCTGGTGGGCGCGTTCGAGCGCTGCGCGGTTCACATCGCGCGCCACGACGCCCGAGCGGCCGAGCGCATCCGCCTGGCCTCGACGCACTGGCTGCGGCACACCTACGGCTCGCACTCGGCGGCGCGCGGCGTGCCGCAAGACGTTCTGCAGGCCAACCTCGGCCACGAAAGCCTGGCCACTACCTCGATCTACGTGCGCGCCGAGAAGGGCCGCCGCCAGCGTGCCATGCAGCAGGCGTTTGCTCGCCGCTGAGCAGAACCTGCCGGCGCCCTGCCCGTCCGCCGCGCTCAGCGCCGGCCCAGCAACTGCTGCACGAAGGCCAGCACTTCGGCCTCGGCTTCGGCGGGCACGGCACCGGCCGAGAACTCCAGCCGCAGCCGGCCCCGCGCATCGCGGCTGAGCACCGCGCTGCGCCCCTTGGGGCCCTCGATCACCTGGCGCGAGGGTGTTGAACCGTTCAACACCCCCTGCCCTCCCGCGACCGTGAGCACCGCCAGCACCTCGCTCGCCGCCCTCCTCTCGCCGGTGGCCCGCAGCCGCGCCGCACGCGCGAGCACGCCATCGGGATCCTTCTGCAGCGCCTCGGCCAAGGGCTGGGCCCAGCGGAACTGGATGTCCAGCGGACTGGCGAATGCCGCCACCACTGCCTCGGGCAGGCGCGCGAGCGACAGGCTCTTGGACACCAGCGAGATGTCCACGCCCAGCGCCTCGGCCAGGCGGCGCTGCGAGGGATACAACCCCTCGTCCAGCGCACGGCGGTACATGGTGCCCTGCTCCCAGGCGCTCAGGTTCTTGCGGGCGCGGTTCTCGCGCTCCATGGCCTCGAACAGCTCCTGGTCGGTCAACTCGGTGACCATGGCCTGCAGCGGCAGGCCCAGCTCCAGGCAGGCACGGTGCCGCCGGTGGCCGAACACGATCTCGTACTGCGGCGCCGCCTCGGGTGTTGAACCGTTCAACACCTGCGGCACCGCCCGCACGCTCACCGGCTGCACATTGGTGCCCGCCGACGCGATGTCGGCCTTGAGCTCGGCGAACGCCTCGTCGACGAACGAGTGCTCGTGCCGGTTCGCCCAGCGCGACGGGCGCACGCTCTGCGGGTCGAGCATGCGCACCGGCCGCGCCCCATCGAAGGCCTTCAGCCGTTCCCGGAGCTCGTCGGCTTCCTTCACCGCGGCCGACTGGGTGGCCATGAACGCGGCCATCGAACCGGGCGCCGTCTTCATCCGCGCGTCGCCGCCCTCTCGCCGTTCAACTCCGGCCGGCGCTGCTTCGCCGGCCAGCGGCGGCAACTGGATCAGGCTGGCCTTCGCCGCGAGCTTCTTGCTCATCGCTTGCTCTCCTTGGCCTCAGGTGTTGAACCGTTCAACACCGCGCTGCGCTGGCGGGCCCACACCGCACGGATGGAACTCTCGATGTAGCCCACGAAGCTGTCGTAGGCGTCGCGAGCGCGCTTGAAGGTGCGCGCGCTGCCGTCGTACTTCGACACGTCGTACAGGGTGCCGAACTCGGCACTCGCCACCCCCGTCACCGCGGTCTTCGGGATCTCCACCGGCAGCACCTTCTCGGCATAGGTCTGCCCGATCCACTGACGGATCACCGTGCTCGCCGCGTCGGCCGCATCCACCCGGGCCAGCAGCACGTGAATGAAATCGAAGGTCTTGTCCAGGCCGCGCTTGGTGAGCAGCTCGTTGGCCAGGTCTGCAAACAGACTCCAGAACTGCGAGGCCGAGGCGAAATCCAGCGCGTTGGGCGGCAGCGGCATGATGATGCCGTCCGACGCCATGAAGGCATTGATCGTGGTGTAAGACAGGGCAGGGGGGGTGTCGATGACGATGACGTCGTACTCGCCGCGCACATCGTCGATGCCCAGGTCCAGCACGCGCCAGAACTCGAACCCCGGCTCCTGGGTCTGCCGCGCGGGCAGGGCGAACTCGGCCCCGAACAGCACCGGCGCCGCACTCACCAGGTCGATGCCATCCCAGTAGGTGGGCCGGATCGCGTAGCGGATCGAGGTTTCGTGCCCCATCGCCAGCGGCAGGATGGTCTGCGATTCATCCACCTCGGTATCGGGCAGGATGCCAAACAGCGTGGTGAGCGAACCCTGCGGGTCGGTATCGATCACCAGCACCCGGTGCCCAAGCAGCGACAGGCCCTGCGCCAGGGTCACCGCGGTGGTCGTCTTCGAGACGCCGCCCTTGAAATTGCCGATGCTGATGGTCACCGCTTCGGCGCCGGCCGGGCGCATTTTGTCCTTGCGGTATTCGCGTGCCCAGGTGCGCACCTCGGCCAGCGTGAACTCGCGCCGGCTGCCCGAGGCATTGAGCCGGCCGGCCGGCAGGTCGCCCTTGCCCATGCGGTGCGAGACCGACCCTTTCTCCACATCCAACATCGAGGCCAGCTGCGTCAGGCTGAAGGTCGGGGCAAACTTGCGCGCGGTGGGCGCCAGCATCGCGGCGCGGATCTGCTCCATCATGGCCACGGCGCGTTCGGCCTGGCTGGTGATGTCGGCCAGGCTGATCGGCTTGGTATGCGGAAGGATCGATTGCGTCATGGTCTACTCCAACCACAAGTTTACCGCCGGCTTGACGGTTTTCTGCGGATTGCATTGCATTCCGTCAAGGGCCATGCATCCCAAGTCTGCGCGCAAAGCGCGGGCGATTTGGAGAATTTTGAGTCCTTTCGAACCTTCAATTCTTTAGGCGCCGAAAAACCGTTTCATGACAAGCACTTAGGCACTGACAAGTGAGTTGATACGGGATGTCGCGGAGACTTTTCAGTAAAGCACGTGAGTGGATCCGGGGCGATGTGGCGATCCAACAGGGTCATCCGGCGTGGTTACGGGACTACCCGGCCGCCAAGCGTGAGGGTTTACGGTAAAGCACCGCCCGCGAACGGTGTTCCGTTGGGCATGTGACGGGCCGGGCCCGCGTGGGCCGCCAGTGGCCAGCCTGGACGCTGCGTGGCCGCATGCGGCCAGGGCCGGCCGCGGCCACCTCCAAGCTCGGATGCCGGCCCATCCGCCCATCTGGCGCCGCCACGAATCCCGAAAACCCTCCGCTTCGACCCGCGCGCTCCCGTTGTTCCCGACCCAAACGTGAGACTTCTCGGGATTTCTCCGTCCACCCGGAAAGGTGAAACCCTCACTCACGTTTCGCGTACAGTCACCGGGTGGTCACGAGCAACGACAACGGACCGCGCGCGCATGAGGCTCGCGCACCCCAGGCGGCCGGCCGCGCCCCGGCTCCGGCCACGCCTGTGGACGAATCGGTGCCGCTGCGCAAGGCGGTCAACACGCTGGCCATCGTTCCGAAGTCCACCCGCATCACTACGCTCGCGCGCAAGACCTACAACGTGCTGCTGCACCAGGCCCAGGACCAGGGCCTGGAAAAGGACGTCTTCCGGGCCCCGCTGGGCACCATCATCCGCGGGCTCGACTTCGACAGCAACGACCAGGCGCTGATCAAGAAGCACCTGCGTGCGATGGTTTCCACCACCGTGGAATGGCAGTCGCCGACGACAGGGGAGGGCAGCAGCTGGAATGTCAGCGGTCTGCTTGCCCACGCGCGCCTGAGCAAGGAGCAGGGCCAGGTGTGGGTGGAGTGGTCCTATGCGGTGAACCTGCGCCAGGAACTGCTCGAGCCGTCGGTCTTTGCACGCCTGCGGCTGGAGATCATCAGCCAGCTGCGTTCGCACGCCAGCGTGGCGCTCTACGAGATCTGCACCCGCTACAAGGAAGTGGGCCGCACCGCCCGCCAGGAGTGGCGCTGGTGGGTGCCCGTGCTCAGCGGCAATCCACCCAGCGAGAAGTCGGCCCGGCTCGAGTACCGCATCTTCAAGCGTGACACCCTCAAGCCGTCCATCGCCGAGATCAATGCCATCTCCGACATCGACATCGAGCTCGTCGAGCACAAGGCCGGCCGCGCCGTGGGCGACATCCAGTTCCGCATCGCGCCCAAGCGCCAGGCTTCGCTCGGCCTGACGCGCCCGCCGCAGCCGGTGGATATGGAGCTCGTGACCCGTGCGCAGCGCCTGGGCATCGGCGAGGAAGTGGTGGAGTCCGTCATCCAGGAGCACGGCGAGCCCGCCCTTCGCGCCGCACTCGAATCGCTGCAGCGGCGCAGCGCCTCCAGCTACCCAGAGCCCGTGCGCGACCCCGCGCGCTACCTGCGCGCATTGCTGCCGGCCGAAGTGGCCAGGCTGCAGCGCCAGGCCGAAGAGCAGGGCGCCCGCGCGGCGGA
>JABWBN010000023.1 GCA_013360485.1 Burkholderiaceae bacterium | reverse complement strand
TCGGCCTTGATCGTGTCGCCCGGCTTGACCAGCAGCTCGATCACCGCCACTTCCTTGAAATCGCCGATGTCCGGCACCTTCACTTCGATGAGCGCCATGTGTGTCGTCTCCGATTCGAGTTCAGTGAGGCCTCAGGCCTGCAAGGGGTTCACGCGCTCGACGTCGATGCCGTACTTGGCGATCGCCTCGGCGACACGGGTCGCGGGTATCGACCCTTCGTCAGCCAGCGCCTTCAGTGCAGCCACCGCGATGTAACGGCTGTCGATCTCGAAATGCTCACGCAGGCGGTAGCGGAAGTCGCTGCGGCCGAAGCCGTCAGTTCCCAGCACGCGGTAGGCACGGCCCCGCGGCACGAAAGCCCGGATCTGTTCGGCATAGTTCTTCACGTAATCGGTCGAGGCGATCACGGGTCCGGTGGTGCGCGCCAACTGCTGCGCGACGAACGCCTGCCGGGGCTCGTCCGCCGGGTGCAGCATGTTCCAGCGCTCGCAGTCCTGGCCGTCACGGGCCAGCTCGTTGAAGCTCGGGCAGCTCCACACATCGGCCGCCACACCCCAGTCGGCCGCCAGCAGCTTTTTGGCTTCCATGCTCTCGCGCAGGATCGAGCCGCTGCCCAGCAGGTTGACCCTGAGCTTGGCGCCGGCTGGCGCGGCATCGAGCAGGTACATGCCGCGGATGATCTGCTCTTCGGTGCCGGCGGCCAGCCCGGGCATCGCGTAATTCTCATTGAGCAGCGTGATGTAGAAGAAGACGTTGTCCTGCTTCTCGACCATGCGCTTGAGGCCATGGTGCAGGATCACCCCCACCTCGTGCGCGAAGCTCGGGTCGTAGGTCACGCAGTTCGGGATCAGGCCGGCCTGGATCTGGCTGTGCCCATCCTCGTGCTGCAGACCCTCGCCGTTGAGAGTGGTGCGCCCCGAGGTGCCACCGAGGATGAAGCCGCGCGCCTGCATGTCGCCGGCGGCCCAGGCCAGGTCGCCAAAGCGCTGGAAGCCGAACATCGAGTAGTAGATGAAAAACGGCACCATGATGCGGTTGTTCGTCGAGTACGACGTCGCCGCGGCGATCCAGCTGCTCATGCCGCCGGCTTCGTTGATGCCTTCCTGCAGGATCTGGCCCGCCTTGTCCTCGCGGTAGTACATCACCTGGTCTTTGTCGACCGGCGTGTATTTCTGCCCCTCGGGGTTGTAGATGCCGATCTGCCGGAACAAGCCCTCCATGCCGAACGTGCGCGCCTCGTCCACCAGAATGGGCACGACGCGCGGACCCAGCGCCTGGTCACGCAGAAGCTGGGTGAGAAAGCGCACATACGCCTGCGTGGTCGAGATCTCGCGCCCGGGCGCGGTGGGCTCGAGCACGGCCTTGAAGGTCTCGAGGGACGGCACCGTGAACTGCTCGTCGCTGCGCTGTCGGCGGTTCGGCAGGTAGCCGCCCAGCGCCTGACGCCGCTCGTGCAGGTAGCGGATCTCGGGCGTGTCATCCGCCGGCTTGTAGAACGGGATCTTCGGCAGCTCGCTGTCGGGGATGGGGATGTTGAAGCGGTCGCGGAAGTAGCGGATGTCGTCGTCCGACAGCTTCTTGGTCTGGTGCGCCGTGTTCTTGCCCTCGCCGGCCTTGCCCATGCCATAGCCCTTGACCGTCTTGACCAGGATGACGGTGGGCTGGCCGGTGTGGGTGTTGGCCTGGTGGAATGCTGCGTAGACCTTGCCCGCGTCGTGGCCGCCGCGACGCAGGTTCCACACGTCGTCGTCGCTCATCTTGGCCACCAGCTCGAGCGTGCGCGGGTCGCGGCCGAAGAAGTGCTTGCGCACGAAGGCACCATCGTTGGCCTTGAAGCCCTGGTAGTCGCCATCGAGCGTGTCCATCATGATCTTGCGCAGCGCACCGTCCTTGTCGCGCGCCAAGAGGGCATCCCAGTTGCGGCCCCAGATCAGCTTGATGACATTCCAGCCGGCACCGCGGAAATCGCCTTCGAGCTCCTGGATCACCTTGCCGTTGCCGCGCACAGGGCCGTCAAGCCGCTGCAGGTTGCAGTTGACGACGAAGATCAGGTTGTCGAGCTTCTCGCGCGTGGCCAGGCCGATGGCGCCCATGCTCTCGGGCTCGTCCATCTCGCCGTCGCCGCAGAACACCCAAACCTTGCGGTTGGACGTATCGGCGATGCCGCGGGCATGCAGGTACTTGAGAAAGCGCGCCTGGTAGATCGCCATCAACGGGCCCAGGCCCATCGAGACGGTGGGGAACTGCCAGAAGCCGGGCATCAGCTTGGGATGCGGATAGCTCGACAGCCCCTTGCCTCCAACTTCCTGGCGGAAGTTCAGCAGCTGCTCCTCGTTGATGCGCCCCTCGAGGAAGGCGCGTGCATAGATGCCCGGCGCACTGTGCCCCTGCAGGTACAGCAGATCACCGCCATGGCCTGGGCTTTCGGCATGCCAGAAGTGGTTGAAGCCTGCGGCCAGCATGTGCGCCAGCGACTGGAACGAGCTGATGTGGCCACCGAGTTCGCTGCCATCGGGCGAATCGATGCGATTGGCCTTCACCACCATCGCCATCGCATTCCAGCGCATGTAGGCGCGCAGCCGCCCCTCTAGCTCGAGATTGCCCGGGCTGCGTTCCTCGTCCTCGGGCTCGATCGTGTTGACGTAGCCGGTGGTGGCAGAGAACGGCATGTCGATTCCGTTCTGCCTGGCCTGCTCCAGCAGTTGCTCGAGCAGGAAGTGAGCGCGTTCCTTGCCTTCTGCAGCAACGACGCCCTCGAGCGCCTGCAACCACTCGCGGGTCTCCTGCGCGTCGAGGTCTTGATCGGGGGCGGCTGGGGCCGAGGGCAGCTCGGACATGGTCGGTCTCCTGTAGATGGGTCAGTGTGCGAACTGGATCCGGAGTTTGGCACAAACCTCTGGACTTTTCAAATGATGCGAGCTGATTTCATATTGTGGAATACTAGGCGACACTCAGGTCCTGCCCCGAGTCGCACCGGGATAATCCGACTGATGGAACGCAGCGACACCGCACTACCCGACTCCACTGGCAGCGGCCTGGGTCGCCGCCTGCTCGGCCGATGGTGGCGCCGGCAGTCGCCGGCGCGCCAGGACCGCTACGCCACACTGGCGCCGCTGGCGTCGGTGCTGCTGTTTCTGGCCGCCATCATTTCGGCCTTCTGGTACTTGCGCAACGAGGAAATCGAGCGAGAGGCGGAAGCCGTCAAGCGCGACACCGAAATCGCCCAGCAGCAGATTCGTCTGCGCCTGATCGAGAACCAGGAACAGTTGGTGCGCATGGCCCGCGAGATCGTTACGCGCGAGCTCGAGGCGCCCGGCTTTCTCGCCCAATCCGTACGCTTCACGGCAGACCGACCGGAGATCCTGCAAATGACATGGGTCGGTGTGGATCGCGGCATTCGTGCACGCCAATCCGTCGCAGCCGAGCGGGAGGAAGGGCCGCAGCCCAAGACGGGCGCCGCGCTGCGGTTGAGCGGCCCGGACGAGGCCGCTCAGGCCTTCGCGGCCGCCCGCGAGTTGCGCCAACCGGTTTACTCCCGCCCATTCAAAGACGCCAGCGGCAACGCACTGTTCCTGCTCTATGTGCCGCTGCTGGACCGCGGCAGCTTCGCGGGAGCCCTCGTCGTGGACTACTCGGTCGATGTGCTGCACCGGCACCATGTTCCCGCGGAGGTGACACGTCGCCACGCGATCGCCGTGATCGACGAGCGCGAGCGCGTGATGGCCGGCTCGGCGCCAACCTCAACCGCGTCGTCGCGAACCCGGGCCGCCATACTTCACGACGTTCCGCTCGCGCCGGCTGCCAATGGCCTGGCACTGCGCGGCACGGGTTACCGAACCTCCGTCGGCCTCATCGGCAACACGCTGTTCTGGATGGTGGTGGCGCTGTCGGTACTCACGGTCTGGATGCTGCTGGGCACGTGGCGCCACATGCGCCGGCGCAGCCAGATCCAGTCGGCCCTGGTGCAGGAGACCAACTTCCGTCGCGCGATGGAAAACTCGATGCTCACCGGCATGCGGGCCATGGACCTTGCCGGGCGTTGCACCTACGTGAACCCGGCGTTCTGCGCGATGACGGGCTTCGCGGAGTCCGAGCTGGTCGGGCGCATGCCGCCCTACCCGTACTGGCCGTTGGACCGCATCGACGAGAACAACCGCCTGCTGCAACAGGAACTGCAGGGACGCAGCCCGGCCGGCGGCATCGAGGTCAAGGTGATGCGCAAGAACGGCACGCAGTTCGACGCGCGCATGTATGTGTCACCGCTGGTCGATGCCCGCGGGCACCAGACGGGCTGGATGACCTCGATGACCAACATCACCGAGGCCAAGCGCATTCGCGACCAGCTCTCCGCGTCCCACGAGCGCTTCACCACCGTGCTGGAGGGCCTGGATGCCGCGGTATCGGTGGTCTCGGTGCAGCAAGGCGAGTTGTTGTTCGCCAACCGCTCCTACCGGCTGTGGTTCGGCGCCGATGCACGTGGCCACGCCCTGCTGGCCAGCGGCGCAGGCCCCGCGGTGCCCTTTGTGGCCGAGCCAGACGAGTCGGTCGACAGCCTGTCAGGCCTGCCCACGCAGGAGTTGGCCGGCATCGGCGCCAACCCGCGCGAGGTGTTCGCCCATGGCTTGGGCAAGTGGTTCGACGTGCGCTCGCGCTACCTGCAGTGGACCGATGGTCGTCTGGCGCAGATGCTGATCGCCACCGACGTGACCGCCCGGCGCAGGGCCGAGGAGCAAGCGTCGGCCCAGGCCGAGAAGGCCCAGGTCTCGAGCCGCCTGATCACGATGGGTGAAATGGCGTCGTCGGTCGCGCACGAGTTGAACCAGCCGCTGACGGCCATCACCAACTACTGCAACGGCATGGTCTCGCGCGTGCGGGCGGAAACCATCAACCGCGACGATCTCATCGCAGCCCTCGTCAAGACCGCACGGCAGGCCGAGCGGGCCGGCCAGATCATCCACCGCATCCGTGCCTTCGTGAAAAAGAGCGAGCCACAACGGCAGCCGGCACAGGCCAGGGAGATCGTCGAGGACGCGGTCGAACTCGCCAGCATCGAGCTTCGCCGGCGCAACGTGTCGATCCACCATTACGTCGCGCAGCGGTTGCCAGCGCTGCGCTGCGACCCCATCCTCATCGAGCAGGTGCTGCTCAACCTTCTGAAGAACGCCGCCGAAGCGATCGACAACGCGCAGATGCCGCCGGCGCGCCGCCACATCGAATTGCGCGTGGTGCCGCGCCACACACCCGAGGAGGGTGGCGTGGTCGAATTCGCCGTCACCGACATGGGCCCCGGGTTGCCCGAGGAAGTGATCAACCGGCTCTACGAGGCGTTTTTCTCGACCAAGGCCGAGGGCATGGGCATCGGGCTGTCGCTGTGCCGCTCGATCATCGAGTCGCACCGCGGCCGGATCCGGGCGCAGAACCTCTACAATGGAGCGGCGGTTTCGGGTTGCCGGTTCGCGTTCACGCTGCCGGTTGAAGTCACCCACCGGCACGAAGACAGCCCGCCATCGGAAGCGGCACCTGATTCGCGCACGACGACACCCGAGCCCGGCGCGACCCCTCCAACTCCACCCGCCGCCCGTACCCACCCATGAGCCTGATCCCGAAAAAAGGCACCGTGTATGTCGTCGATGACGACGAGGCCGTGCGCGATTCCCTGCAGTGGCTGCTCGAAGGCAAGGACTACCGCGTCAAGTGCTTCGATTCCGCCGAGAGCTTCCTGTCGCGCTTCGATCCGCGCGAGGTGGCCTGCCTGATCGCCGATATCCGCATGGACGGCATGAGCGGACTTGAGTTGCAGGACCGCCTGCTCGAGCGCAAGAGCCCGTTGCCCATCGTGTTCATCACCGGCCACGGCGATGTACCCATGGCCGTGAACACCATGAAGAAGGGCGCGATGGACTTCATCGAGAAGCCCTTCAAGGAAGACGACCTCCTGGGCCTGGTCGAACGCATGCTCGACCAGGCGCGCAGCGCATTCAGCCAGCACCAGGAGCAGGCCAGCCGCGACGCGTTGCTGTCGCGCCTGACCACCCGCGAGGCCCAGGTGCTCGAGCGCATCGTCGCTGGCCGACTGAACAAGCAGATCGCCGACGACCTCGGCATCAGCATCAAGACGGTCGAGGCACATCGCGCCAACATCATGGAAAAGCTCAACGCCAACACCGTGGCCGATCTGCTCAAGATCGCGCTGGGTGCCAACACGGCCAAGGCCTGATACCCCCACCCGAACCGAGGCCGCTGATCCCCAGCGGCCTCTTGCATTTCTGGAGCACCCCGCATGCCTGCACAGACGATCGACGGCCTGGCCCTTTCCAGGCAGATCCGAGCCGAAGTGGCCGAACGCGCCGCCGCGCTCGCCGCGCGCGGCGTGACCCCAGGTCTGGCGGTCATCCTCGTGGGCGACGACCCCGCCTCGGCCGTTTACGTGCGCAACAAGGTCAAAGCCTGCCAGGAGCATGGCGTGCGCTCGGTGCTCGAAACCTACGACGCCACGCTGGCCGAAGCGGAACTGCTCAAGCGCATCGACAGCCTCAACCGCGATCCGGCCATCCACGGCATCCTCGTGCAAATGCCGCTGCCGCGGCACATCAACCCGCAGCGCGTGATCGAGGCCATCGACACGACGAAGGATGTCGACGGCTACTCGGTGCGCAGCGCCGGCGAGTTGGTTGCGGGATTGCCGGGCCTGCGCCCGTGCACCCCATGGGGCTGCATGAAGCTCATCGAAAGCACCGGCGTGCCGCTCAAGGGCAAGCACGCAGTGGTGATTGGCCGCAGCAACACCGTGGGCAAGCCCATGGCCCTGATGCTGTTGCAGGCCAACGCCACCGTGACGGTCTGCCACAGCGCGACGGCCGACATCGGTCACCACACGCGGCAGGCCGACATCGTGGTGGCCGCCGTGGGTCGGCGCAATGTGCTCACCGCCGACATGGTCAAGCCCGGGGCAGTGATCATCGACGTCGGAATCAACCGAGACGAGCACGGCAAGCTGTGCGGTGACGTCGACTACGCCGGCGTCCAGGGCGTGGCCGGCTGGATCACGCCGGTGCCGGGCGGGGTGGGCCCCATGACCATCACGATGCTGCTGTCCAACACGGTCGACGCTGCCGAACGCACACTGGAAACCTGATCGATGAGCCAAAACCCCCTGCTGTCCATCGGCGGCGCCGACCAGGCACTGCCCTCATTCGACCGCATCCGGCCCGAACACGTGACGCCGGCACTCGACGTGTTGCTGGCCGATGCCCAGTCCGCGCTCGAGCATGCGGTCGGACAGCAGGTTCCGGCTGACTACAACGCCTTGTCCGCCGCTCTCGACGTGCCGCTCGAGCGCCTGTCGCGTGCCTGGGGCGCCGTTGGCCACCTCAACGCCGTGGCGGACACGCCCGAGCTGCGCGCGGCCTACAACGAAAACCTGGGGCGGGTCACCGAGTTCCAGACCCGGCTGGGCTCGGACGAGCGCCTCTATGCCAAGTACAAGGCCGTCGCGCATGCACCGTCGGCTGCGACGCTGCCCGCAGCGCAGCGGCGCGCGCTGGACAACGCGATGCGCGACTTCGTGCTCTCGGGCGCCGAACTGCAAGGCGAGGCCAAGAAGCGCTTCCAGGCGATACAGGAGCGATGCGCCGAGCTCGGCCAGGCCTACTCTGAGCACGTGCTCGATGCCACCGATGGGTACGCGTTGTACGTCGGTGCCACGCGATTGACCGGCGTACCTGACGACGTGCGCCAGGCCACCCGCGAGGCGGCCCAGGCCGAGGGTCGCGACGGCCACAAGCTGACGCTGCACATACCCGTATGGATGCCGCTGATGCAGTACGCGCACGACCGCGAGCTGCGCCAGGAACTCTACCGGGCGTATGTCACCCGGGCCAGTGAGTTCGGTCCGCCCGAGCGCGACAACAGCGGCTTGATGCGTGAGTTGCTCGAACTGCGCCAGGAAGAGGCCGCCCTGCTGGGCTACCCCAGCTACGCCGATCTCTCGCTGGTGCCCAAGATGGCCGAGTCACCGTCACAGGTGATGCACTTCCTGCGCGATCTGGCCCGGCGAGCGCGCCCGCATGCCCAGCGAGACCTGGCCGAGCTGCGTGATCATGCGCGCGAACACCTGGGCATCGACACGCTGGAAGTCTGGGACCTGCACTACGCAAGCGAGCGCCTCAAGGAAACCCGCTACGCGTTCAGCGAGCAGGAGGTCAAGCAGTACTTCACCGAGCCACGCGTGTTGCAGGGCTTGTTCCACATCGTCGAAACCTTGTTCGAGGTGAGAATCGTGCCGGACACGGCACCGGTGTGGCATGACACCGTTCGCTTCTACCGCATCGAGCGGGGCGGCGCCGACGGGCAACCGGTGCGCGTGGTCGGGCAGTTCTACCTCGACCCCTACGCGCGCGCCGGCAAGCGCCCGGGCGCATGGATGGACGAGGTGCGCAGCCGCTGGCTGCGCCCGGACGCACGCCTGCAGACGCCCGTGGCGCACCTCGTGTGCAACTTCGCGGCGCCCGCCACCGGACCGGACGGCCGCCCGCGCCCCGCCCTGCTCACGCACGACGACGTGATCACGCTGTTCCACGAGTTCGGCCATGGCCTGCATCACATGCTGACCCAGGTCGACGAGCTCGCGGTCGCCGGTATTTCCGGCGTCGAGTGGGATGCCGTGGAACTGCCCAGCCAGTTCATGGAGAACTTCTCCTGGGAATGGGACGTGCTCAGCCGGCTCACCGCCCATGCCGACACCGACGAGCCACTGCCGCGCGACCTGTTCGAGCGCATGCTGGCCGCGCGCAATTTCCAGTCGGGGCTGCAGACGCTCCGACAGATCGAGTTCGCGCTGTTCGACATGCGCCTGCATGCCGAGCTTGATGCGCCGCCGGCCGTGCAACGCGTCATCGACGAGGTGCGTGCCGAAGTGGCCGTCATACAACCGCCGCCGTTCAACCGGTTCCAGAACACCTTTTCTCACATCTTCAGCGGTGGCTACTGTGCCGGTTATTACAGCTACAAGTGGGCCGAAGTGCTGTCGGCCGACGCCTATGCTGCGTTCGAGGAAGCCGGCCTGTTCGACCCCGAGACGGGGCGCCGCTACCGACGCGAGATCCTCGAAGCCGGCGGCAGCCGGCCTGCGCTCGACAGCTTCCGGGCCTTCCGCGGACGCGAGCCGAGCATCGATGCGTTGCTGCGGCACCAAGGGATGGCCGAACCGGCGTGATGGCCGCTTGAGCCGCCGCCACGGCTGGGCTAGATTCGACATATGACGCGTCACTCCCTCATCGCAGCCCTTGCCTTGGCCGCCCTGGCCGCCAGCGGCGCTGCCCACGCCCAGTACAAGGTGGTCGGACCCGACGGCAAGATCACCTACACAGACCGACCACCCGTTGCAGCCGACAACAAGGTCACGCCCATGCGCAGCACGGGTGCGCCTGCTGCCGACTCGTCCGCAGCGCTGGCCAGCCTGCCGCTGGAATTGCGCCAGGTGGCGCAGCGCTTTCCGGTGGTGCTCTACACCACAGCCGATTGCCCACCGTGCGAAGCCGCGCGGCGCGTGCTGCGTCAACGGGGCATCCCGTTCTCGGAGCGCATCGTCACCTCGAACGACGACCTGCAGGCACTCGAGCAGCGCACGTCTGACCGCGCATTGCCGGCCATGACCGTGGGTTCCCATGCCACCAGTGGCTGGGCCGAGGGCCAGTGGACCCAACTGCTCGACCTCGCCGGCTACCCGGCGCAGTCGCGGCTTCCGGCCGCTTACAAGGCCCCGGCGCCAGCGCCGCTGGTCGCGCCCAAGCCGGTCGATGCCGCACCGGCTGCGCGGGGTCGCGCGCCGTCCGATGCGCCACCTGCGCAGCCAGACGAACCGCCTCCGCCATCCGGCATCCGCTTCTGATCGGACTCAACCCGAGCGACCGGCCGCTGCCTCAGTGCGCGGGCTCGTGCGCAAAGGCGCGCTGCAAACCGCGGGCGACCCAGCTGCCGGCGCCGACCGCTGCGCCCATCACCCAGAACATGATGCCCGGCCCGAGGGCCGTGCCCACAACGCCGAAGGCCAGCGGCATCACGCTGCTCGAGGCGTTGATCGCCATCGAGCGAAAAGCAATCGCCTCGCCATGGCGGTGGGCCGGTGTCAGGTGATGCAGGGTCGACATGATCATCGGCTGTACCGAGCCCAAGGTCACGCCCAGCAGCGTGGCGCAGATGCCCATGAGCCAGGGTGTATGCGCAAACGGATACAGCGCGAACACGGTGCCGGTGAGCACCATCGCCACGCGCAGCACGGTCACCTCGCGCAGCCGATGGGCCAGCATCGGGATGATGAAGCGCACGATGGTCACCGCCAGCGTGAAACTGCCCAGCACGATGCCGATGACCGAGGCGCTGTAGCCGCGGCTGTGGCCCAGCACCGGCACGGCAAAGCTGTGCACGTCCCAGCTTGCCGACAGCAGCCAGTTCACGAACAGCAACCGCTTCAAACCAGGGGTGGCCAGCAGGTCCCAGGTGCCACCGCGCTCGGCATGCGCTGACGGCGCCTGCACAGCCACAGGCGGCACGCGGCGCGCAACCACGAGCGACAGCAGCGGCAACACCAACATCAGCCCATAGGCGGCGGCAAAGCCCGCGGCGTCGATCATGAAACCAGCCGCCACCGGGCCGACCACATTGGCCAGCGACGGCGCCATGCCCAGCCAGCTGAACACGCGCAGCCGCTCGGTGGAGTCGCCGGCGAGCTGACCCGCCGCACGCTGGATGGCGATCAGCCCGATGTTGGTGCCCACGCCGCTCAATGCTGCGCCCACGCACAGCAGCGCGAATTGCCACCAACCCGGCAGCGCGCAGGCAACCAGAGCCAAACCGGCGCCGAGCATCGTGCAGGCCACGGCAGCGCGCACGGGACGGTGATAGCCATGGCGATCGGCCATGCGACCGGAGGCCAGCGCCGTGACCACCGGCAACGCGGCAAACAGCGCAAGAAGCACGCCCACGCTCCACGCGCTGTGACCCTGCTGCAGTGCCTGCAACGGCGCCGCCATGCGCTGGCCCGCCATCGCGGCATGCAGCGCGATCTGGCCACCGATCAGGGCCGGCAGCAGGCGGTTCATAGGCAGCGGCGCCCCGGCCGTGGCACTCGGTTCAGGCAGACGGCCTCCCGCGATCCGCATCGCCCAGTTCGTCCGGGGCGGCATCGTCATCGCCGGCATCGCCCGCCAGGCCCGGCAGCAACTGGCGCGCCTGGGCCTGCGGCAATGCCTCCACGCCGCGCAATTGACGGGCCATTGCCCGCGTTCGCACCTCGGCTGCGTCGAGCGACTTGCCCACGGAGTCGATGCGCTCGCGCGCCTTGGCCAGCACGTCGCCGAACTTCAAGAACTCGGTCTTGACGGCGCCCAGCACCTGCCACACCTCGGCGCTGCGCTTTTCCAGCGCCAGCGTTCGAAACCCCATCTGCAGGCTCGACAGCGTGGCCAGCAGCGTGGTCGGCCCCGCCAGGGTGATGCGATGTTCGCGCTGCAAGGCCTCGGCCAGCCCCGGTCGGCGCAGCACCTCGGCATACAGGCCCTCGGTGGGCACGAACAGGATTCCGAAGTCCGTGGTGTGGGGCGCGGCGATGTACTTTTCGCGGATGGTTCTGGCCTCCGATCGCATCCGCGTTTCGATGGCACGTGACGCGGCTTCGACGCCCGCCGCATCGGCGCGCTCCTGCGCGTCGAGCAGCCGGTCGTAGTCCTCGCGCGGGAACTTGGCGTCGATCGGCAGCCACAGCGGCGCGCCATCGTCGCTGCGCCCTGGCAGCCGGATCGCGTACTCCACGCGTGCGCCGCTGCCCGGAATGGTTTCGACATTGGCGGCGTACTGCTGCGGCGCCAGCACCTGCTCGAGCAGTGCGCCGAGTTGCACCTCGCCGTAGATGCCGCGTGTCTTCACGTTGGTGAGCACGCGATTGAGCGAGCCGACATCGCGCGCCAGCGTCTGCATCTCGCCCAGCCCCTTGTGCACCTGCTCCAGCCGCTCGGCGACATGGCGAAAACTCTCGCCCAGCCGCTGCTCGAGCGTGGCATGAAGCTTCTCGTCGACAGTGGCCCGCATCTGCTCGAGCTTCTTCTCGTTGCCCTCCTGCAGGGCGGCCAGCCGCCCCTCGACCGTGGTGCGGACCTCGGCCATGCGTCGCTCGTTGGCTTCGCTGAGCAGGCGCAACTGCTCCGTGAGCTGCGACGCGCTGGCCTGCAACGATGCTGCCGTCTGCGCGGCGGACGCCTGGAGCGACTCCGACAACTGCGCTGCAACCGCCTGCAAGGCCGCGGCCTGCTGACCCGACGTGGACTGCAGCGACTGCGCCACCACCTGTTGCATGGCGGCGAGCTGCGTGCGAAACGAGTCGATCTGCTCGTTCTGGGTGCGCGCCACGTCGCCGCTTTGCGTCAGCAGGGTCTGCTGGAATTGCGCCAGCGTTGCACTGAGCTCCTGCCGGGTGGCCCGGGCGCTGTCGTGCAGTTCCTGGCGCACTTCCCGCTGCGCCTGCGCCTGGCGATCGTCGTCGCGGGTGTCTGGCCGCCGCAGCGCCAGCCACAACAGCACTGCGAGGTTCAGTGCCAGCAGCGCCGGCACGATCCATTCATTCATGCCGTCATTGTGACAGCAGCGTGCCCGCGCCGTCGTGTGCGGGGTGACTCAACAGGGCCGTGCGGCAAGCACCTGCGGGTTCAGGGCCGTGGGCGGTCGTCCAGGCGTCGGTCCCACACCCAACGCAGCTTCGAGGTTGGACGCAGCCAGGTCGGCCATGGCACGACGCGTGCGCAGGCTCGCGCTGGCGATGTGCGGTGTCAGCACCACGTGGGTGGCCGCCAGCAGGCCCGGATGCACCTGCGGTTCGCCCTCGAACACATCGAGCGCAGCAGCGGCAATGCGCCCTTCGCCCAGCGCACGCGCCAGCGCGGCGTCATCAACCACGCCACCGCGTGCGATGTTGGTCAGCGTTGCCGTGCGCTTCATGAGGCCCAACTCGGCCTCGCCCACCATGTGATGGGCCTGCGGCGTGTAAGGCACCACCACCACGATGTGGTCGGCCTCGGCGAACAACGTCGGCTTGTCGACCCACCGTGCCGACACCACGGCTTCCGCGGCGGGGTCCAGGCGGCTGCGGTTGTGATAGATCACCGGCATGCCGAAGCCCAGTGCACCTCGGCGCGCGATCGCCTGCCCGATGCGACCCATGCCCAATATGCCCAACGTGCTGCCGTGCACGTCCTGTCCGGCGAACATGTCGTAGCGCCAGGTGTTCCACCGGCCCGCGCGCAGGTAGTGCTCGCTCTCGGTCAACCGGCGGGCGGCCGCCATCATGAGTGCGAAGCCGAAGTCGGCGGTGGTCTCGGTGAGCACGCCCGGTGCATTGCTCACCAACACACCCCGAGCCGTGCACGCGTCGACATCGATGTTGTTGAAGCCCACGGCCATGCTGCACACCGCGCGCAGGCCCGGGCAGGCGTCGAGCAAGGCGGCGTCGATGCGCGGCGAGCCCGAAACGAGCAACCCAGCGCAGCCTGCGGCGCGCCGTGCCAGCGCTTCAGGTTCGGCCAGGATGCCCTCGCGCGACACATCGACATCGAATGATGCCGACAACCGGTCGATCACCTCGTCGAACAACGGTAGCGTGACCAGCACGCGCAGTCGATCCATCGATCCGCTCCGGCGACTCCGAGATCAGAGATAGTACAGGACGAGATAACCCAGCAGAAGCACGAGCACCCACAGCGCCATGTTTCGCGTCGGCCAGGTCTGCGCCAGCCGCGCCTGGGCACCAGCACGGCGCTCGACCACGCCCCAGGCGCCCTGCAGCATGCGACCAGCCAAGCCGGTCATGCCATCGCGCGCGGGGCTCCACACAGACTCGATGCCACGTACCAGTTGTGGCAGCAACCGACGCCACAGCCAGTCGGTATCCAGCGTGATCGTCAGAGTGCGCTTCAGGTAGGGCAGCATCACGAAGAAGGCCAGACCCGAAAACAGCAGCAACTGCGTCTGCGTGAGGACGTGAGCCCAGCTGTAGGGCTCGTAGCGCACGGGGTATGGGAGCATCGCGTACAGCGGCTGCGGCCAGACGCCAAGCGCGAGACACAGGAAGGCAAACAGCACCATCGCCCACCGCATGCTGGCGGGTGGTTCGGGTGGACGCAGGCCGGAGTCCTTCTGGAAGAACACGAACCACGGGAACTTGATGCCGGCATGCAGAAACACACCCGCGGACGCCGCTGTCAGCAGCAGCCATACCGTGAGCATGTGGCCGTCGGAAGCGGCCTGCGACACCATCGACTTCGAGATGAATCCGGAAGTCAAGGGAAACGACGAGATCGCCAGTGCACCGATCGTGCCGCAGATCGTGGTCAGCGGCATCGTGTGAAACAGGCCACCCAGCTCGGAGCACTTGCGGCGCCCGGTCATCATCATGACCGAGCCGGCCGACATCAGCAGCAGTGCCTTGTAGATGATGTGTGTGAAGGCATGCGCGGCGGCACCGTTGAGCGCCATCTCCGTGCCGATACCGATGCCGGCAATCATGAAGCCGACCTGGTTGACGATGGAGTAGGCGAGGATGCGCCGCATGTCGTTTTCCAGCAGCGCGTAGACGATGCCGTAGAAGACCATGAGCAAGCCCACCCAAACGAGCAGCTCGGTTCCGGCATACCCCCGGATCAAAACGTACACGGCCGTCTTCGTGGTGAAGGCCGAGAGGAACACCGTTCCGCTCCAGGATGCCTCGGGATAGGCATCAGGCAACCATGCCGACAGCGGTGGCGCCCCGGCATTGACCAGGAAGCCCGCCAGGATCAACCAATGCGCCGGCCCGTCCAGCGTGAGACGGGTGAACGCGACATCGCCGGTCTGGACAACATGGCCGGCAATCCCGGCAAATAGCACGACGCCGCCCAGCAAGTGGATCATCAGGTAGCGCCGGGCCGCACCGCTGGCGGCCGCACCGCCGGCGCTCCACAGCACCAGCGTCGAACCCACCGCCATCAGCTCCCAGAACACGAACACCGTGATCAGGTCGCCGGCCAATGCCACCCCCACCGCAGAGCCCGCGTAAACGAAGGCTGCAGGCACTTCGACCCGACTCGCCTGCCGCAATGCGAACAGCCCCCCGCCTGCCGCCATCAACGTGAAGATGGTCGCAAACAGCCGCGACAGGCGATCGCCCTGCAACGGTGTCACCGCGTGGTCAAGAAAGCGTGCTTGCCAGGCGGGCCCGTCGGGCACCTGCCAGACCAGCGCGAGTGCGACCAGTGGCAGCACCACCTGCGCGACGGCACGCACCTGTCCTCGCAGGAAGCCCAGCAGCAGCCCGCCTGCGATCAGCACCAACGCCGGGTGGATCACCAACTCAGTCATCGTCGCGTCCGTAGTAGGTGTCCGGCCGCTTGAGCAGGAGGGCCAGTGCCTTGGCCAGCACGATCATGGCTGCACAAGCGCCAAAGCCGAACCAGGCGTTGAAGCCGAACACCGACTCGATTTCAAAGTGCGGATGAAGGGTGACGGCGGCCTCGGCTGCGACCATCAGCGCCAGCACCACCAGGAAACCGCGCCACAGGCGCTTGACGTTGCGTGGCTCGTCGAGCCAGTGCGGGTTGTCGTTCATCGGCACAGCTCCATGGGTCAGCCGGACAGCATCTGGCGAGCCAGTGCCAACGGTAAGTCGGGCAGGAAGAACAACAGCACCGTCATGGCTGCCGTCGTGGTCAGCGCCACGACCATGATCCAGGGTGCCTCACCGTGGCCGTGTTGGTCTGCCGCGTGATCGCCATGGCCATGGCCCGCATCTGGATCAGCCGCGGTCGCCGCGTTCTCCGGCATGAAGAAGGCCCGATAGACGATCGGCAGGAAATAGCCTGCATTGAGCAGCGTACTGGCTGCGATCACCGCGACGGCCAGCCAATGCTCGGCCGCCATGGCGCCAGACAGCAAGTACCACTTCGAAATGAAGCCTGCTGCGGGCGGCAGCCCGATCATCGACAGCGCGGCTATTGAAAAGGCTGCCATCGTCCATGGCATGCGCCGCCCGATGCCGTCGAGCTGGCTCACCTCCGTCTTGTGAGCGGCGGTGTAGATGGCCCCGGCCGCGAAGAACAGCGTGATCTTGCCCACCGCGTGCGCTGCGATGTGCATCGCGGCACCGACCAACGACCAGGGTGCCAGGAGTGCGGCGGCCATCACCACGTAGGACAGCTGGCTGACCGTCGAGTACGCCAGTCGACGCTTGAGATTGTCCGCACCCAGGGCGACCACCGATGCACAGACGATCGTGAAGCCGGCCACCACCACCAGCCAATCGGCGGCCCCGTTCAGCCCTGCCCCGGCCAGCGACTGCGGCCCGAAGATGTAGACAATCACCTTGACGACGCTGAACACGCCTGCCTTGACCACGGCCACCGCATGCAGCAACGCCGACACCGGTGTCGGCGCCACCATGGCAGCGGGCAACCACCGGTGCACCGGCATGAGCGCCGCCTTGCCGATCCCGAACATACACAACGCCAGCAGCGCGGCCATGCCGCCATGCCCGAGCTTGCCGTCCAACACGCCTCCCGGCGTGAACTCGGTGGTCCCCGCAATGAACCACACAGCCACCAGGGCAGGCAGCAGCAACACGATCGACGTGCCCATGAGCAGCCCGAGGTAAACCCGGCCACCCTGGCGCGCCTTGTCGGTTCCGTGGTGGGTGACCAGCGGATAGGTCACCAGCGTCAGCACCTCATAGAAAACGAACAGCGTGAAGAGGTTGCCGGCGAAGGCGATACCCATGGTCGCCGAAAGCGCCAACGCGAAACACACGAAGAAGCGGGTCTGGTTGGCTTCACCGTTGGCACGCATGTACCCGATCGAATACAGCGAGTTGACGATCCACAGCCCTGACGCCACGAGCGCGAACAGCATGCCCAGCGGCTCGACACGCAGCGACAGCGACAGCCCTGGCAGCACTTCGGTCAGAACCAACGCCGGCCGGGCCCCGTCGAGCACCGGACCCAGCACGCCGAGCACGCAACTGGCCAGCGACAGCGCGGTGAGCAAGGTCACGGTTTCGCGCAGGTTCGGCCGACGGCCGGCCAGCGCGATCAGCGCTGCACCGATCGCAGGGACTGCCAGCGCAGCGCCCACCAGACCCGTCAGCGCGAGCGTCATGGCCGCACTCCCAGCAGCGCCCCAGCGGCGGCCGCAGCGCTCCCGACGGTGAACGACGTCTGCAACCCGAAGACCACAACCGCCGCGCTCAAGACTGCGGCCGGGATCGCCATCGACAAGGGCGCTTCATGCAGGCCGCGCGCCGCCGGCACGTCTGCAGCGGCCAGCGCTTCATCAGCGGTGTCCGCGCGCGGCTCGCGCAGGTAGGCGGCCTCGACAAAGCGCCAGACGTACGCCACCGCCAGCAGCGAGGATGCGACGATCAGGAACACCAGCCACCATTGGCCCTTCTCGACCGCAGCCAGGATCAGGTACCACTTGCTGATGAATCCGGCAGTGCCGGGCACGCCGATCAACGACAACCCACACAGCACCAGGCCGAAGCTGGTCCATGGCATGCGCCGGCCCAGGCCCTGCACGCGGGCCAGTGTCGTGCCGCCCATGCGCAACGCCACCATCCCCAGCAGCAGGAACACGGCACCCTTGGTCACGCCATGGTTGAACAGATGCACGATCGTCGCTGTCAGGCCGGCCGCGGTGTCGAACGACACGCCCAGTACGATGTATCCGATCTGGGCCACGCTGGAATAGGCGAACAATCGCTTGAGGTCGGTCTGGAAAATGGCAATGGCCGAAGCGATGAACATGCCGCCAAGGGCCAGCAGGAGCATGGCTTCCCCCATCGGCAATCGCGCGAAGACCGCCGACTCGCCGAAGACCGAGAAGTAGAAGCGCAGCATCACGTAGACCGCGACCTTGGTGGCTGTCGCAGCCAGGAATGCAGAGACGGCCGACGGCGCATACGCGTAGGCGTTCGGCAACCACTGGTGCAACGGAAACAGCGCCAGCTTCAGCGACAAGCCCACCGTCAGGAACGCCAGCGCGGCCAGCACCGGGCGACTGCCGCGCACATCGGCCAGCCGGTGCCCCATGTCGGCGAGGTTGAGCGTGCCGGTCATGAGGTAGAGCAACCCGATGCCGATGACGATGAACGTCGCGCCGATGGTGCCCATGATCAGGTACTGATACGACGCCAGCAACGCGCGCCGGTCCCTGCCCAGGGCGATCAGCACGTAGGTGGACAGCGACGAGATCTCGAGGAACACGAAAATGTTGAACGCGTCGCCGGTGATGGTGATGCCCAGCAGTCCGGCCAGGCACAGCGCGAACATCGTGTAGAAGAGATAGTGCTGCTCGCGCGGCACCTCGGCTTCGATGCTGGCGCGGCTGTAGGGCAGCACCACCGCCGCCAGGGCCGACACCAGCACCAGAACGAACGCACTGAGGCGATCGACCCGGTATTCGATGCCCCAGGGTGGTGGCCAGTTGCCGATCGCGTAGGAAATCGGGCCGCTGGCCTGGACCTGCATCCACAGGGCCAATGCCATGCCCAACGCTGCCCAGCTTGCCGCGACGACCACGGCGAAAGCCCCAGCGGGGCGGCGCAGCAGCACCGACAGCGGCGCGGCAAGCAAGGGGACGACAACCTGCAGAGCAGGCAGGTGTGCGGCCAGGCTCATCGCGACGTCGTCCCAGAGTCGTCGCGCGAGCGCCGACCCTTGCCATCGGCATCGAGCGCCAGCAGTTCGTCCTCCTCGATCGAGCCATAGGCCTCGCGGATGCGCACCACCAGCGCCAGGCCCAGCGCCAAGGTCGCCACGCCGACGACGATCGCCGTGAGGATCAGCACGTGGGGCAGCGGATTCGAATACACCTGCAGCCCTTCAGCCAGGATCGGCGCCGTACCGCCAACCAGCTTGCCCGGCCCGATGTACAGCAGGTAGACCGATGTCTGAAAGATGCCCAGTCCGACCAACTTCTTGATCAGGTTGCCTCGAGCGATCACGATGAATAGCCCCGCGATCATGAGGAACACGGTGACGAAGTACGTGAAGTGCCCGCCAGGGCCCAGAGGCACGTCGATCATTCATCCACCCGGCCGCGGTCGGCGAACATGTAGAAGATCTTGAGCATCACGCCCGATACCGTTGTCGCCACACCGACCTCGACCCAGAAGATGCCGCGATGCTGGCCATGCACGGAATCGGCGTCGAGCACGAAGTAGTCGAGGTAGTTGCCCCCCAGCAGCAGGCCGGCCAGGCCTACGCCGCCGTAGATCAGGACACCGATGGCCATCATGGACTCGACCCACGGTTCAGGCACCAGGCGGCGGGCATCGGCCAGGCCGTAGATCAAGCCATAGAAGATCACCGCCGCAGCGAGGATCACACCGGCCTGGAAGCCACCGCCCGGGCCGAAGTCACCATGGAACTGAACGTACAACGCGAACAGCAGGATGAACGGGATCAGCAGCTTGGCGATCACCCGAAGGACCAGGTCATGCCTCATGATTGGCCCTCGCCGCTCTCGCGCCGCGGGCTGCGCCGCCGACGCAAAAGCGCCACCACACCAGCCCCGGCGGTGAACACCACCGTCGTCTCGCCCAGCGTGTCGTAGCCGCGGTAGCTGGCAAGCACCGCGGTGACGACGTTGGGCACGTCAACCTCGCGCGGCATGTCGTTCAGGTAGCGCGGCACCACGTGCCGGTGAATCGGCGCATCGGCGTCGCCATACTCAGGCAGCCCGAGCGTGCCGTAGACCAGCAGCGCGCCCGCGGCAACCGAGACCGCCAGGGGCAACCACGGGCTATGCACCGGCGCTGCTTCCTCGCTGCGGCACAAGTACAACGCACCCAGGAACAACACGGTGGAGATGCCCGCACCGACGGACGCTTCGGTCATCGCCACGTCCACGGCATCCATGGCCACCAGGACGGTGGCCATCAGGAAACTGTAGAGGCCGCCGAGCACGACGACGCCGAACAGGTTGCGGCTGCGCGCGAGCACGAGAACTGCAACCACCATCATCAGCAGCAGCACATTGATGATCAGGGTTTCGATGGCGGCCTCCCGTCGTCCGACAGCAGCGGCTGCAGCCCTCTCGCCATCGCCGCACGCGCCAGGGCGTGGGTGGCAGTCGGGCTGGCGAAGAAAATCAAGGCGCCAACGATGAGCAGCTTGACCGCCACGAGTGTCAGCCCCGCCTGCAGCATCAAGCCAACGAGCACCAGGCCCGCACCCAGCGTCTCGATCACGCTGGCCGCATGCATGCGGGTATAGAAGTCTGGCATCCGCAGCAGCCCCACCGCCCCGACGACGCAGAACACGCCGCCAGCGACCAGGCATGCCCAGCTGACCCAGTGGATCAACTCGCTCATCGGCCAGCCTCGTCGTCCATGCCGGCGTCACCGAGGTCGCCGCGCCGGAAGTACTTGAGCACGGCGATCGTGCCTATCACGTTCAGCAGTCCGTAGACGATCGCCAGGTCCAGGAACTCCGGTCGCTGGTCGAGAAAGCCCATGACGGCCAGCAGCAACATCGCGACGGTGCCCACCGTGTTGGCCGCCTGAGCACGGTCGAACACCGTCGGCCCCAGCACCGCCCGAATCAACGCCAGCGCGATGGTGACCAACAATGCAAGAGCAGCCACGGCAAACATCAGGCACGCTCCTCGCACGCGGCAACCCGCCGATCCATTTCGCTATCGACGGTGGCCTGCGCACCGGCGCGCGTCAGGCCATGCACCAGGAATTCCCCTGGCGACGCCTCGATGGTGATGGTGCCGGGTGTCAAGGTGATCGAGTTCGCGTGGATGACCAAGCCGACGTCCGTGCGCTGTCGAGGCTTGAATCGCACCAGCGTCGGGCTGATGGGCAAGGACGGGCTGACGATGATCCGGCTGACGTCCCAGGCCGACTTGACGATCTCCTTGATCAGCCACGGCCAGTACAGCAACGCCCGCGGGCCGAGATGGATCGGGTGGCCCTCGTGGTCGACCACGTCCATGCGCCGGGCGAACCACACGACAGCGACCGCGCTGCCAGCCCCAGCAGCCAGCAGGAACGGCGTGAACAGGCCCGACAGCAGCAGCCAGAACAGGTACAGCGTGAAGAACAGGCTGATCGAATGGAACATGGGGACAGTTCCTGCGGTGGCCCGAGCGTCGCCAGTCCGCGGACGGCCGCCATTCTAGGCAGTGCAGCCTGACAGCAGGCTTGAAACCGTCGCTCGACTGCGCCGGACCTTCTATGGGTCGCGGCTATGCGACAGGTGGCGCCTGCCGGTTGGCTGCGCGACCCCGCTCCTAGGGTGCGTCGCCGTCCAGACGCAGCTGACCCAAGGCCTGCACCAGCGCCTGCGGCAGGTGGGTCGGCCGCCGCGTCGCGCGATCCACGTACACGTGCACGAAGTGCCCGCAGGCGGCGGCCAGCGGCTCGCCGGGCGCGAACAGGCCGATCTCATAGCGCACGCTCGAACGTCCCACCTGCGCCACCCGCAGCCCAGCCTCCACCGGCTGCGGAAACGACAGCGGCGCAAAGTAGTTGCAGTGTGTTTCCACGACCAGGCCGATCACCTCACCCCGGTGGATGTCCAGCGCGCCCGCCTCGATCAGGTAGCCGTTCACCACCGTATCAAAATAGCTGTAGTACTGCACGTTGTTCACATGCCCGTAGATGTCGTTGTCCATCCAGCGGGTGGTCAGCGTGGCGTGGTGCCGGTAACGATCGCGGGTGTCGGGCTGGGGGCGGTGGCTCACGTCGGGTCCTCGGAACTGGCGGCGAATTCGGCCCACCGATGCCGGGCCGCCAACGCCAATGCGTCATGTCGCTCAAGCGGTGGATTGTTCCGCACCCGCCGCCGCAGGGCTGTCACCCGCATGCCAGTGCCGCCAGGCCTGCCAGGCCAGGCGCACCGTTTCGAGTTGCAGGGCTACGGTCACGTCGATGTCCTGGCCATAGCCGCCAGCCATCGTCAGCGCCACCGGAACCCGCCAGTGGCCCAGCGCCGCCAACACCCGCCGGTCGCGCTCGGCCAGACCCGCGGCGCTGAGCTTGAGCCGGCCGAGGCGATCGCCCTCGTGGGGGTCAGCGCCGGCCAGGTAGAACGCCAGCCCCGGCACACCCATGTCGCGTTGCCGCGACCAGCCCAGCGCCAGCGCATCGTCAAGCGCCTGCAGGTAGTGCGCATCGCCGCAGCCGTCGGGCAGGTCGACATCGAGATCACCGGCCACTTTGCGCGCCGGGAAGTTGCGTGCGCCGTGCAGCGACAGCGTGTAGACGGTCGGGTCGTCGCGAAAGATCTCGGCCGTACCGTTGCCCTGGTGGACATCCAGGTCGATCACCCACACCCGCAACAGCCGCCGCTCGCGCCGGTGCACCTCGGCCTGCATCAGCCGGGCGGCCACCGCCACGTCGTTGAACACGCAGTACCCCGAGCCACGGTCGCGGTTGGCATGGTGGGTACCGCCCGCCAGGTGCACGGCAACGCCGTCGCCAAGCGCGGCGCGCGCTGCCGCGATGGTGGCCCCCACCGACCTGCGGGCCCGCTCGGCCATCGCCGGTGACCACGGAAAGCCGATCTCCCGTTGCGCGGCCTCGGACAAGGTGCCGTCGAGCACCGACTGGATATAGGGTGGATCGTGGGCCAGAGCCAGTTCGCCTTCGCTGGCCGGCTCGGCTTCGTCGATGCTCCAGCCCGGCCACGTCTGCCGCACGCGTTCGCGCAGCAGGCGGTACTTGGCCGACGGGAACCGATGCCCCTGGGGCAGCGGCAGCGCGTGGCGGTCGTTGGCGTATATCTTCATCGCTGGACAAGCTTGTGACAAAGCGGCCCGAAAGGGGCTCGGCTAGTGGCACCCCCCTAGTTTGCTGCGTTGCAACAAAAATTGCTTGCAATCGGGCGTGGCGCCTCTATACTTCGAGTCATGTTGCAGTGCAGCATTGCTGCCTGATTTGCCCATCCCAAGCATCACTCACCACGGAGCACATCATGTCGTTCATGACCCCCGAGCAATTCGCCGCTGCCCAGAAGGCCAACATGGAAACCCTCTTCGGCCTGACCAACAAGGCCTTCGAAGGCGTTGAAAAGCTGGTTGAGCTGAACATGCAGGTCGCCCGCGCCGCCCTGTCGGAAACCGCCGACAACACCCGTGCTGCCCTGGCCGTCAAGGACGCCCAGGAGTTGCTGGCCCTGCAAACCAGCCTGCTGCAGCCCAGCGCCGAAAAGGCCGCTGCGTACAACCGCCACCTGTATGACATCGCCGCGGCAACGAACGCCGAGTTCAACAAGGCTGCCGAAGCCCAACTGGCCGACTTCCAGAAGAACTTCCTGGGCGCCGTCGACAATGCCGTGAAGAACGCCCCTGCCGGCACCGAGAACGTCGTCACGCTGGTCAAGTCGGCCATCACCGCCGCGAACAATGCCTATGAAAGCGTGAACAAGGCCGCCAAGCAAGCCGCCGAGATCGCCGAGGCGAACTTCAACGCCGTGACCAACACCGCCGTCAAGGCCACCCAGGCAACCGCCGCCAAGACCACCAAGCGCGCCGCCGCCTGATTTCCGGGTCGATGCGCCTGGCGGAACTTTTCGCCGCGCGCGTCGTCCCACGCCACGGATATCCCGGATGCACTTCTGGCCGGGCGGTCCGGGTGCCAAGTTGTCTCCTCGGTACCTCTCGAGATCCACGATTTCAGGGTACCTTCAGCCCGCGAGCCTCACGGCGAGCGGGCTTTTTTGTGTGCGCTGACCGCAGCGGGCCACCGGCGCTGACCTAATGCACCAACGCCGCCATGCGCTGGCGCAGTGCGCCCAGGGCGGCATGTGCCGCCTGGCGTCCGGCCTCGATTGTCTGCTGGCGCACCGTGAAGTCAGCACCCGAGATGCCCGCCAAGTTCGGGCGCACCACGACATCGGCTTCCTTCAACTCGTAGCGATTGATGCTGCGGCCCATGATCGCAAAGGTCTGCAGCAGCATGCGCAGCGGGTCGCCGGTGCCATTGCCTTGCGGCGCCGCCGAGATGTCGACCGCCATGACCAGCTCCGCCCCCATGTCGCGCGCATGGCGCACCGGCACCGGTGAGGTCAGCCCGCCGTCCACGTACTCGCGTGGGCCGATGCGGACCGGCTGGAAGACGGCTGGCACCGCACTCGACGCGCGCACGGCGGTGCCCAGGTCGCCTCGGCGAAACAGCACCGGCTCCCCGCTGTCCAGGTCGGTGGCCACGATGCCCAGCGCCAGCGGGCATTGCTCGATCGTCCGACCGACGGTGTGTTCGCGCACGTAGCGCGCCAGGGCCTCGCCACGGATCACCCCGCGGCTCGGGAACGACCAATCGGTGATCGCCGATTCGTCCATGGCAAGCGCCAGCCGCGCCAGTTCAGTACCGCTGCGACCCGAGGCATACAGCGCCGCGACCAGGCTGCCCGCCGAGGTGCCCACCACGATGTCGGGCCGCAGCCCAACCTCTTCCAGCACCTGGATCACCCCGATGTGGGCGAAGCCGCGGGCCGCGCCGCCGCCCAGGGCCAGACCGAAGCGCGGGGGCCGCAGTGGACTCGGCACGGGCGGCGGCGCTGCCGGCTCTGGCGGCATGACCGGCCGGGTCTGACACCCAGCCAGGGCGGCGGCACCACAGGCTGCCAGGTCAGCGCGCAACGCGAGTCGTCGGTCCATCGTGCTGCATTCTAGAGACGCTTGGCGCCTTCTTTATTCTTCAATGGAATAACAGAAGAACAATAATGTAGTTCCATTTCATATGAGGGTTTCCTAGAGTGCGAGCCTCATGCACAGGCCCGGCAGCCGCAATCCGCTGCCAGCCGCGCAGGTGCACAACCACACCCTCGCCATGGACTGGATTGCCATCATCAGCGGTTTCGGAATCGGCGCCATCGTCGGCATGACCGGCGTGGGCGGCGGATCGTTGATGACGCCGTTGCTCATCGGCGTGTTCAAGCTCAACCCGGCGGTGGCCATCGGCACCGACCTGTGGTTTGCCGCGCTCACCAAGGTGGGCGGCTCAGTGGCGCACCACCGCCATGGCCACGTCGACTACCGCATCACCGGCCTGCTGCTCGCCGGCAGCCTGCCGGCGGCGCTGGCCACCATCGCGCTGATGCACTTCACCGGCATCACCAAGGGCTGGGCCAGCGCACTGACCTTCTCGCTGGGCATCGCGCTGCTGCTCACGGCCGTCACGGTCGCCTACAAGCAGCTCTGGCACGCGCTGGGCCTGCGGCTGGAGCGCTGGCTGCCCGAGCGCCGCCGCAACGCACTCACCGTGGCCTCGGGCGCGCTGCTGGGCGTGCTGGTGTCGCTGAGTTCGATTGGCGCTGGGGCCATCGGCGCCACCCTGATCCTGCTGCTGTATCCGCGGCTGCCCGCCCAGCGGCTGGTGGGCACCGACATCGCCCACGCGGTACCGCTCACGCTGGTCGCCGGCATCGGCCACGCCACGCTGGGCCATGTCGACTGGCCCCTGCTCGCGGCGTTGCTCGTGGGCTCGCTGCCCGGCATCTGGCTGGGCGCCCGCCTGACACGTTCCATGCCCGAGCGGCTGGTGCGCACGCTGCTGTGCCTGTCCCTCGTCACCGCCGGTCTCAAAGTCATCCACTGAACGACGCCATGTACGCCTACACCGACTTCGATCGCCAGTTCGTGCGCCTGCGTGCCCAGCAGTTCCGCGACCAGCTCGAGCGCTGGCAGCGCGGCGAGCTCACGCACGAGCAGCTCCTGCCACTGCGCCTTCAGAACGGCTGGTACCTGCAGCGCTATGCGCCCATGGCCCGCATCGCCGTGCCCTACGGCGAGATCAGCAGCGAGCAGCTGCGTGTGCTGGGGCGCATCGCCCGCGAGTTCGACCGCCCCAGCCCCGAGCTGCTGGCCCATGCCCAGGCCACCCAGGATGCGCTGCAGGCCGCGCAGCCGGGTCTGACGCTGGCCGCACTGCCGTTGCGTTACGGCTATGGCCACTTCACCACCCGCACCAACGTGCAGTTCAACTGGATCCCGCTGGACCGCGCGGCCGACGTGATGGACCTGCTGGCCAGCGTGTGCATGCACGGCATCCAGACCAGCGGCAACGACATCCGCAACATCACCTGCGACGCCTGGGAAGGCATCGCCGAGGACAGCATCGTCGACACACGGCCGTTCGCCGAGATCACGCGCCAGTGGAGCTCGCTGCACCCGGAGTTCTCGTTCCTGCCGCGCAAGTTCAAGATCGCCTTCAACGGCGCCGCCGAAGACCGCGCCGCCATCGGCTGGTACGACATCGGCCTGCAGGCGCAGCGTGACGATGGCGGGCGCATCGGCTTCACCGTCAAGGTGGGCGGCGGCATGGGCCGCACGCCGCTGATCGGGCCTGTGGTGCGCGAGTTCCTGCCCTGGGACCAGCTGCTCAATTACATCGAGGCGATCGTCCGCGTCTACAACCGCTACGGCCGGCGCGACAACAAGTGGAAGGCGCGCATCAAGATCATCGTCAAGAGCGAGGGCCAGGGCTTCATCGACGCCGTGGAAGACGAGTACCGCGCCATCGTCGAGCAGGACGGCGCACCGCACACCATCACCCAGGCCGAGCTCGACCGCGTGGCCGGCCACTTCGCCCAGCCCGAGCTGGTGCCCGCCAACCTGCCGTCGAAGGTGGACTCCAACGGCCAGCTCTACCAGCGCTGGCTGAAGCAGAACGTGCGCGGCCACCGCCGCCCGGGCCTGCGAACCGTCACGTTGTCGTTCAAGCGCCCTGGCTTCGCGCCCGGCGATGCCGACGCCGACACGCTGGACGCACTGGCCCGTCTGGCCGAGCAGTTCAGCGCGGCCGAGGCCCGCATCACGCACGAGCAGAACCTGATGCTGCCCTGGGTGCACGAGGCCGACCTGCCGGCGCTGTATGAGGCAGCTCGCGCGCTCGGCCTGGCGCAGCCCAACATCGGTCTGCTCACCGACCTCATCGCGTGCCCGGGCGGTGACTTCTGCTCGCTGGCCAATGCGCGCTCGCTTCCCATCGCCGCGGCCATCACCGAGCGCTACCAGGACATCGACGAGCTGTTCGATCTCGGCCCGATCGACCTGCACATGAGCGGCTGCATCAACTCCTGCGGCCACCACCACAGCGGCCACATCGGCATCCTCGGCGTCGACAAGGACGGCAAGGAGTGGTACCAGGTCACGCTGGGCGGCTCCGACGGCTCGACGCTGTCGGGCCCGGCCATTGGCGGCAAAGTGGTGGGTCCGTCTTTTTCGGCGGCCGAGGTGCCCGACGTAATCGAGGCCATCCTCGACACCTTCCGTGCGCTGCGCCGGCCGGGCGAGCTGTTCATCGACGCGCTGCGTCGCGTCGGCCACGAGCCCTTCAAGACCGCTGCCAACGGCGCGCGCCAGCAGCGCGAAGCCGAGGCACTGGCCGAGTGATCCCCCCGAAGCATCCATCGCACGAACTGTCCACGATGAAGATCTATTCCGCCCACGCGGTGCCCGCCGACGTCGCCCCCGAGCACACGCTGCGCATCGCCAACGACGCCGATTTGGTCGAGCTGGTGCAGGCCGGTGCGCTGCACGGCATCGCACGCATCGAGCTCGAGTTCCCGAAGTTCACCGATGGCCGCGCCTACAGCCAGGCCGTGCTGCTGCGCCGCCGCTACCGCTACGCCGGTGACATCCGCGCCACTGGCGACGTGCTGATCGACCAACTGGTGCTCATGCACCGCAGCGGCTTCACCAGTGCCGTGCTGGCGGCCGGCGTCGAGCCGGCCGCGGCCGAACGGCAGTTCGCGCGCTACAGCGCCTTCTACCAGGGCGACGTGCTGGAGCCGCGCCCCTTGTTTGCACGGGAGGCCGCATGAGCAGCACCGGCATGACCCGCTCCGCACTTCGATCGGCAGGGCGCCAAGACACCGCGGTGCAGCGCCACGCCCGCGCCTCGGCCGACTATGACGCCCGGCTGGCCGCCGCGCAGGCGGTGCTGCGCCAGGCCGCTGCCAGCGGGCAGGTGGCGCAGGCCAGCAGCCTGGGCGTCGAGGACGTGGTGATCACAGACATCATCCGCCGCCTGCGGCTGGACATCCCCGTGTTCGTGCTCGACACCGGCATGCTGCACACCGAAACGCTGGCCCTGCTCGAGCGCACGCAGGCCCTGCCTGGCCTCACGGTCGAGGTGTACCGGCCGCGGCAGGAGGCGGTGATCGAGTTCATCCGCGCCCTCGGCCAGGATGCGATGTACCGCAGCATCGAGCTGCGCAAGCGCTGCTGCGGCATCCGCAAGATGGAGCCCTTGGAGCGCGCCCTGAAGGGCCGCGACGGCTGGATCACCGGGTTGCGGCGCGAGCAGTCGAGCGCCCGCGCCGATGTGCCGGCCATCGACACCAGCGAGGTGGCCGCCACCGGCCGCACCAAGTTCAACCCGCTGGCCGACTGGACGCTGGGCGATGTCTGGCACTACGTTGCCGAGCACCAGGTCGACTACAACCCGCTGCACGACCAGTTCTACCCCAGCATCGGCTGCGCCCCCTGCACCCGCGCCATCACGCTGGGCGAGGACTTCCGCGCCGGCCGCTGGTGGTGGGAGGACGAAAGCGCCAAGGAATGCGGCCTGCACGTCAGCGCGTCGACCCCAGAGAAGGCCCCTGCATGAACGCCCGCGTCGATCTCGACCAACTGCTGCCCGAACTCGATCGCCGTCACCTCGACTGGCTGGAAGAAGAGGCCATCTTCATCCTGCGCGAGGTGGCCGCCTCATTCGAGCGTCCGGCCCTGCTGTTTTCGGGCGGCAAGGACTCCTGCGTGGTGCTGCGCCTGGCCGAGAAGGCCTTCAAGATGCGCGACGAGCGCGAGCCCAGCGGCTTCCGAGGGCGCCTGCCGTTCCCGCTGCTGCATGTGGACACGGGCCACAACTTCCCCGAGGTGCTGGCGTTTCGCGACCAGCGCGTGGCTGAGATGAACGAGCGCCTGGTGGTGGGCCACCTCGAGGAAAGCATCCGCCGCGGCACCGTGCGGCTGGCCGACCCGCTGGAGTCGCGCAATGGCCACCAGACGGTGACCCTGCTCGAAGCGATCGAGGAGCACCGCTACGACTGCCTGATCGGCGGCGCACGCCGCGACGAGGAGAAGGCCCGCGCCAAGGAGCGCATCTTCAGCCACCGCGACGGCTTCGGCCAGTGGCAGCCCAAGGAGCAGCGGCCCGAGTTGTGGACGCTGTTCAACACCCGCCACCGCCCCGGCGAGCACTTCCGGTCGTTCCCGATCAGCAACTGGACCGAGCTCGACGTGTGGTTGTACATCGCCCGCGAGCGCATCCCGCTGCCGGGGCTCTACTACGCCCATGAGCGGCCCGTGGTGCACCGCAAGGGGCTGCTGGTTCCGGTGACCGATGTCACACCGCCGCATGCCGACGAAGCGGTCATCAACGAGAAGGTGCGCTTTCGTACCGTGGGCGACATGACCTGCACCTGCCCCGTGCGCAGCGACGCCCAAACCGCCGCCGACATCGTGGCCGAGACGCTCACGGTCACCGTCAGCGAACGCGGCGCCACGCGCATGGACGACCGCACCAGCGACGCTTCCATGGAGCGCCGCAAGAAGGAAGGCTATTTCTGATGTCTGATCACCGCGCACTGCGTTTCCTCACCGCCGGCTCGGTGGACGACGGCAAGAGCACGCTCATCGGACGCCTGCTCTACGACAGCCGCGCCATCCTTGCCGATCAACTGGATGCGCTGAACAACCGCGCCGCGGGTGCAGCCCCCGATCTCTCGCTGCTGACCGACGGCCTGGAGGCCGAGCGCGAACAGGGCATCACCATCGATGTGGCCTACCGCTACTTCGCCACGCCGCATCGCAAGTTCATCATTGCCGACGCACCCGGGCACGAACAGTACACCCGCAACATGGTCACCGCCGCCGCCGGCAGCGACGCCGCCGTGGTGCTGGTGGACGTGACCAAGCTCGACTGGCGCGCCCGGCCCGTGCGGCTGCTGCCGCAAACGCGCCGCCATGCCTTGCTGGCGCACCTGCTG
>JABWBN010000203.1 GCA_013360485.1 Burkholderiaceae bacterium | reverse complement strand
AAGGGCGTGGCGATCCACCGCGCCGACTGCACGAACCTGAGCCACATGGCCGCGGCCGACCCGGGCCGGTTGATCGAGGTGCGCTGGGGCGACCGCACCGGCGACACCCGCGCCGCCGAGGCCGTCTACCCGATCGACGTGCTCATCGAGGCCGCCGACCGCAACGGCCTGCTGCGCGACATCTCCGAGGTGTTCGCGAAGCAGAAGGTCAACGTGACGGCCGTGCACACGCAAAGCGCGCGCGACCGCAGCACGGCCTGGATGACCTTCACCGTCGAGGTGCCCGACGCAGCGCGCCTGGCACCGGTGCTGGCGCAGGTGGCGCGCGTGGCGGGCGTGCGGCACGCGCGGCGCAAATGAAAGCGGCGGAAGTGAACTTGGTGGCCCGTGCCCGCCCCTGGGCGTAGAGGCCCGCGGGGCCTGCGGGCGTGATATAGAATGCGCGTCGCATTAGGCGCGTAGCTCAGCTGGTTAGAGCACCACCTTGACATGGTGGGGGTCGTTGGTTCGAGTCCAATCGCGCCTACCAAATTCGGTAGAGAGATCAAGCACTTAGCGGAGACGCCAAGTGCTTTTTTCTTGCCGGTACCGAAAAAGTACCAAAAGGCGGCCCACGATTCTTCAGGTGGTTCCCTCGCGGTTCCAACTTTTCTGGTGATCAGACTGGGGCAGGCCGCGGCGGGAAAGTCCAGCGCAGCGGGGCCGTGGAGTTCAAACGCCCAAACGCCATCCAACCACTGCCGCAAGCGCCACGACCAGCACCGGCGACTTCGTCCCCGCATTCTTGCTCGTCGCGGGCGCCCTGCCGTTCTGGGAAGCGCTGCGGCAGGGCGATGGCGTGCAACGCGCCATGGGTGGCATCAACGCGGCCGTCGTCGGCGTGCTGGGCGCGGCGCTGTACGACCCGGTGTGGACGAGCGCGATCCCCAGGCGGTGTGGGGTATGGCCAAGTCGCTTTGTCCGGACCGGCTGCGCGCGGGCATTGCGATCGGCGCGGCACTCGCGGTACTCCGAAGTCGGTGGCGACGTAATACTTGCGGACCTTGCCGGCCACCACCTCGGACTCGCTCACCAGCAGGCCGTCCAGCTCCAGGCGGTGCAGCGGCGGGTAGAGCGTGCCCGGGCTGAGCTGGTAGCCGTGGCGCGCGAGCTCCTCGGCCATGCCCGCGCCGTAGACCCGCTCAGAGACCGCGTGGTGAAGCACGTGGACTCTGACGAAGGCCCAGGAGGACGTCGCGGACTGTATCGGTCAGCGTTATCGAACTCCGATATTCAACTGCCTGCGCTGTTTGCCTCATGCTGGCGGGCCGCTCACCTTCGTGCTTGGGTCCACCAGGTCTGCGGGCACGCCGCCCGCGTTGGTCACATCGTCAGCGTGCGCGATGCCGCCATCAGCCAGTTGGCGAGCGATTCACGCTTGGGAGTGCGCCTACCGGCCGACAAGAGAAAGCTGCCGAACGGGCAGGACGCGGGAAGCATGCGCTCCAGAAGAAGTGCCGCGATCGACATGACCTTGTCGAATGCGGCTCCGGAAAGGACACGGCGATGGCATCACCCTGTCGGTACGAGGCATGGCACGCGCTCTTGCGTAGCACAAACTTCCGCCTGGGATTCGACATCCGGTGGTCCAAATGCCCGCCAACGCACGGAGCCCGATGCGCCTGCTGCTGATCAACCCACGCTGCACCGAGAGCTTCTGAAGCTTTCGCTTCGCGCTGGCCGAGATCTTGCCCGGCAAACGCGCGCTGAACCCGCCGCTCGGGCTGGCGACGCTGGCGGCGCTGACGCCGTCGCACTGGCAAGTCGGCATCGTCGACGAGAACATCGAGCCGCTTCCGCTCGCGCCGGACGCCGATGTTGTCGGCGTGTGCGGCATGGGCGTGCAGTTCGCGCGCCAGCGCGAGCTGCTGGCGTACTACCGCGGCCGCGGCCATCACGTGGTGGCCGGTGGCAGCTATGCGTCACTGTGCCCGCACAAGTACGCCGCGCTGGCCGACACGGTGGTCGCCGGCGAGGCCGAGTACCTGTGGCCCGCGTTCTGCCGCGAGTTCGAGGCCGGCACGGCGCGGCCGCTGTACCGCGAGACCGGCAGCGTCGACCTCGCCGATTCGCCGACGCCGCGTTTCGACCCTGCTGCGGCTGGACCGCTACAACACCGCGAGCCTGCAGTTCTCGCGCGGCTGCCCGTACCGCTGCGACTTCTGCGACGTGATCGTGATGTTCGGTCGCCGCCCGCGCCTCAAGAGCCTCGAGCAGATCGGCCGCGAGCTCGACGCGCTGCGCGCGCAGCAGGCGCGGCAGGTGTTCTTCGTCGACGACAACCTGATCGGCAACCGCGCCCAGGCCAAGGCGCTGCTGCGTTTCCTGGCCGGCCTGCTGCGCGGCGGCGACCTCGTCGACCTGGCCGAGACCTTGCGTTGACGTGTCCGATCGCGGTGCGCGGTATCCGGATGACCGCGCGCGCACGCCGCGCTACGCCCCGCCGGAGACCGACTTGACGTCCAGCGCGCCGTAGCTCTTCTTCAGGTTGGTCACCCGCAGCTTCCAGGTGCCGGCCGCGTTGATCGTCACCGACACCGACTGCACGGTCCCGGCGGGTGGCTTGCGGACCGTGCGCGACGCGACGACGCTGCCCGCCGGGTTGATCACCTCGAGCTTGAACTCGGGCGGATTGGTGGCGGCGCCACCCAGCAGGTCGGTCTCGCCGAAGATGCCGATGCTGGTGTTGCGATTGACCGTGCCGGCGATCCGGAAGGAGAACACGGCGGCCTTGGCCGGCAGGATCTTCTCGGGCTTCGCGCCGGTCGGCCTGGGGATCAGCGTCGAATCGATCTGCACGGTCAGCGGCTGCTGCGCTGCCTCGCCGAACGGACGGCAGTTGCCCTTCAGGCTGTCGATCGACGAGCCGATGCGCGCCTCGACCTTGGCGAGGCCCTCGCCGTTCGGGCATTCGAGAAACTGCCGCGACCCACCGTCGCCGCCGACGTTGACGTTGAGCCAGGTCTGCTGGGACGACGGGCCGCGACACTCGACCTTGGCGATCCGGTCGATGAACAGGCCCGCATAGATCTCCAGGCTGTGGATCACCCGATCCTGCGGGCACTGCACGGAACTCTGGCTCGCATTCAGGCTGCCCTGGACCCCGGCGGCCGCTTCGCGCGTCTGGCTGGTGGAACTGCCGGGCGTGGCGCCCGAGAACGTGCGGCATGCGAACCGCAGCTTGCGAACGAGGTTGGGCGCGATCGGGTTGTCGCGGGCACCGTGAGCGGAGAGCCCGACCATGAACGCGTCGGGGCCGCAGTCCATCACCACCGTGGCGGTTCCCCCCTCGCCGCCGACGCGATGAATGGTGGTGTGGGCGCCGACCAGTACAGCGGGCAACCCGACGAGCACCGCAACGAGCGTCGCGTGGAACGCCACGCGCCAGGTGCATCGTTGTCCGGCTATGGGGCCGCTGGGCATCGGCTGGAGGTGATTGAACACCGTCATCGCGGACATGGCACTCGCTCCATCGTTCACTGCAGAGGCGACGAACAAGCCCGCCCGGACGCGGTGCTGCGGGTCTTCTTGATGGCCTTCGACGACGTGCCCGCTGACGTGCAGGGCGCACCCGAGCTGCCGGCGCTCGATTGCGACGAGGACGAACCCGACGTGCTCCGGCTGCCGCCTTGCGAGGTGCCGGTTCCGGTGCGCGAGCTGCTCGACGACTTCTTCTTGATCACCAGCGGGTCGATCCGCAGGTCCTTGCGCGTCTCGTAGGAGTCGGTGTAGGGGTTGTAGTACTCGACGTCGCCATTGCTCTGGCCGGGCCGGCAGGGCGACTGGCGCGGCCTCACGGACTGGTCGGTGCTGCCGTCCTCGTTGGTGATGATGACGGTGACCGTGCACGCCGAACCGCTGGTGGAGGTCGTTCCACCGGCAGCCGACGCCTGCATCGGCACGATCCACAGCGCCGTGGCAGCGACAAGGGCGGCAGGGAATGAATGCGGGGCGTTCTTCATCGAGATCTCTCCTTCTCGGTGACGTGGTCGCCGAGTGCGACCACGAGGGTTGCGGTGGCCAGAAAGTGACGGGTCGATCTGTCTACCGGCAGGCACGCAGCATCTCCCGGGCGGCGAGCGCGGCGGCCGTTTCGGTGGCGTTGAGCGCACGCGTCTGGCCCGAGCAGCACTTGTTGCCGTCCTCCGGCGGAACCAGCGCGTTCGCGGGCGCGCAGTAGAGGGCGAATTCGACGCTGCCGCTGCGGTTGCCGCGGTCGAAGTCCACGCCGCGGCGCCAGGACAAGCCCTTGGTCGTCAGGCGCACGGCCTTGTTCCACGCGGCGACGCAGGTCTGATCGCGTGCGGCCTCGGCCTGGTGCAAAGGGTCGAAATCGCAGGTCATGCCGCTGCGGTGGCCGAAGCAGCATTCGTCGTGTTCCCAGCTGCCGCCGTTGATGAAGCAGATGCCGGCCCTGCACAGTGCGGCGCCGGGAAGATCTGCTTGCGGCTGACCGCACTCGGCGCCGATGGCGCCGAAACAGAACTCCGTCCGGGCGGCCGTGATCGTCGGCAACGGCGATACCGGCGTCGTGACGGGCAGATCGCGGATTCGAGGGCGTGTCAGTGCAGAGTCGGGGCGGGTCGACGGGCACGACGGTCCTCCGGAGGCGGGCAGTGCCAGACCGATCCGCAGCACCGACACATTGGGCGATGCTGGTGAGAACGAATTGCGGGTTCCGCGGCCAGACTGGTTTGCCGTCGCCACGAACGGCTCGCGGGGCACCGAGCCGAAGCGCACGTTTCCCTGGTTGTCGGTCGTGCCCTGATGGAAGACGTTGGGAGCGTTGGTGATCCCAATGCAGACGGTGGCGTTGGCCACCGGAGCGCCGGCACGCGTCACGTGAACCGTCAGGCCGCCGAGCGGGTTGACCGGCGGCGCTTGTCCGGACGCGATGGGCGGCGCGATCGACAGCGCAGCGAGCACGCAGGCGGTGTGCAGCCACGTCGTCCGTCCCGGTGTCGTGTTCATCACTTGCTCCGTGCGGGGTTATGGGCGTCTTCGATGTCGTCCCTTGTCGCGGACCATAGGCCCGAGGCGTTTGCCGAGCGTTTGCCGGTGCATGGCGGCGGCATGCGCCGGATCGACAAACGCTGAGCAAACGCCGCCGCACTAAGGTCTGCCGCCATGTCGTCGCCAGGCAGGCCATGAGCGAACCCCGGTTGTTTCTCGTGCGGGTGTGGCAACACCTGAGCCAGTTCCGCGCGGCCGTGCGTGGCCTCGACGAGGCCGAGCCGCAACTGTTCGACGAGCCGGCGCAGCTCGGTGAGTTCCTGCGCCAGGCGAGCGCCGAAGCGCCGCGGCCGCCCGCCGAGGGCAACGGCACGCCGGCAAACGCTGAGCAAACGCCCCCCCGATAGCGTGGCGATGCCATGCCGGCCACATCGACAGCAAGACCCGTCGATCACTTCAGAGGAGGGCAGCCATGAGCCATCTTCGCTTTGCCGAACCAGCGAATCGCGCCTCATGGAGGCGGCGCATCGCCACCCTTGCCGTGATGGTGGCCCCGGCCGCGTGGCTGCCGGCAACGAGCTTCGCCGCTGTGGAGTTCGTCACGCCGGTCGGCACATGCAATAGGGTGGACACGCCGAGCGATGGCAAGGACCTTTCGGTTCAGGCCGGTCAAAACCTGCGCTTCGAGGTCTGGGGTGATGGCATCGACGTCAATCCGTCGGTCCGCTGGACGGTCGACGGTGGCCCCGACGACGACCTCGTCAAGGCGCGGATCGTGAGGCCGCACAGCGGCGTCGAGAACCTGGGCCGCGGCTGCAAGATCGCCAAGGGGTCGGTGGAAGTGGAGGTCGACTCGCCTGATGAAGCCGGGGCGACCCGTCAGCGCTCGCTGTGGTTCCGCATGCCGCTGGGCGACGAGTCGCGGCTGCAGATGCGCGTGGTGCCGTTCCGCACGCCCGTGTGGACATTCGCAGACGAGCGTCCGGCGCAGGGGGCGGCATTCTTTCGACGGGCCCTGACACAGACGCCGGCCGATTGCCTGACCAAGAGCGGCGGCACCGTGGTGCGCGATCTCAACGATTCGCGCATGACGATCACGCTGCCGCCGGGCGCCAACAGCGACACGAGCAACTGCACGCTGGAATTCAGGACCAGCGTCAGCCCGGCGGACAGCCCCGAGATCGATATCCAGCAGGAGTTCGGCTACACCGTGACCTCGCCGGCGCACATGAGGCTGGTCAGCGGCGACAACAAGGCCAGGGGGGCGCTGGCCACGCGAGTCGTTCGATTCACCGGTGATGTGGCCAACATCCGCAACACCCGAGCCACGCGCACGTCGACGCTGACGATCGCCACACCCAATCCAAACAAGTCCGACACGCTGACACTGGTGATCAACCCGCCGGCGACGGCGAACGGATTCACGCAGGGCTGCGTGTGCCGCAACGCGCAGACCGGCGACACCATCAACGTGAACGACGCCTTCCAGTGCGAGATCCGGCTGTCGCAGCAGCCGCCGGCGGGCGGACAGCTCATCAGCATGGCGGCGCAGGATCGGCTGTGCGTGGCCGCCGGCGCAAGCCCCCCGGTGACCTACAGCAGCGCGAGCGGTCTGGGCAGCTTCACGGCGCCGAGCACCAGCACGTTCCACCAGATTCCGATGCGCGCGCTGGGCGGCACCACGTCGGCGGGCACGCCCTGCGCCAGCAGAACGTCACCGGTGGCGCACACGCTGAAGTTCTGGGTCGGTCAACGCGCAGCGGAGTCGGGCCCGGCCTACACCCAATGCCAGATCCGCATTCGCCAGCCGTAGCCGATCGACGGCCGGGCGACTGCCGATCCTCGAACTCGTCAAACACCGGAGACACGCATGCACTTCGCACTTCGTTCATCGCCGCGATCGGCGATCCGGGCCACGCACCCGATGACCGCGACCGCTGCGGCCCCGCTGGCCGGCCTGGCCGTGCTGATCGCCCTTGCCGGCTGCGCCGCACCGGGGC
>JABWBN010000202.1 GCA_013360485.1 Burkholderiaceae bacterium | reverse complement strand
CGGCCTGGCCGAACTGCCCGACAGCCTGCTCGAAGCCGCCCGCGCCTCACCCGCTGCCGGCACCCACGCCGCCGCCACGCCCGACGGCACACTGCCCCCCGAAGCCCAACTGCTGCTGCAATACCTGCGCGCCGCCCACTGGAACATCAGCGCCGTGGCGCACCAACTCGGCGTGGCCCGCATGACGGTGTACCGCCGCATGAAACGCTGGGGCATCCGCGATCCGCATGCCTGAGCGCGCAACGACATCTCCCGCGGATTGACCGGCGGCGGCAAGCTGTGCACGCGTCGGGCTGCGGCCGGCGGCGAGGTGCCGGGTCGGGTGGATCCGCTGTGTATGCCAACGACTGTCAAAGGCAGCCGCAGCACGAGCCGAACGGGTTCTTAACCCGCAGACACGAGCGGAAAGGCCGCAGGATCGCGGATCGAATCGACAGAAAGGTCAATGTCGAGTTGCGGCCAATACAGGTGACTCAGTGTCGGGCGCTGCACATCCAAGAGCTGCCCGATCGTGGCCTTCTTGAACCATGGAAACGGGTCGAACGGAACCGCCAGCTCCTCGGCTCCGATGAGAAGCCAGAAGCCGTGGGCGGACACGTTCGTAACTTCAACGTCCAAAGTGACGGTGCCAGGCATCTTGAATCTCCTGGATGTGTGCCTCAACGACGGCGTGTGCATCCCGAACTTGGGTGGACGACAGACCGATGTTGACGGCCAAGTGTACGTCTGGCGTGATCCAGAACTTCGCCTCACCATCCGGATGGGAAACATGGACGTGAACTCGTGCCTCCTCGCGCGAGAAGAAAAACAGGCGAAACTGACCGTCTCGAACGATGGTTGGAGCCACAGCCGGACTCTATCGCACCGGCAATGCGCTCGATTGGCGCAAGTACCCGCTCGTTGCCGGAAAAGTGTCTCCCTTGGCGGCGCTGGCCAGCGGACTCGGCGGTGCCGGGGGTCGCGCGGCTCCTTGCGCACCGAAAGACGTGGCGTCGGCCGCGAAGCCCAATGCGCCGGGCCGCTGCGACAGCAGTGTGTGAATTTCGCGATCAGTAGCCAAGCCTGCACCTCGAATAGACAGCGTCGTTGTTGACGTTCAGCCGCTCGTCCTTGTGGCGGCTATTGCTGTGGTCGCGCTCCAGCTTCAACCGGGGTGGCGCTGGCATCCCCGAAACCGCCAGCTCGATGTGGCCATCGCGGTAGAAGTGCACTTCCATGTAGCCCGGATCGGCGGGTATCGGCCCCGTCACCTCCACGTCCTGCGTGCACCAGGTGTCGCCGTCACGCGTCCACTCGACCCTGTACTTGGGCGGAGGCGGCGGACCGTGCAGAAATGTCCGAACGCAGCAGGTGGTGCCCCCACCGCCGGATGTCGGCGAGCTCACCGCGATGTTCCCGCCGCCTGCGTAGCCGACGTTGAAGTGGCCTATTCCTGTATCGGTGTAGTTGTAGCCCTCGATTGCCAGCCCCCGAATCAGCATGGGCTGATCGGCCGACGCCGCCTGCCCTGGCGCGGGCGCAGTTGCCGCTCGCGCGATGGAGGGATCGCGCGTGCAGCCCTCCAGGGCGATGCTGGCCAGTAGTACAAGGGCTGGCAGAAGCGCCCGACGGCACGCTGTCCCCCGAAGCCCAGCTGCTGCTGCAATACCTGCGCGCCGCCCACTGGAACATCAGCGCCGTGGCGCACCAACTCGGCGTGGCCCGCATGACGGTGTACCGCCGCATGAAGCGCTGGGGCATCCGCGATCCGCATGCCTGAGCGTGCGCGGCTGCGGGCGCAGCGCCGCAGTTCCGCCATCCTCGCCGGCCTGTGTCGCTCAGGCGCCGGAACCGACGCAGCGCAGCCCGAGGTGCTGCTCAAATGCGTCAAAGTCACGGTCGCTGTGCAGCAACTGGTGATTGCTGATGATGCAGCGTGTCGCGAGCACGACATCGATCGTCCCCCGCACCGTGACACCCAGGCTGCTAAGCTTCGTGTAGTTCTTCGCCGCTTCAACCACGACGTCCTTGCCACCCAAGGCCACGAGGTCCAATCGGCCGAGCAACCTTCGGACATCGTTGAACTCCTTGTCGAACTTGCATCCCTGCAGAACCTCCGTGAATGTCAGGTCGCCGATCGCCAGTTCCTGCGTGTCGAGCAGTCCGTCCAGCAGATCCGTTTGAGCAGTTGGCCTGCCCCGGAAATAGTCAATCCAGACGCTCGAATCCACCAGAATCACTTGTCGCGCCTCATGGCATCGAGATCGCCCTCCCAGGTGATCTTCCCGCGGAGCTTGCGTATCTCTGCCTGCTGCCTGAGACGCAGCAAGGTCTTCAATCCGAGTTCAACCACTTCTCGCTTCGTGCGGAGCCCCGTGGCGCGAAGGGTGTCCGCCATGAGCTTGTCGTCGATCACGATGTTGGTTCGCATGATGTGCACGCTTGGTTGGTTTCATACACACTATACGCTGGCACGCACACCATCCGGTCTGCAAGCAAGGCGTCCGCGGTAGCGCTCAATCATTGCCCCTGAACACCGTGCGGAACTTGACGATGCCGATGTTGTTGGCCGCGTACTCGTCCAGCCCCATGCCGATGAAGCCGGCCATCGAGTCGTGGATGTAGCGTTCGCAGAAGCGCTCGATGGCCGGGCTGACGTCGAGGACGTTGATGCGCTCGGCCACTTCCAGCAGGTGACGGTCTGCAACGCCAGGCGCAGCACCCGTTGCCGTCACGACACGGCGGTGGTGCACAGCCGCCACACCGGGATCGAACTTCGCGTCCAGCGGGTTCCCTCCGCGCATGGAAGCCAGTCGCTCCATGAAAGCGGCCTGCGTCCGCGCGAGGTAGCCCTGATCCGTGGACGGCGCCGTCTTGAACGGTGAGCGGTGGATGAATTCACCGCGGATCTTGAAGCGATAGCTGAAGTACAGGCCCATGTGCTGGCGGTGCATGGCTTCCACCGGCGCTTCCGGCACCCGGGCCGCGCGGTGGTAGTCGTTGAAGTCGGCGATGACCTCTGGCGACGGTGTGAGGCCGTCCTGAACCTGCTTGTCCAGTTGGCCCCACGCCTGCAATGGCACGCCGGACTTGCGCGCCTCCTGGTACATCCGCAGCCCGGGAACGATGCTGATCGAGTCCTGCGGCCGTGGCGAGACGCCCAGATCTCCGGGCGCGTAGCCCCCACCCACGTCGGAGTGCGCGCCGGGGTACATCACCTCGGTTGCGTTCGGCGGATAGCTCGACTTCACCCGCACCGAGTCCAGCGGGAAACACGCGCGCACCTCATGTGCCGCCACGTAGTGCACGCACTGCTCGATGGCCGGGTGGATCTCCATGTTGTCATCGGCCCAGGACTGGTGCCCCCGCAACACCCCGTTGTCCATCAGATTGGTCAGGCCCACAGATGCCACGGTGTCGAAGATGCCCAGGAACTGCAGGCGTATCGGAATTCCCGCAAAGGTCCAGCCGGAACCTTCGGGCGTGCACACCTCGAACAACCAGTTCGCGAAGGCACGGGCCTGCGCGGCGCCGCGCGAGAACCCGAAGACCGAGAGGTTGATCATCTTCACCTCAGGCTTCTTGCCCTGCAGGGCAGCCTTGAGTTTGTCTTGCCAAGTCTGGAGCGCCAAGCGCCGCATTCCTGCCGGGTTCGTCGTGCTCGCGAGGCTGTTGGCGATCGCCTTGGCTTGTTCGGCCGTGATGAGCAGAGCGCCGGTCACGTAGTGATGGGGCGCGTTGATCAACCGCGTGAACGCCCAGATGATGCGGTCCTCGGCCCGTTCGGCACCCATCGATCCGCGATTCGGGCCGATGTAGTACTTGTTGCTATCGCCGATTTCTGGAAACGGCGTGCCGACTCCGGGTACGTAGAACGGGAAGTAGCCGTTTCGACGGTCGTCCGGAAATGCCTGGAACAGCTTGACCACATTCGTGTGCTTGCGCTTCTCCGGAGGCGGCTCATCGAAGTCGAGCTTCTTGTTGTTCCCGGTGCCATCGAAGAAGATGCCGACAAACACTTGGCCGACGCAGGTGGGCTTGCCGGCGCCCTCTGCGACGCAGTTCAGCGCCGCGGCACGCTGCAGTTGCTCCTTGGCGCTCAGCGCGCGCAACCCGGCGGGAGAGATCAATGCGGGTGAGGTGGTGGCCATGCCTACTCCTTCGTTGGGCGTTCTGGGTGCGGGTATGGATTTGGCGGAAAGCCGGCATCCCATCGGCTCACCAAGGCAGCCACTTCGTCATTGGGCAAGAAGAAGATGTGGAATCTCCCCATCTCGGGTCCCTCGCCGCCGATGTAAGGAGGAATCTCGACGGTGCGCTCCTTCGTCGGGCGCGGGACGTAGACCCGCCTGCCCTCGCGAAAGACGATCTGCCCCTGATCGTCGGTCAGCCAGTCGCCGTCCTCTTCCCAACGAATCGTCGCCTTCAGGCCCGGCCGCCAGTAGCTGGGCAGAATCACGCAGCAGACCTCTTTGCCGCCTCCCCCGTAGGCCGAGACGTTCAAGATGCCGCCCTCGCCGTTGATCCAGACACCGGCGATCGAACGGGCGTTGTAGTTGTAGGCCACGTAGCTGGTACCCTGCTTCTTCTCCGCCCGCATCGCCTTGCTGACATCAACCAGCACGTAGCCCAGTGCCACGACGAGGCCGAGGCCGATCACATACATCCAGGGCGAGCGTCCAGTCGTAGCTCTCGTCATGCCGGTTGTTCCTCCGCCGACTCCACCCACGGCGCCAGCGCATCCTCGAACCCGTGCTCATCGTGCGCATGCAACTGCAACCAGGGCTCGAACTTCGGGTCATCGAGCAGCGCCCCGCGTGTGCCGAGCACGGCCACGGCCAGTGACTGCAGGCGCGCAAAGCGCTCCACGCCGCAGCGGCGCGCCAGTGTGCACAGCCGCTGCAGGGTGCGGTGCAGTTCGGCGCGGCCTTCTTTGGGCAACAGGTCCGAGAAGTGCTCGCTGAGCACTTGCGTCAGCGCATCGGGCTCGCCCGCGGCGATCAGGTGGCTCAGCTCCTCGTCGGTCAGTTGGATCGGCTTGAAGCGGGCGCCGTTTGCTGACGCCGTCATCTCACCAATTTCGGGGAACGGCGTGCCGACACCGGGCACATAGAACCGGAAGTAGCCCTGTCCAGGATCGTCTCGAAATGCCTGAAACAGCTTGACGACATTCGTGTGCTTGCGCTTCTCGGGCGGCGGTTCGTCGAAGTCCAGCTTCTTGTTGTTGCCGGTGCCATCGAAGAAGATGCCGACGAACACCTGGCCGACGCAGGCTGGCTTACCGGCGCCCTCTGCGACGCAGTTCAGAGCCGCAGCCCGCTGCAATTGCTCCTTGGCGCTCAGCGCGCGCAAACCGGCGGGTGGAATCAATGCGGGTGAGGTGGTGGCCATGGGCTAGTTTGTCCTGGGGTCCTTGGGATACGGATGTGGGTTGCCAGGCGAACCCGGATACGAGGTGCTGACCAGCACGGCCACTTCGTCGTTGGGCAGGAAGTAGATCTGGAACCTCCCCATTTCGGGTCCCTCACCGCCCACGTAGGGGGGAATGTCCACGGTGCGCTCCTTCGGCGGTCGCGCGACATAGACCCGCCTGCCATCACGGTAAACGATCTGCCCGTGATCGTCGGTCAGCCAGTCGCCGTCCTCTTCCCAGCGAACTGCGGCCTTGAGACCGGGCCGCCAGTAGCTGGGCAACACGACGCAGCAGACCTCCTTGCCGCCTCCACCGTAGGCCGAGACGTTCAAGATCCCACCTTCGCCGTTGATCCAAACCCCCACGATCGAACGGGCGTTGTAGTTGTAAGCCACATAGCTGCTGACCTGCTTCTTCTCCGCCCGCATCGCCTTGCTTACATCAACCAGCACGTAGCCCAGTGCCACGACGAGGCCGAAGCCGATCACATACACCCAAGGCGAGCGTCTAGTCGTAGCTCTCGTCATGCCGGTTGTTCCTCCGCCGACTCCACCCACAGCGCCAACGCATCCTCAAACCCCTGCTCATCGTGCGCATGCAACTGCAACCAGGGCTCGAACTTCGGGTCATCGAGCAGCGCCCCCCGCGTGCCGAGCACGGCCACAGCCAGTGACTGCAGGCGCGCGAAGCGCTCCACGCCGCAGCGGCGCGCCAGTGCGCACAGCCGCTGCAGGGTGCAGTGCAGTTCGGCGCGGCCTTCTCTGGGCAGCAGGTCCGAGAAATGCTCGCTGAGCACTTGCGTCAGCGCATCGGGCTCGCCCGCGGCGATCAGGTGGCTCAGCTCTTGGTCGGTCAGTTGGATCGGCTTGTCTGCGTCGGCAATGGGCTGCGCAGGATCTGCCAGTGCCAACAGCACCAGTTCGCCGCGCCGGTCGACGATCCACCACTGCTGCACGGCGCGGGTGACGCGCGCCCAGTGCGCAGCCGTCAAGGCTTGCGGCAGGTACTCGGCCACGCGCGTGTCGGCCCACCGCAGCAGGAAGGGCTGGCCGTCGGCCGTGCTCACGGCGGCCACATCGGCCAACTCGCGCGCCAGGTCGTCGGCAGGCAGTCGCGATTGCACAAAGCCCAGCATCGGCCGCCCGGCCGTGTGCGACACCAGCCGCAGCACCTCGCGCTGCAGCGTGGGTGCATGCGCGGTGCGCAGCTCGCACAGCAGCGGCGAGACCTCAGCCAGCGCGGCCAGCCGGTCGTGCGCGTAGATGCGCGCGTGAGCCGATGGCCACGTCAATGGCGGACCATCGTGGTCGAAGGCCGTATCCACCAGCGCGAACCATGCGCCGGCGCCGTCGGTCGTCTTGGCGAGCGCGGTCTCGATCTGTTGGCACAGCGCACGCATCTGCGGCGTGTCGCAAGCGAAGTAGGTGCGTGTCTTCATACCAGGGCCAGGGCGCTGCCCGCGCGCAAGGCGTTGAGCAGAGCGGCAACGCATAGTTCACCACCCCCGGCGCCAAGAAGCTCTTGTGCCCCGCCAGCACCGTGATGGTGCCGGGGCACTGCACGGTGATGTTGCCGCCTTCTATGGTGATGTTGGCGCCGCCGCCGGTGGTCAGGCTGATGCGTTTGGGGCTGGCGAAGTCGAGGTGGCCGTGCTCGCTCTCCATCAGCAGGTCGTGTTCGGCGGCGATCTGCAGGGTGTCGTTCTGGGCCTGGATGTCGATGGCGCCTTCGGCGCTGATGAGGGTGAAGCCTTTGCCGGCGGCTTGCGTGCCCGGCTTCTCGGCGCCGGCCAGCATGCCGATGGCTTGGCCGGTGTGGATGCGCATGGCGCCGCCGCTGCCCCAGTGTGTGTCCTGGCCCGATGACAGGGTGATGCCCTCGCCGGCGGCCAGTTGCAGGTCCAGTGCGGCGGTGGCGGTCAGGCCCGCTCGGGCGGCCAGGCTCAGCAGCACGCCCGCGCTGTGGCGGTGGTCGCTGCTCAGGCCGAGGGCGGTCAGGTCGGTGCTGCCACCGGCGCCGCCGGGCGTGGGTACCGATGGCGCACGACTCGCTCATTGCCGAAAGTAGGTCTCCCGCGATCCCCCTGGGCTACTCTCGCCATCTGTTTCGAGCATGCGCAGCTCCCGCGCGCTGCCTCGGGTTGGCCGCACGTCCAGCACCATTTGCTTGAACGCGGGGCGCATCAGCGCGCCCGGGCGGAAGTAGATCACTGCTGTCTTCATCGGTCCGTTCATTTCGAACCACATCCAGGGCATGTCGCGGTAGCGCACCGCCAGCCTGCTGACCGTGTGACCCCTCCAGGGCTCGTCGGTGCGTTCCAGGAACGCCAACATGCCGTTGCGGCCGGTGACACCGCTGCGCACCTGCCCGTTCGTGAACTCGGCCTGCACTTCCACGTTGCTCCAGATGAGACGCCGCTCGGGCTCTTCGACCCGCACGAGCAACTGCACCGGTCTGTCCGGCGTCATCGGAAAGTCATTGTGGAAGTCGGACTGCGCCTGCCCCCACCGAAACGAGGCCGGCGCCTGCTCCGTCTGCAGCCAAACCCGTTGACCGTCGCTGCGCCATGTGCCAGCCGCCTGCATGTCCACAGCACCGTAGCTGATCCCGTAGTCGAAACCGCCATCCGCTCGCAGCCGCAGCGCTGCAGCCACCTCACGCACGCCGCGCAGGGCATAGCCGCCGGCCAGACGTTCGACCACAGCAGGCGTGGCTGGCGCTGATGCCGCTGGCGCTGCTGAGAGCGGGGCGGCTTGCAGCATCGGAATCGGGTACAGCGCCAACAGCGCCAACCCGAGTGCAGTACAGCAGCGCCGGCGCCGCTCTGCATGTTTCAGTTTCACGTGAGACTCCTTCAGGCACTGACTGATCATGCGGCGTACACCCGAGGCGCATCTCCTGCAAGGCCGCCATCGAGCACACCTGCAAAGAGCAGCTTGTTGTCGCCGCCAACGTATACGACCCGCGGATCCGATGGCAGGGTGGCATCCTTGGCAAAGCCCGCCAAGGAGTCATGCACGTACCGGTCGAAGAATGCGATCACCTTCGGGTCGCTCAAGCCCATGCCGTTCTTGAACTCGTCCGTATAGGCACGCACCAAGTTCGCGTAGTGCGGTCGCAGCTTCAGGTTGGGATGTTTGGCATGGTGGGCCAAGATGGCTTGCGCATCGGCCAACAGTTGGGCGTCATAGGCCGCCAGCTCGGCGGCCAGCGTGCTGTCGTTCGCCTGAGTGTCCAGCTTGGCCTTCTCGCCCAGGTAGCGGGCCTCGGCCTGGTCGAACTCCTGCCGTGCCGCCGCGGCGCGGGCCCTCAGGTCCGGCGATACAGGCCGGCCCGTGCGCGCCTGGTGATACTCGGCCGCACGCAGCTCGGCCTGCACCCTGTCGAGCTTCGCGGCCGATTGCTTTGCCTGCTCCTGCAAAGGCAGAAGGTCGCGCTGCATCCGGTCACGCTGCTGGGCGAACTGCCGCTCGCCAGCCGCGATGCGGTGCGCTTCCGGTGTGGCCTGGCCCGCGGCAGCCGCCGTCTGATCGCGCGCGATGCGGTAGAAGCGCCAGCGGAAGTACCACAAACCGTGTTCGAGAAGTTCGCGCCCGATGTCACGCCCGCCGGTTCCCACAGCGTTTCGATAATGGTTGTAGTGTGCGGCCAGATTGTTGAACTGCTTCTCGGCTTCTGGGTCAAGTGCGAATGAGCGAACAATGGTCAGTGGTTGTCGCCGCAGCGTGTTCAGATCCATCAACGGAACGGCTGCCTCCAGTGCCGCAGCATGCATGGCCCGCAACGGCACGAGGCTGAGCACATCCCCGTAGTGCGGGCTGCGGGCCCCTTCGCCAGGCTGGTAGCCACCGCCCACGTCCGAGTGCGCGCCTGGGTACACCATCTCGCTGGTCGAAGGCGGGTAGCGTCGGCCATTCAACACGCTGTCGAGCGGGAATGAATTGCGCACTTCGTGAGCGGCCACCATGTGCACGCAGCACTTCACCAGGGCCGGCGCCGGAACAGCCAAGCCATCGGCCCAGCTCATGTGCCCATCGAAGTCGCCTGGCGCGGGGTCGGCGCCTGGTTCGCCAAAGGCCAGCTTCAATACACCCGTCGGGCCGTACTTCGCACGCTCGCGCGTGGTCTGCTCGGTCGACAGCATGCCCGCCGTCCGGGCGGCCGGCGTGTTGTTCGCACTCATGGGCATGCCCACCGATGCCACCGTATCGAACAAACCCAAGAACGCCACTTGGATGCGATAGCCGCCCTTCTTCAGGCGCATGACGCCCTTCGTCTCCTCACATCGTTCGGCCATCTCACGCACAAAGGCCCGCGCTGCGGTGGCGCCACGCGAGAAGCCGAACACATGCAGCCGGATGTCGTTGATCTTGTTGGTCGGGTTCTGCGCCCGGGCCTCGGCCCGCTTGAGGTACTTGTCGAACTGCTCGAGCGCCCAGTCCAGGCGCTCCTGGCCCATGTAACCCAGGCCCAGGCCCAACGGGTTGTTCCCGTCGTCACCGATCTCGCGGAAGTAGGTTCCGATGCCCGGGACGTAGACACGGTAACGGCCCAGTGCGTCATCACTCTTGAGATGCGCTTGGTAGAGCCGGGCGACGTTGCTGTGCTGCATCGTGCCGACGTCGGCCTCGAGATTGTTGCCGGTGCCGTCGAAGAAGACGCTGATCACCAGGCACTGCTGGCAACTGCCCTGTGCAGGCGCTGAGCCCGCAGCCGCTGCGCCACCCGTTCCGCCCTTGGCGGCCATGGCCAGTGCGCTGGGCGGCGCGGGCGGGCGCGCGGTTCCTTGCGCACCGAATGACGTGGCGTCGGCTGCGAAGCCCAGTGCGCCATGGCGCTGCGACAGCAGCGTGTGAATCTCGCGATCAGTAGCCAAGCCTGCACCTCGAATAGACAGCATCGTTGTTGACGTTCAGCCGCTCGTCCTCATGCCGGCTGTTGTCATGCGCTTGCTCCAGCTTCAACCGGGGTGGCGCTGGCATCTCCGAAACCGCCAGCTCGATGTGGCCATCGCGGTAGAAGTGCACTTCCATGTAGCCCGGATCGGCGGGTATCGGCCCCGTCACCTCCACGTCTTGCGTGCACCAGGTGTCGCCGTCACGCGTCCACTCGACCCTGTATTTGGGCGGAGGCGGCGGGCCATGCAGAAACACCCGAACGCAGCAGGTGGTGCCGCCACCGCCTGACGTCGGCGAGCTCACCGCGATGTTTCCCCCACCGGCGTAGCCGACGTTGAAGTGGCCGATTCCTGTATCGGTGTAGTTGTAGCCCTCGATCGCCAGCCCCCGAATCAACATGGGCTGATCGGCCGACGCCGCCTGCGCCGGTGCGGGCGCGGGCGCCGCTCGGGCGATGGAGGGATCGCGCGTGCAGCCCGCCAGGGCGATGCTGGCCAGTACGACGAGGGCAGGCAACGGGGAAACACGGCTCACGAACGTCGCCGCCTCACTGCGTCCGCACCGAGTCCCGGCATGCTTTGTCGGCCTTCTGCAACGGGGTTGTCTCGCACTTCCCATCCGTCTTGCACCAAGAAAGTCATTCCACATCCTGCGCCACCTTTGCCACGCACTCGGCGAATCGCACCCGCCCGGCACTCACCTCAGCCAGCGCTGCGCGCCAGGGGTCCTTTTTCGAGAAGTCTGCCCCGAGTTCCAGCGCAACAATGCAATACCCAATCAGGTCGGGCAACGCGCGCAGGCCCAACGCACGTCCCTGAGCAACGAGGTCGCTGATCAGGCTGAACTGCTTCGGCGGCGAGCGCTCCATCAATTGGGCATGCTCACGCTCGAGCAAGGCGTCGATCACTGCGTCCGGCTCCGCTGCGCGCATGAGTGCTTCCTCCTGCTCGGGCACAAGCTGCAGAGGAGGCTGCACGGCCACCGCAGTGTTTGTGGGCTTCTGAGATGCCAGTTCCTGCGCCATGCCGGCTCGGTCGCACACCAGCCAGCTCGCAGCCGAACCGAACAGCCAGTTGCGCTGATCCGGTGCAAGCACATCCGGCAGCGCGGCTGCGATGCGGGTATCAAAGTAGCGCAGCACCACCGGCAGGTCCATCTGCAGCTTGGCATCGAGCCGCTGGTGCAGGCAGCGCGCCCACTCGTCGTGGTCCAGCCCGCACTCCATGTAGGTTAGCGCGTTCGCGTATTGCCATGTGTGGGAGAAGGTCGCCCACTGGCCCAGCCAGGCGCGCGATGCCGCGCGCCCCGGGAGCGACACCAACCACGGCGAGGCGTGATCGGCCGGAACGCCGGGTGCGGCCGGATCCACCCGTTCCAGCGTTAGCACATTCGTCCATTGCCCACCGATGAATCGCGCCGTGCGAAGCTCGCGAGGCTGAAGCGCCGCACCGTCCAGCAACAGGTAGCGCAAGCGCCCTGCTGCTGCATCGCTGCCCATGCGCGCTGCCACAGCCGACGTAAACGATGCCCGCTGCATTACCGCACCGCAAACGGCGCGCCGCTGGCCCGCGCCTTCAGCAAGCAGTCGTTGCACACCTGTCGCGGCATCAGCGGCAACGCATAGTTCACCACCCCCGGCGCCAAGAAGCTCTTGTGCCCCGCCAGCACCGTGATGGTGCCGGGGCACTGCACGGTGATGTTGCCGCCTT
>JABWBN010000201.1 GCA_013360485.1 Burkholderiaceae bacterium | reverse complement strand
CGCCGCCGGCGGCGCTGCCGGCCGCCGTCATCAAGGTGCTCAACGGCGCCGCCGCCGGCCGCGAAGTGGCGCTGACGAAGGTCGTCACCACCGTCGGCAAGCCCGGCGTGCAGGTCGCCTCGATCACCAAGCGCCCCAACGGCTACTCGTTCGCGCACGTCGAAGGCGCGCAACGGCCCAGCATCAACGGCGCGCCGCTGGTCGGCGACTCGGTGCCGCTGCGCAACGGCGACGTAATCGAGCTCGCCGGCACGCAGATGCAGTTCATCTACCGCTGAGGCGGGCACCCGCGCGTCGGCGTCGGCACCGGCGCCCCACGACAAAGCGCCGCGGCTCAAGGCAGCGGCGCTTTTTCACGTCATACCCGCCCCCGTGAATCCCCTAGGCCCGATTGGGCACGGAGTGGGCACGCGTGCCTTGCCGGCCACGCCGGCTGCGGCGAGCATGGCGCCCGTTCTTCGGCGTTCCTGATCCATGCAGATCCGTGTCCTCGGCTGCTCCGGCTCCATTGCGGCCGGCAGCCGCACCACCTCATTCCTCCTGGACGACGCCGTGCTCATCGACGCGGGCACGGGCGTCGGCGACCTCACGCTCGACGAGATGGCGCGTGTCGATCACATCTTCGTCACCCACTCGCACCTCGACCACGTGCTGGCCATCGGCCTCTTGGCCGACAGCGTGACGCGCAAGCGCGCGGCGAGCCACCGTCCGCCGGTGCTGGTGCACGCGCTGCCGGCGACGATCGCGGCGCTGAAGCTGCACGTGCTCAACGGCGTCATCTGGCCCGACTTCACCCGCCTGCCCTCGGCGGACGCGCCAGTGCTGGCGTTTCGCGCCATCGAGGTCGGCCAGGTCGTCGAGGTTGCCGGCCGCCGCATCGAAGTGTTGAGCGCCGCGCACACCGTGCCCGCCGTCGGCTACGCCGTGCACGGCGGCGAGGGCGCGTGGGTCTTCACCGGCGACACCGGGCCGAACCCAAAGCTGTGGGAGCGGCTGGCGACCTTGCGCGTGAAAGCACTGGTCATCGAGACCGCCTTCGGCGACGACGAGCGCGAGCTGGCCGGCATCAGCGGCCACATGTGCCCGGCACTGCTCGGCCGGGAGCTGGCGCGGCTGCCGGCCGCCACCGACGTATACATCACGCACATCAAGCCCGGCGAAACCGAAGCCGTGATGGCCGAAGTCTCGGCGCTGAACGGCGTGCACCGCCTGTCGGCGTTGCGGTCGGGGCAGGTGCTGACGCTGGCGGATTGAGCGGCGCGCGATGTCCCCGCCCGGGGACTGACATTTCCTGTCACCCCTGACAAAACCGGCGGTCGAGAACCCCGGTCGACTGACGGGATTGGTCAGAGGTCGTGCGCTTGATCACGCCCTGGTCGGGGGGCGGCGCGTGGCACGACTCGTGCGTTCGACAGGCTGTCTTCTGCATCACATCACTGCCCTCACCAAGGAGCCCCCACATGAAGCGTCGTGTCCAGCAAGGTTTCACCCTGATCGAACTGATGATCGTCGTGGCGATCATCGGCATCCTGGCCGCCGTGGCGTTGCCGGCGTACCGCGACTACACGGTTCGCGCCAAGGTTTCCGAAGTCATCCTGGCGGCGTCGTCGGCAAAGACGAACATCGCGGAGTACGTGAACGCCAGCGGCGCGCTGCCGCCGAACACGTTCACGGTTGAGTCGCAGGCGTCCAAGTACGTCAGCGGCGTGACCTGGAACGGCACGCTCATCACCGCGACCGCGCAGGGCGACCCGGCCATCAACGCCCAGACGATCACGCTGACGCCGAGCACGCCGTCCAACGGCCAGATCTCTTGGACCTGCGCCGGCTCGATCGACCAGAAGTACCGCCCGTCGAGCTGCAAGTAACCTCGACCGCGTCGAAGGACGCACGAAGGAGGGCCCCGGGTGGGGCCCTTGTCGTTTCTGCGCGCCGAAAGAAGCCCCCGATTGACTTCGACCGCTCGATTCCCGCTCTCGGCCGCCCTGTCGCTAGCCGTCATCCTCGGCGGCCTGCTGCTTACGCTCGCATGGCTGCTGCCGGGTCATTACCTGCCCTGGCCGCTGTTCCAGCAGGAGTTCGTCGCAGCGCTGGCCGGGCTGATGTTTTGTGCCGCCGTCGCTCAGGCAAGGGCGCCGGCGCGCTGGCCCTTCATCGCCCTGGCGGCCCTGGGGCTGGCCGCCGTGCCATGGCTGCAGTTCGCCGCGGGCCAGATCCGGTTCCTCGATGACGCGCTGCTGCCATCGTGCTACCTGCTGGGTTTTGCACTCGCCGTCACGGTCGGCGCCAGTCTCGCCGCCAGTGCGCGCAGCACGATCGGCAGCCAGTTCGTCGAAGCGCTGACTGCATCATTCGTCGCCGCCGGCATCCTGGCCACAGGCATGGCCACCGTGCAGTGGCTCGACTTGCCTTCGGTGGGCGAGTGGCTCGAGCACCTCCCGCCGCGGAATCGGCCGCACGCCAACCTCGGGCAACCCAACCACCTGGCATCGGTGCTTGCGCTGGCCGTTGCCGGCACGCTGCGCTGGCATGAGGTCCGGCGCATCGGCGCCTTCGCTTGTGGGCTGACGCTGACATGGCTTGGATGGGGCATCGCCATCACACAGTCGCGCACCGGGTGGGTGTTCGTCGTGCTACTCACGCTCGGCTGCCTGCTGCTTCATCGGCGCGCCGGCCTTCGCGTGGCGCCATGGGCGCCGCTGGCCGGTCTGGCAGGTTTCGTGGCGGTCGTCCTGACCCAAGGCCCACTGCAGACGATGTGGCAACTTGACCCGCTCGCCGGCGACGCAACGCCACCCTTGCGCACGGCGGCGGGTACACGCCTCATGCACTGGGAACTGCTGGCCGATGCCGTCACGCGCGCGCCGCTCGTCGGCTACGGCTTCAACCAAGTGAGCCATGCCCAGTTCGCGCTCGCGCCAGGCCATGCGGCCAGCGGCGAGAACATCCTGCATGGCCACAACCTGGCGCTGGACCTTGCCGTCTACGCAGGCGCCCCCATCGCAGTCGCCATGGTCGCTCTGTTGCTGGTGTGGATCGTGCGCGGACTGCGCCTCTGCCGCGACGGCCCCACCTGGTTCCTGTGGGCAGGGCTGCTGGCGCTTCTCGTGCATGCGTTGCTCGAATACCCGCTGCACTACACGTACTTCCTTCTGCCGGCAGGTTTCCTGATTGGTTTGCTCCATGATCCCCAACGCGATAGTGCTTGGATTCGACCTTCGGCCTCACCCGCCTCGCTGTGGGCGCCCGGACTCGCGCTCGCCGGCATGCTGGCGTGGATTGGCGTCGAGTACATGCATACCGAAGAAGCTCTGCGTCGGCTGCGTTTCGCCCAGGCACGCATCGGCGCCGTTCGTCTCGAGCAGCTGAGCTCGCCCGACGTGCATCTGCTGCGCGGCTGGAAGGCCTACCACGACGCATCGCGTCTGAAGCTGCGGCCTGACATGCCCGAGCAGGAACTGCAGCTGCTGCGCGATGTCGCGCGCCGCTACACCTACGCGCCCGCGCTGCAACGGTTGGCCTTCGCACTGGTCATGAATGGCCAGTTGGGCGAAGCACGCAGCGTGCTTTCGGTGCTTTGCAGGATTCACCCGCCATTTGTCGTCGAGGCGGTACGCGAGTTCTGGGCCGAGCGGCAAATGCACGAACCGCCCCTGCGCGCCATGGACTTCGAACCCTGCGACCGTTTCAGCGTGCCGGCATCGCCGTAGCGCCAGCGGCTGCCACCTGCGACGAGAGCAAGCGCGCCCAGACGGCCTGCCGTTCGAGCGGCGCCAACCGGCGCAAGGCTGCTTCGAGAACCTCCGCCGCTTGCGCCGCTCGCTTGCCGCGCAGGTGAGCCACCGTGGCCACCTGCGCCAACACGACCAGCTGAAGGGCCCCCCGGGTGTCGCCGTGCACGAGCAGTTGTTCGGCCAGCGCGCCGGCCTCCTCCCAGCGGTCGCTTGCCAGCTCATCGAACATCTCGATCCATTGGCGCTGGCTGGCACTGGCCGTCCGTGCGCAGGCCGACTCCCTGACCAGACGCCACATCGCCGCTGACTCGTCGCGCGCAAGGAACGGAATGGTCTCCGTCGCGAATCGGACCACGCCCTCCCAGGGCGACTGTTCGAAGGAAGTCGATGTCCGACACCCGATCAGCCGTGCCCGCACGTGCAGCACCCTGTCGAGATCTCTGAGCACACTGCGTTCGCGCGGCGGCAGGCTGCCGTCACGCATGAAGGCAACCCACTGCTTGGCGCGAACATAGGGGAGCTGGCGTTCCTCCACATTGCCGCCTTCGGGAGGGCTGCCTTCGTATCCGATCGGGGCCGACCCGTCGAGCCCGCGCATCACCGGCGTTTCCAGTGCATTCAGGCGGGTCAGCTCGCTGGCATCGGCTCGAAGGAAGCGCGCCTTGGCCCCCGACAGGTCGACGATCGGGAAGTAGTCGGAGTTGGCCGCGGAGCCCGGGCCGGCGAGAAGCGGCAGGAGCGTACGCTGGTCGCCCAGGCGGTGCATGGCAACCCGATCGCCACTGTGCAGGCCCGACCGCGCGAGCATCGCCTGCACGGATGGCATAGCGAGCGGTGCATCGGTGCGCTGCGGCATTTGCCCCGACGCCGGCGCCACGATGATCAGATCGCCCGGCGCGCCGACGTAGACCTCGAACACCGCAAAGGTCTTCTTCAGCGCGGCAAACACCGACCCCACGAGCTCCGGTGTGATCTCGTAGACCTGCACCCACTGCACGAAGAGCCCGTCGTCCTTCAGATGGCGCCGTACGCGGGCATAGAACTCCTCCGTGAACAGGCTCGCCACACCGCTGACCCAGGGGTTGGAGGGCTCCGAAACGATCACGTCGTAGACGAGCCCGCCGCGCGAGAAGTACGACCGCGCATCGTCGAAGACGATGCGATGCCGCGGATCCGTGAAGGCCAGCGCATTGACCGGTTGCAGGTAGCGCGCCGCCTCGACCATCGCCGGCTCGATCTCGATCGTGTCCAGCCGCTCGAGGTGCGGCGAGCCGAGCAGCGTGGCGCTGGTCATGCCGGTTCCGAAGCCGATGGAGGCCACATGGGCCGCCTTCGGCTTGTAGGCAAGCGGCAGCGCGCCGAGCAGCGACATCGTCGTCTCGTCGGAGGCGGGCGGGCCGCCGGCGACCATCTGCACAGCACCGTCACTCTTGCCGTTCGTCGACACCGAAGCCATGCCGTTCGCATGCCGCACAAGATGCACCGTGGAGGTCTTGCCGTCGACTGAAAACGGGATCTCCGAGCGCGCGTCCTGCACCGGACGGCCGAGGCGAAAGACGCTCGCGCTCATGCGCATCGGATCGAAGCGGAACGTCATCGGCGCCGCCACGAGCAGCGCCAGGGCCGCGACGGCGGCCATGGCCGCCGCATTGGACGGCCGGTTTTGCCGCGGGCACAGCAACGCGATGCCTAGCGCGACATCGATGGCTGCGCCCACAGCAATGGCATGAGCAAGCCCCAAGGCGGGCATCAGCCAGTGCACTGTCAACAATACGCCAGCGATCGCGCCGAGCGTATTGGCCGCATACACCTGCCCGATCGCCCGCTCGCCGCTGCCGCGGCGGTAGAGGTGGTAGGTGATGAGCGGCAGCGTCATGCCGGCACAGAACGTCGCCGGCAGCATCACCACCAGCGCGATCGCCGTCTGCGCGACGGTGAGTAGCGCATATCCGGGCTGGCTGCGCGCCAGCCCGGCCATCAGCCACGCCATGAGTTCGAATGTCTGGTTGTAAAGGGGCAGCGTCAGAAGCGCGAACGCACCCATTGCGAGCTGCGCGGCGGCGAGCATGACCAGCGTGTGCCGCGCCTGGTCAATCCGGCGGCGAATCCACAGCGCTCCCAGAGCGAGCCCAAGAATGAAGCTGGCCAGCATGATCTCGAACGAGTGCGTGGCGCTGCCCAGCACCATCGACAGCATGCGGATCCACACGACCTCGTAGATGAAGGACGAAAGGCCCGTCAGGAGTGCGACGGCAAGCAGCGGCATGGGCCAGGCGCCGCCGGCCACGGCCGAGGCCACGGCGGGCGCAGTCGGGGTCGCACTGGCTGGTTTGCCGACGAAGTAGACGGCCACCGCCAAGCCGATGTTCATGAGCCCTGCCGTCAGCAAGGACCCGGGTAGGCCGAAGGTTGGCACGAGCACGAAGCCGTTGCCCAACACGCCGGCCACCGCACCGAGGCTGTTGAGAAAGTACAGCAACGCGAGCTTGCGGCCAGGCGACTCGGGCGCCAGGCGCAACACGCCGCCGGTCATCAACGGGAACGTCGCGCCCAACATCACCGATTGCGGCAGGATGAGGGCGCCAGCCACCAACCACTGCGCCGCGCAAACGCCCTGTGCGGCGCACCACGTCGGCATCACGCTCGCATAGGCCCAGTCAGTGACGCGATCGAAGACGCCGTGAAAGGCCAGCCCCGACAAGCCGATCAGGCCTTCCACCGCGGCATACGCCCACAGCAGGTTGCGGCAACGCCTGCCATAGCGCTCGGCAAGCCAGGCCCCCAGCCCCATTCCGCCCATGAATACGGCCAGTACCAGCGTCTGTGCGTACGCGGCGTGCCCGACGAACAGCTTAAGGTAGTGCGACCAGACGGATTCGTAGACGAGGCCACTGAAACCCGACAGCGCAAAGAGCGGGTACAGGATCGCCAGGCGCTTGCTCATCGGCAGACTCGTATCGCTTCGAGGCGGCCGACTCTAGGCGATGCAGCTGCTGACCAGCGGCGCCCAAGCGGCGCAGCAGATGCTGCACGCGCCGCGGGTAGCATCCGCGCCTCGTCCGTCATTGGCACGCGCTTGTCAGGAACCCCAGTCGACCCCGCCCGCGTTGCAGGCAGCAACATCGGCCTGCCCCGCGCATGGCTCGCCACCCTCGCCGCTGCCGCGCCCTCGCTGCTCGCCTACAACCTCTCGCCTTCGCCGACGTTCCTGAACCAGGCGCTGGCGCTGGGGCTGTGGGCAGGGTTCGTGCTCGTCTGCGCGCCGCCGCGGCCGGGGCGAGGC
>JABWBN010000200.1 GCA_013360485.1 Burkholderiaceae bacterium | reverse complement strand
TGGCGCTCGTCAACGGCCTGTACGGCTGGTTCGTGCTGCCCGAGTCGCTGCCGGCCGAGCGGCGTCGGCCGTTCGAGTGGCGGCGCGCCAACCCGTGGGCCGCGCTGCGCGGGCTGGCGGCGCTCAAGGGCGTCGGCGCGCTGGTGTGGGTGATCGCGCTGGCGGGCCTGGCGCAATTCATCCTGCACATGACGTGGGTGCTGTACACGAAGTTCCGCTTCGGCTGGGGGCCGGGCGAGGTCGGCTGGTCGCTGTTCGCGGTGGGCGTCGTGTCGGCGATCTCGCAGGGGCTGCTGCTCAAGCCCGCGTTGAAGCGGTTTGGTGCGCGGCGCCTCGCGGTCGTCAGCATGATTTCGGGCGCGTTGGCCTACGCGGCCTTTGGTCTGGCGACAGCGGCGTGGATGATGTACGCGATCATCGCGTTCAACCTGCTCGGCGGCATGTCCAACGCGGCGGTGCAGAGCATCGTCTCCAACGCCGCCGACGCGCGCACGCAGGGGCAGACGATGGGCGCGGTGTCGTCGCTGAACAGCCTGATGGCGGTGATCGCGCCGGTGATCGGCCTGGAGCTGCTGCGCTGGGTGTCGCACCGCCCGGCCGACGACTGGCTGCTCGGGCTGCCGCTGTACGTGTCGGCGGCGCTGATGGTGGCCGCCGTCGTGCTGGCGGTGCGCTTCTTCAGCCGCCACGCCGCCGAACCGGTGGCCGCCGCCGGCAGCCCGGTCGCGCCGTGAAGCCGAGCAACGAATGAACCACGACAAGATCCTGATCCTCGACTTCGGCTCGCAGGTCACGCAGCTCATCGCGCGCCGCGTGCGCGAAGCGCACGTCTACTGCGAGATCCACCCCAACGACGTGAGCGCCGAGTTCATCCGCGCCTTCGCGCCGGTGGGGGTGATCCTCTCCGGCAGCCACGCCAGCACCTACGAAGAACACGAGCTGCGCGCGCCGCCGGTCGTCTACGAGCTCGGCGTGCCGGTGCTCGGCATCTGCTACGGCATGTTCACGATGGCCGTGCAGCTGGGCGGGCGCGTCGAGGCGTCGACGCAGCGCGAGTTCGGCTACGCCGAGGTGCGTGCGCGCGGCCACACCAGGCTGCTCGAAGGCATCCAGGACCGCGCCACGCCCGAGGGCCACGGCATGCTCGAGGTCTGGATGAGCCACGGCGACAAGGTCACCGAACTGCCGCCGGGCTTCAAGCTGATGGCCAGCACGCCGAGCTGCCCGATCGCCGGCATGGCCGACGAGGCGCGCCGCTTCTACGGCGTGCAGTTCCACCCCGAGGTCACGCACACCCGGCAGGGCCGCGCGCTGCTCGAGCGCTTCGTGCTCGGCATCTGCGGCGCGCGCGCCGACTGGGTGATGCGCGACCACATCGCCGAGGCGGTGGCGGCGATCCGCGCGCAGGTCGGCAGCGAAGAGGTGATCCTGGGGCTGTCGGGTGGCGTCGATTCGAGCGTCGCCGCGGCGCTGATCCACCGCGCCATCGGCGACCAGCTCACCTGCGTCTTCGTCGACCACGGCCTCTTGCGCCTGAACGAGGCGCAGCTCGTGATGGAGATGTTCGCCGGCCGGCTGCACGCGAAGGTCGTGCACGTCGACGCGAGCGCCGAGTTCCTTTCGTGCCTGGCCGGGGTCAGCGACCCCGAGGCCAAGCGCAAGATCATCGGCCGCGAGTTCGTCGAAGTCTTCCAGCGCGAGGCCAGGAAGTTGCCGAACGCCAAATGGCTGGCACAGGGCACGATCTACCCGGACGTCATCGAGTCTGGCGGCGCCAAGACCAAGAAGGCGACGACGATCAAGAGCCACCACAACGTCGGCGGCCTGCCCCAGACGCTGGGGCTGAAGCTGCTGGAGCCGCTGCGCGACCTGTTCAAGGACGAGGTGCGCGAGCTGGGTGTGGCGCTCGGCCTGCCGCCGGAGATGGTCTACCGCCATCCCTTCCCGGGCCCGGGCCTGGGCGTGCGCATCCTCGGCGAGGTCAGGCGCGAGTTCGCCGACCTGCTGCGCCGCGCCGACGCGATCTTCATCGACGAGCTGCGCGCCACCATCGACCCGGCCAGCGGCAAGAGCTGGTACGACCTGACGAGCCAGGCCTTCGCCGTCTTCCTGCCCGTCAAGAGCGTCGGCGTGATGGGCGACGGCCGCACCTATGACCACGTGGTCGCGCTGCGCGCCGTGCAGACGAGCGACTTCATGACCGCCGACTGGGCCGAGCTGCCCTACGCGCTGCTGAAGAAGGTCTCGAGCCGCATCATCAACGAGGTGCGCGGCATCAACCGCGTCACCTACGACGTGAGCAGCAAGCCGCCGGCGACGATCGAGTGGGAATGACAGGCGAGAAAAAATCTATATGAATCAATGGGTTGCAAGGCTCGTTGATGATGCGTCTGAATCATCAACAGCGATCGTCCGAATGGCCACGCCGAGTACTCTCGCAGCTCATCCAGTCTGGTCGTCGGTCCGTTTGTCGGTATGAAGGACGGTAGGGCCAGGCGGGCTTGAGGTGGGGCCGGGCGGGTTTGCAGACCACCTGCACACTCCGCGGCTTGTCGCTGATGTCAACCAGTTTTCAGCGGACAGCTCGGCCGGATGCAGTGTCGTCGAACTGCGGTTCGCGCAGATCATGTTGTCGGCTGGGCTATACCGGTTGCATCCCCAGCCAATTCATTTCGGGTGCGCCGAACCTCTGTCGCTCAGCCAAAGCCAGCACATGCGACCAACGATCTTCTGTCTGTTGTCACCAACGCAAGAAGCGCGGCCCCAGCACTGCCCCCACCGCACCCGTCATGAGGATTCCCAGCGTGTACCACGTCGCCACGAACGCAGGTGACGCTTCGGGGCAGGCCAGCGAGTAGCCCACGGCGCCGACTGACCCTGCCAGCAGGCCCGCTGCAAATCCGGCCGCCCGTGGTCGGGTGGGCGCCATCCCTCGCACCGCCCAGAACGCTGCCGCCAGCGCAGGCAAGGACAACAGCAGAACACGCCACGGGCAGGTCAGCCACGAGTCGCCGAGCAGTGCCTGCGGCAGACCATCGGGTGCCGCCGACCACAGCGATGCGCCGCCGATCGCGGCCATCAGCCCGATAACCAGCAGGGTGGCGCGCCTGGCCTGCTGCACGGGCGCCGCCGGGCGCGACAACCGTGCCGTGAGCCAACCTGCCGCCAAGGCGAGCGAGCCGGCATAGGCGATCTTCATCCAGGGCACCCATGTCTCGAACATCGACGACGGTATCGCCCCGAACCAGGCGATGGCGACCGCCGCGCTCACCAGCAAGCCAGCCAGTGCGGCGGGTGACAGGCGTCGCGCGGCCAGCGCGCGCGGCGCCGGACCGGCGTCCCGCGACAGCATGTCGATCAGCGTGTCGGTCTTCATGGATCTGATTCCTGTCTGCGATAAGTCATGGCGGAGGCTCTTGCATCACCAAGGCGGCCAGACGCTTGAGACCGCGGTGCACCTGGACCTTGATGGCCGATTCCGACGCGCCCGTCCGAGTGGCGGCCTCGGCCACCGAAAGACCTTCGAGCTTCGTCAGCACGATGGCCATCTGTTGGGCCTGGGGGAGTTCCTGCAGCAAGATCTCCAGGTCGCGGCGCGCGCCGCCATCTCCAGGGTCGCTGGCCAGCAGCCGTTCATCGACATCGTCGATCGCCTCGTGCCGATCGTCGCGCCTCCCACGCCGCCGCCACAGGTCCACCAGCTTGTGCCGCGCGATGGCCACGGCCCAGGCACTGACAGGCAGCGCCGGGTCGTAGGTACCGCGCTGCAGGTGCAGGGCCAGCAAGGTCTCCTGGACCAGGTCCTCCACCTCGTCCGGGAAGGCTGCAAGGCGCCGCCGCAGGTATCCGCGCAGGCGGCCCGCCAGCAAGCCCAGGGCCTGGCGGTAAGCCGCTTCATCTCCAGTCTGCGCGCGCAGCCACAAGGGCTTCAGCGTCGACTCGAAGTCATCGGATCGGGCGTCGGCGGGCATCTGGTGGCGCGGGTTCCTTGCGGTGCCACCTGCCCGAGCTTGTCGGCCGACGAGGCCGGATCCGGCAAGAGGCCACGGCATTGTGCCGACAGTGCCATCAGCGGCGAGGTTGCCGAGGGCGGTCATGGCTTGCATGTCTTCGACACGTCAGGCGTTGCCTGCACCGTCGCGCAGACCGGTCAGCGGGGCCGGTGCGGGATCGAACCTCGCAGCCGGCGTGCCCACAGACGATCCAGCGACACCACGCCGGGGCCTCGCACCAACAGCCACAGCAAGACCGCCGCCCACACCCCGTGTGTCGGATAGGCCGCCGGGTAGACGAACAGTTGGATGACGCCCGTCATCACCAGCAGCCCGAGCGCCGCGAACCGCGTGCCCAGGCCCAACAGCAGCATCGCAGGCAACAGATGCTCCCCCCAGGTGGCCAGCAGCGCTGCCAGTTCCGGTGACAGCACGGGAAGGCGGTACTCGTCCCGAAACAGATCGACAGCCGATGCAGACAGACGTGGGGCGCCGAACTCGAAGGCTCCAGCCACGATGTCGATCGACAGTCCTTCAATCTTGGTCTGGCCGGATTTCCAGAACACGGCGGCGATGGAGAAGCGCCCCAGCAGGGCGATGACCGATTCCGGGATTCGGCCCATCGCCGCACGGGCAGCAGCGCTTGCGTGGCGGATCCATGGGCCGTCGTCGGGGCTGCGAGCAGTCTGTGTGGCCATGTCCGAGCTCTTTGGGTGTCTATGGGGAGGAGGGTTCATGTCGAGGTAGTTGCACTGGCGCCGACCACCCCGACCACGAGGCCGTGCTCCAGCAGCAGGCCGAGCAGTCGGGCGAGGTCGGCTGCAGGGTGTTCGGACACGGCATGTCCCAGCGGCGCACCGGCCGCCAGCGCCAGCGCCAACGCCACGTCGTCGCGCGGGGTTCCGAGCACCAGGGCGTCGTCGCCGACCCTGAACACGAGCGCCGACTCTGCGAGCCCGAGGTCGATGTCGGCCAGTCGCGCATCACGCCGGGTCTCATCCCATTGGTGGGCTTCCCACAGTGAGACCACCGGATGCGCGGAAGCCAGCGCGGTCAATGACGGCGACAGTTGCAGCAGCGTGCCTGCCAGCTGCGCGGGTTCGCGCAGTGCATCGGCGAGCTGCTGCGCATCGATGGCCGTCGCGTCGGCTGCGTGGAAGGCACGCAGCCGTGCCAGCTCCAGCCGGGCGAGGTCCGGCAGGTAGCCCAGAGCGGCCGCAGGCTCGAATCCGTTCAGCCACGCCGGGAAAGCCTCGCCATAGCGGTGCATCAGCGCCGAGGTGGGCGGGTGCGCGACGATGAAGCGCTGCGCCATCGCGCGAAAGAAGTCCTCCCCCACCAGCTCGCGCACGACCGGAAACGTGTCGCTCAGCACCGTGATCAGGGCGTGCACCACGTTGTTGCGATAGACCGCGAAACGCGCTGCAGGGTCAGAGCCGTTCCAGGCTACCAGGCCCGCCGGCACCGGGGCCGCGGGGTCCAGCAGCGCGGCGGCGAAAGCTGCGTGCGGCGATGGGCCGGACCTGGACATGAGCTCCTGTTCAGTGCGCCTCATCCCGCGACCTCGCAGTTCTGAAAGCGCCGTTGCGCCTCGAGTGCGCGCTGCGCCTCGGCCTCGAGCACGTGGAACGCCGGTACGTCGTTGTCGCGTTCGATCAGGGTCGGCACCGGACCCAGCCGATCGAGCGTGCGTTCGTACAGCGCCCACACCGCAGCGTCGATGGCCGCGCCATGGTGATCGATCAGCAATCGCGCACCCGCGCCGTCGTGGTCCTCCGCGAAGCCCGCCAGATGGATCTCGTCCACGGCATGCGGCGGCAGCGCGGCGATCAGCGCCCAGGGGTCGGTGCCGTGGTTCACACCGCTGACGTAGGCGTTGTTGACATCGAGCAGCAGGCCGCAGCCGGTACGGCGCACCACCGCGCATAGAAACTCGGCCTCGTCCATCGTGGACGATGCGACGCTCAGGTAGGTGCTGGGGTTCTCCAGCAGCATGCGGCGCCCCAGGTGCTCCTGCACCTGATCGATGTGCGCGCACACCCGCTGCAGGCTGGGCTCGTCGTAGGCCACGGGCAACAGGTCGTCGAACCAGTGTCCGCCATGGCTGGACCACGCCAGGTGCTCGCTGAACCAGCGTGGGTCGAAGCGGCGTAGCAGCGCGGCCAGGAGATCCAGATGGTGCCGGTCCAGCGGCGCCTCGCCGCCGATCGACAGGCCGACGCCGTGGATGGACAACGACCACGACGCCCGCACCTGTTCCAGGTGACGGAGCATCGGGCCGCCGTCGACCATGTAGTTCTCGGCATGTACCTCCAGGAAGCCGGCTCCGCCGACGAAGTCCGCCGGGCCGCGCGCCATCAATGCCGGCAGGTGCATGGCCTTGAGCCCCACGCCGGCGAGCGCGGCCCTGCGGCCGTTCATGGGCATGGGGGCAGGTTTCATGTCCTGGCCAGCTGGCAACGCGGGCGCTCCATCAGGCCTTCTTCTCCTTGAACTCCTTCAACTGACCGAAGCCCGTGGGCGAGGTCTTGCTCTCGGTCTTCTCGCAGGTGCCCTTGGCGACCAGTTTCCAGGCGTTGCCCTGGAAGTCCGCCTTGCTGGTGCCTGCACAGGTGGTGCCGGGGCCGGCTGCGCAATCGTTCTTGCCCTTGAGGGCAACCCCGAAGCACTTCTCCTTGTCGGCGGCCTGGGCGTGGGCCGGCGCTTGAGCGAAGGCCAGCGCGGCGCCGACAGCGAGGGCAAGCGCTGCAGCTTGCGACGTGGTGGTCTGGGTACGAGACATGGGTTGGACTCCTGCGGAAGTGGATGAAGGCAACGCCGGCGACGCCGGCCCGGGGGTGCTTGGAACGTGTTCCCCAGCCACGGATTCGCCGGCAATGCCCAACCGGTTACGGACGTGCGAAAACTTCTGGGGGAGACGCATCGCCGCGTATTCGCGGGCCGGGCTGTAACCTTTCTGCGGCGTCTGCCGAATGGCTGGTCGGGCGCTTTCCCGCACAAGGTCATCACCGACCCAGCAACCGTCTTGAACGTCAACCCAAATGAAGCGCCTGATCCCACGGCTTGCCGCTTCTGACCATCGCGTTGAGGATGGTCAGGAGCTTGCGCATGCA
>JABWBN010000199.1 GCA_013360485.1 Burkholderiaceae bacterium | reverse complement strand
AGACCGCCTGCTCGCCCTGCAGGCCGCGTTCGCGCGCCTGTGCAATGCGCTGGCGCCGGTTGTGCGCGACACCCGCTGCTGGAACCGGGTGGCGCTGCACCACATGGCCTACAAGCCGCTGCGCCAACGCTTTCCTGAACTGGGCTCGCAGATGATCTGCAACGCCATCTATTCCGTGTCCCGCACCTGTCGCATCGTCTATCAGCATCCGGCCAGCCCCTTCAACCTGGGACGGCTGGGCGATCGTGCACTGCCGCGGGTGCAGTTCCTGCCGCAGTCGCCGGTGTACTTCGATCGGCACACGCTGAGCATCAAGGACGGCCAGGCATCGATGTTCACGCTCGACGGCCGCATGAAGTTCCAGCTCGATCTCACGCCCGACTACGAGCAGCGCTTCCGCACCGAAAAGCTGCGCGAGATCGTGCTTGACCGCGCGGGCGGGCGCTTCCGGCTGAGCTTTCAGTTCGCGGCGCCGGCCGAAGTCGGCGACGCACCCACCGCCACCGAAGAGGCCGCCGCAAACGGCGAACTGCCCGAATACGTGATCGTCACCGACGACCCGCCCCTGCCCATGCCGGCCGAACTGGCCATGGCGGCAACCCACCTTCCGAGTCACGCCCCATGAGTGCACCGCAACCCAAGGCCGCCGCGGCGGCAACCTTTTTGCAAGGCGTGATGCGCGAGCAACGCCCGCGCTGGGCCCAGGCCGGCTGGCTGAGCGTGGTCACCGGCCTGCTCATGCTCACACCATCGTGGTTCATGTTCGAGGTGTATGGCCGCGTGCTCAACAGCCGCAACGCCGCCACCCTGGGCTGGCTGCTGGTGATGGTGCTGGGTGTGTACGTGGTGCTCGAGCTGCTGGACGTCGTGCGCGCGCGGTTGCTGCACAAGGCCGGCGAGGCGATCGACGGCAGGCTGCGGGCGCGCCTGTTCGATGTGGCCTTCGAGGCCAACCTCAGGCGCCAGCCCGGCGGCACCACGCAACCCTTCACCGACCTGCGCACGCTGCGCGACTTCGTCTCCACGCCGGCGGTCACCGCGGTGCTCGACACCCCCGCTGCCTTGATCTGCCTGGCGCTGCTGTTCGCCATCAGCCCGTGGCTGGGCCTGCTGGCCCTGACCGGCGCCGGGCTTCAGGCCCTGCTGGCGCTGCTGACCGAGCGGCGCACCATGCCGCTGCTGACCGAGGCCCAGCGCGCATCCATTCAGGCGCAGACCTATGCCGCCTCCAGTCTGGGCAACTCGCAGGTGATCGAGTCCATGGGCATGCTCGGTGCGATCCACGCCCGCTGGATGCGCCTGCAACGCCGGTTCCTGGCCCGGCAGGCCGAGGCGTCGGACTACGGTGGACTGAGCGCCACCTTGGCGCGCCTGGTGCAGACCATGCAAAGCTCCATGCTGCTGGGCGCCGCCTGCTGGTTGATGCTCTACAACAACCTCTGGGGCGGGGCCGCGATGCTCATCATCGCCTCCATCCTCGGTGGCCGCGTACTCCAGCCGTTGGCCCAGTTGGTGGGGCAGTGGCGGCTGGTGGTGGGCGTGCGCGATGCCTACGGCCGGCTCGATGCCTTGCTGGGCAAGCCACCCGAGAACGACGCGCACATGCCGCTGCCCGCGCCCAAGGGGCAGCTCAGCGTCGAGGCCGTACTGGCCGGTGCACCGGGCAGCCCGCTGCCCATCCTCAAGGGCATCAGCTTTGCGGCCCGGCCGGGCGAGGTGGTCGGTGTGATCGGCCCGTCGGCCTGCGGCAAGAGCACGCTGGCCCGCCTGCTGATGGGCATCTGGCCGGCCGCTGGCGGCAAGGTGCGCCTGGACGGTGCCGACGTGCACGCCTGGAAGAAAGACGAGCTCGGGCCCCACGTCGGCTACCTGCCGCAGACGGTGGAGCTGTTCGACGGCACCGTGGCCGAGAACATCGCCCGCTTCGGCGATGTCGACATCGACCGTGTGCGCGCTGCCGCCGAGCTGGTCGGAATGGCCGACGTGATCGAGGCGCTGCCGCAGGGCTACGAGACCCGCATCGGCACTGACGGCGCGGTGCTGTCGGGTGGCCAGCGCCAGCGCCTGGGCCTGGCTCGCGCGGTTTACGGTGAGCCTCGCCTGCTGGTGCTCGATGAGCCCAATTCCAGCCTCGACGAGGCCGGCGAGAAGGCGCTGCTGCAGATGCTGCAGGTGCTCAAGTCGCGCGGCGCCACCGTGGTGGCCATCACCCACCGCACCACGCTCATGCCCGCCTTCGACAAGCTGCTGGTGATGAATGACGGCCAGGCCGCCTTCTTCGGCCCGCGAGACGAGGTGCTGGCCGCCTTGAAGAAGGCCAATGAACAGGCGCGCGCGCAGATGGAGGCTGCCCGCCAGGCGGCCGCCCCGCGCGCCGCGCTGCCCGGGGGTGCCGCATGAACGCCACGACGACACAGGCGCTGACCGGCGCCGCAACCGGCTCGCGCAGCGCCGCGCGGGCATCGGCCCCCGTGGCGACGGGCGGCAGATTTTTTCAGCGCAGCCTGCTGGGCCGCACGCTGGCGCTGTTCAAGCGTGAACTGGCCTGGGTGGCGGTGTTCAGCTTCTTCGCCAACGTGCTGATGCTCACGCCCACCCTGTACATGATGCAGGTGTACGACCGCGTGCTGGTCAGCGGCAGCGAGGTCACGTTGCTGGTGCTGTCGGCGGTGATGGTGCTGTTCTTCCTCACCATGGCCTTCGCCGAATGGCTGCGCTCGCGGCTGCTGGTGCGGGCTGGGGCCCGGTTCGACGAAACGCTCAATTCGGCCGTTTTCCGCAGCAGCTTCGAGGCCAGCCTGGGTGGTGCCGGCCGCAATCCGCTGCAGTCGTTCGGCGACCTGACCAACCTGCGCCAGTTCCTCACCGGCAATGGCGCCTTCGCGATGATGGATGCACCCTGGACGGTGGTGTACATCGCAGTGCTCTTCCTGATGCACCCGTGGCTGGGCTGGACGGCGGTGGCCTGCGCGGCGGTGATGTTCACCGTGGCCGTGGTTGGCCACCGCTACACGGTGCGCCCGCATGAACAGGCCCAAGCCAGCCTGGCCGAATCCACCAACTACCTGCAGGGCAAGCTGCGCAACGCCGAAACGGTGTATGCCATGGGCATGCTGTCCAGCCTGCGCCAGCACTGGCTGGCCCTGCACGAGCGCCATCTGGCCGACCATGCCAGCGCGGCCGAGCGCGCGCACCGTGTGCAGGCCGTGACCAAGTACGTGCAGTACACCCAGCAGTCGCTGATGCTGGCCGTGGGCGCGCTGCTGGCCATCGACGGGCACATCAGTGCCGGCGCCATGATCGCGAGCAACGCCCTGATGGGCAATGCCCTGCGACCCGTGGGCGTGCTCACGCAGGCCTGGCGGCAGTTCCTGGACATGCGCACCTCTTATGCGCGCCTGGAGCAGCAACTCGAGGACCATCCCGAACGGGCTGACCGGCATGTGGGCAACGAGGTCGCCGGCCAGGTCAGCCTGCGCGGGCTGGTGGCGCGCGCCCCGGGGCGCGAGCAGCCCATCCTGGATGGGCTCACCGCCGACTTCCAGGCCGGCGAGGTCATCGCCATCGTGGGGCCCTCCGGCGCCGGCAAGAGCACCCTGGCGCGCTGCATCGTCGGCATCTGGCCGCACACCGAAGGCCAGGTGCTGCTCGACGGCCACCCCATCGAGGAGTGGTCGCGCGAGCACCTCGGCCCGCACCTGGGCTACCTGCCGCAGGACATCGAGCTGTTCGACGGCACCATCGCCGAGAACATCGCCCGCTTCGCCGATGTGCCGGCCGAGCATGTGATCGCCGCAGCGCAGCGCACCGGCATCCACGAGATGATCCTGCGCATGCCCAAGGGCTACGACACGCCCATGGGCGAGGCCGGCGGCATGCTCTCGGGCGGCCAGCGCCAGCGCATCGGCCTGGCGCGCGCCATCCTGGGCGACCCGTCGCTGGTGGTGCTCGACGAGCCCAATGCCAACCTCGACGACGCCGGCGAGGCTGCGCTGGTGCGCACGGTGCGCGAACTCAAGTCCCGCGGCAAGACGGTCTTCATGATCGTCCACCAGCAGCACCTGCTGGCCGCGGCCGACCGGGTGCTCATCCTCGAGAAGGGCCAGATCTCCCGCATCCTGCCCGTGGTGACACGAACCGAGGCCTCGACGGCCCGCACGCAAGCATGAACACGAACACCAACCCGATCGCGCGAGCCGACCTCGCCGCTGCCCCCCGCTCGACACCGGTGACCGATGTCGACGACGTGGCGCTCAAGACCGATACCCGCCCGGTGATCCGCCTGGGCCTGTGGGTGCTCGTGGTGGGCTTCGGCCTGTTCCTGGCCTGGGCCACGTGGGCACCGCTGGACGAGGGTGTTGCGGCGCCCGCGGTGGTGTCGTTCGAGACCCAGCGCAAGACCGTGCAGCACATGCAGGGTGGCGTGGTCCAGAAGGTGCTCGTCAAGGAAGGCCAGGAGGTCAAGCGCGGCGACCCGCTGGTGGTGCTGGACGACAGCACCACACGTGCCGCCTACGAGACCATCCGGCAGAACTACCTGGCCCAGCGCGCGTTCGAAAGCCGCCTGATGGCCGAAGTGAGCGGCGCCCCGCGCATCACCTTCCATCCCGACCTGATGTCGGCCACCGAGGCCGCTGCCGCCCAGCACATGAGCGTGCAGCAGCAGCTGTTCAACTCGCGCCGGGCTTCGCAGGCCGCCGAGCTGGGTGCCGCACGCCAGACGATCGCCGGGCTGGAAGGACAGATCGCCGGCCTCAACCAGATGGCCGAGAGCCGGCGCGGCCAGCAGGCCATCCAGGCCCGCCAGCTCGAGAACGTGAAGGCGCTGGCCGAGGAAGGCTTCGCGCCGCGCAACCAGGCCCTGCAGCTCGAGCAGGCCCAGGCCGAGCTGCGCACCTCGCTGGCCGATCTGCAAACGAACATCCAGCGCGCCCAGAGCGCCATCGCCGAGGCCCGGCTGCGCATCGCGCAGCGCGAGCAGGACTACCTCAAGGAGGTCTCGGGGCAACTGGCCGAACTGCGGCGCGAGGTGCAGGCCAACCAGGAACGCCTGGCCGCCATCACGGGCGAGCTCGGCCGCACCCAGGTCAAGGCCCCGGCCGATGGCCAGGTGATCGCGCTGAACGTCAGCGGCGCCGGTGCCGTGGTCACGCCGGGTCAGCGTCTGATGGATGTGGTGCCGCAGGGCGAGACACTGCTGCTCGATGCCAAGGTGCCGCCCTATGCGATCGACCGTGTGAAGGTGGGTGAAATGACCGAAGTGCGTTTCACGGCCTTTGCCGACGCACCGCAGCTCGTGGTTCACGGCCAGGTGGTCTCGTTGTCGGCCGATGCGGTGCAGGAGCAGACGCCGATGGGTGCGATGAGCCACTACCTGGCCCGTGTCGCCCTCACGCCTGAAGGCCAGAAGGCCCTGGGCAAGCGGGTGATGCAACCGGGCATGCAAGCCGAGGTGCTGATCAAGACCGGCGAGCGCTCGCTCATGACCTATCTGCTGCACCCGCTGACCAAGCGCGTGGCGGCGGCCTTGACCGAGGAGTGAGCATGCGTGCTGAACGAACCGCAGGGCGGCAACCTGCGCGACGCCGGGCCGGTGTCCAATGGGTGCCCCGTCTGGTGGCGTTGGCCTGTCTGGCCGCGGCAGCCGGCGCCCAGGCCATGAGCTTTTCCGAGGCCTATGCCGCGGCCCGCGCCCATGACGCGCAGTACCGCGCCGCCCAGCACGAACTCGACGCCAACCGGCAACTGGTGCCCATCGCCCGTGCGGCGCTGTATCCGTCGGCGGGGTTGAACCTGTCGCGGTCGGACTACACGGGCACGCGATCGTTCCCGAATTCGCTCAACCAGGAGGTGAAGACCGAGGTGGCCTACGCCTCGCCGCAGGCCAGCCTGTCCGTGCGCATGGCGCTGTTCAATGTGGAGGCCTTTCGCCGTCACGAGCAGGCACAGGTGCAGGTAGAGGCAGCCGAGTCGGTGTACCGCCAGCGCGGAAACGAACTGCTCGACCGCCTGGGCATGGCCTACCTGCAGGTGCTCTTGGCGATCGACAACGTGGCGCTCACCGAAACCCAGCGCCAGGCGGCGCAGGGACTGCTCATGCGCGCGGAGCAGCGGTTCAAGCGCGGCGAGGGTACACGCACCGAAGTGGCCCAGGCCCAGTCTGCCTACGAACTGGCGCGGGTGCAGGCGATGGAGGCACGCGACCTCGAATCGGTGGCGACCAGGGGCTTCAAGCGCGTGACCGGCACCGAACCCGTCGCACTGCAGCGACCGGCTGCCGACCGCGAGCCGCCAGCGGTCGAGCCCGAGTCGCTGGTTCAGTGGCTCGAACTGGCCATGCGACAAAGCCCCCAGTTGCAGGCCCGCGCGCAGGCCGTGATGGCAGCACGGCTGGGCGTTGGGCGGCAGCAGGCCGGGCACTACCCGCGGGTGGACCTGGTGGCGAGCCTGGCGCGCAACACCAACGACTCGATCACCAGCCTGTATCAGACGAATGTCCTGAGCTCGATCGGTGTGCAAGTGAGCGTGCCCTTGTTCAATGGTGGCGGCACCGAGGCAGGGGTGAAGCAGGCGCTGGCCGACCAGGCCCGCGCCGAGGCCGAGCTCAAGAACGAGCGCGAAGCCGTCGAGAGCGAAGTGCAGCGCCAGTTCCTGGCCACACGCAACGGGGTACACAAGGTAGGTGCACTGATGCGTGCGGTGGCAGCCAACGAAGTGACCCTGCTGGGCGCCACCCGATCGCTGGACGGCGGCGTGGCCACCACCAGCGATGTACTCGATGCGCAGGCCCGCTTGCATGCGTCGCGCCGCGACCTGGCGCAGGCCCGCTACGATCACCTGATGTCGCGGCTGCGCCTGTTGGCCGCCGCCGGTGTTCCACACGACGAGGTGGTGGCCGATGTGAGCCGGCTGCTCGGCGAGCCGGCCGCCGCAGCCTCGCTCGGACAGGTGCATCGCGCGACCGCGCATGGAGGCCGTCGCCTTGCCTGCAAGCTGCAATATCCGGACATGGCGAGCGCCGTCGAAGCCGATCTCGGCCAGCTCAAGACGCTGCTCAACCTGTTCAAGTCGATGGACAGGACCATCGACAGCACCGAGGCGATCGAGGAGGTCGGCGAGCGGCTGCGCGAGGAA
>JABWBN010000198.1 GCA_013360485.1 Burkholderiaceae bacterium | reverse complement strand
CTGCTGCGGCGACACGGTGCCTGCGGCCGCGGTGGCGGCAGCCGCACGGGCCAGCAGGCTGCCGCTGCGGAACTTCACAATGACCCGTGCGGCGGAGGGATCCTCGCTCGCAACCGAGTTCGAACGCCGGGGTGGCTCGGCCTCGGCCGCACCGGCGGCTCCCGCGGCCAGTGCACAAGCGCCCAGCAGGGCAAGGCGACGGATCAGGACAAGGTGCCGCGGCTGCATCGGGAGCTTTCCGGTTCCAGGACCGGGCCGATGCTAGCGCCGTCCCGTAAACCGCGGGTGAAGCGGGTTCGGCGGCCTGTCAGCGGTAACCGCCCTCCTTGGCGTTGTGGATGATCCAGATGAGGTTGCCGCCGGTGAAGTCGCCCAGGGAACCGCCGGCGAAGATCAGCCGGCCCTGGCCCTTGAACACCATCTCGTAGCGGTGGCGATCGCTGCCGAAATAGAACGGGATCCATGCCTTGCCGGTGACATAGGCGCCTTGATCGGTGGGCTGGCCGACGAGATCGACCGCCTGGCGCATGGACATGCCGATCTGCAGCCTCGTGAACTTGCTGCCCGGCGCCGGCTTGCCCGTGATCTCGCCTTCCCAGTCACCGAGCCCCTTGACCGTGGTGCCGCTGCCGGACTCGACCTTCGACGAGTCGACGACTTCCCCGCGCTCGTTCATGCCTGGCTTGACCTTGGGCGGTTGGGCCGCAGCGGTTGCAGCCGCTGGAGCGGCCGCGGTGCTGCCGGTATCGGGCTTGCTGCTGGTGGTGACGCAGCCGGTGGCTGCGACTGCGCCGGCGAGCGCCAGCCATGTGGCGCGAGAGAGGTTCGACATTCGGATGTTCCGTCTCTGGTGGTAAAGCCCGGCACCATATCGGGGGGGTGCGGGCGCAGTCAAGCTGCAACCTGGGGGGAAAATCCGCTGCCCCTGCCAAAAACTCACGCCCGCTGCCGGCAACATGGCACGAGCCCGCGCCGCACCCGGTGAGCCAGCATGATCGAGCCCATCGCCACCGCCTATCCCGAGATCGTCCACACCATCGCCGCGGACGCTGCCAGCGGCACGGAAGGTCAGGGTACGCTGACCTTCACCGTCACCCGAAGCGGCAACATCGGTGTGCCCAGCACCGTGAACTGGTTCGTCGGCGGCACCGTCGATGCCAGCGACTTCGGCGGCAAGCTGCCGGTGGGCCGGGTGAGCTTCGCAGCCGGCGAGTTCGTCAAGACCATCACCGTGCGCCCGCTGGACGACCACGAGGTCGAGGATGCCGAGACGGTGACGGTGACACTGGGCGCCCTCACCGGCAATGGCAGTGTGCATGGCGTTCCGCGCACGGCCAGCCTGAGCCTGCAGGACAACGACATCCCGCCCGAGGTCTCGATCGGCGCGGCGCAGGTGCTGGAGGGCGGTCCGGGCGAAGTCCGCACGCTCACGTTCACCCTCACGCGCACCGGCAACATCGGCGGCCCCACCGACGTCATCTGGACCTTCGAGCCCTTCTCCCCGACCATCACGCCGGAGGACTTCGCCGGCGGCGCACTCCCGACCGAAGCGCGTGTGAGCTTCGCCCCCGGCGCGTCCACATTGGATGTGGCCATCGCCATCGCGGGTGATGCCACGATCGAGGGCGACGAGTCCTTCGTGGTGCGCATCACGCCGGTGCGATTCGGCCTGTACGGTCAAACCCGTGGCGTCGGTACGATCCTCACCGACGACACCGACCACCTCTACTCCATTGCCGCGACAGCAGTGGAGGTGTCGGAAGGGCATGCTGGCGGGCAGTGGCTGGAATTCACCGTCGTCCGCGAGGGCAACGCAGCCACTGCCTCGTCCGTGCAATGGGCCATGGGCTCGGGCCCGGCCGACGACGACCTGGCCCCCGGCACGCCACGCAGCGGGACGCTCGAGTTCGGGGCCGGTGAGCGCACGCAGACGCTGCGCTTCGAATGGAGCGGCGACACGCGCGTCGAGCACGATGAACAACTGGTGATCGAGCTCACTGCAACCACCGGCCTGGGCGCTGGCGTTGGCCCGAGCAACCATGCCACCACTGTGGTGCATGACGACGATCCTCGACATGCGGTGCGCATCGCGGCACTGACGCCGACCGTCGCCGAGGGCAGCGACGGCAGCACCCAGGTGCTGGCGTTCGAAGCCAGTCGCGACGGCGAACTCGACCTGGCCGCTCAGATCGAGTGGCATCTCGAAGGGAGCGCCGACGCAGCGGATCTGGCACCGGGCACTCCCCGCACCGGCATGTTCGTGTTTGCCGCCGGTGCCGCCACCGCACGCCTGGAGCTGACCGCGCTGGGCGACCGCGTTCACGAGCCCGACGAGTCCGTGCTGTTGGTGCTCGCTGCGCTTGGTGACCTGATCGCCGCCGACGCAGCCGGCGACCGGGCACAGGTGCTGCTACGCAACGACGACGAACCGGACGAGTTCCGCATCGTGGCCGGTCCGACAGCCGTCCTCGAGGGGTCGGTTGCGGGTGCCCGCACATCGATGCGTTTCGAGATCGTCCGCGTCGGGCACACCGACGGCGAGGCCTGGGCGCACTATCGCGTGGCCGGCAGCGGGGTCAACCCCGCGGATGCCGACGACTTCGGCGGCGCATGGCCGGCCGGGGCCTTGCGCTTCCTGCCAGGTGAATCCCGCAAGGTGCTCTACATCCCGGTGTCCCAGGACACGCGGGCCGAGTTCGACGAAGGCTACACGCTGCTGCTCAGCCACGCCGAAGGCGCCGGTGTGTCGGTCGACCAGGGACATTGGCCGGCCACCATCGCCTCCGATGAATTGCCGCCGGCTCGCATCGTGAACGGCGCAGACGGAGTGACCGAGCGGGTGTCACTGCCCGGACCGCAGCACGACTACCAGATGTCGGCAACCCCGGACGGCGGCCTGCAGGTGCAGGACACCGATCCGGGTCGTTCAGGCACCACCGTGCTGCGCGGGGTCGAGTTGCTCGCCTTCGGCGATGGTGTACAGATGCGACTGCAGCCCGATGCCGACCAACTGCGGCTGGTGCAAATCGGCCAGGCCCTGAAGGGCGCGCCCGGTCTGGATGCCGCGCTGTACACGCTGGGCCTGCAGGCGGTCGACCCGATAGGCTGGGTCGAGTTGACGGCGCAGGCGCTGGACGCGTTCACCGCGGGGCTGTCGTCCACGGACGTGGTGAACCTCCTGATGGCCCACCTGGGCATCAGCGCCGACACCCTGCCCGGCGCACAGTCGGCATGGCAAGCCACGCACGACCTGCTGGCGCCGATGTTCGCCGGCAACCGGGAGGCTCGCGCGTCTTCCTTGCTGACGGTGCTCGACACCTATGCCGGCCTGACCGCGCACGCCGAATACGGTGCCGCTGCGCGCGGGTTTGCCGAGCGCGTGCTGCAGGAGTGGCAGGCCGAGTTCGCGACACTCGAGGTGTCGCTGGCCGGCCTGCCCGGTCCGGTGGTGGACCTGTCGCCCGGCTAGCGCGCGATCACGCGCGCCATCTCGAGCACCTTGTTCGAGTAACCCCACTCGTTGTCGTACCAGGCCACGACCTTCACGAAGGTCTTGTCCAGCGCAATGCCCGCCTCGGCATCGAACACGCTGGTGCATGACTCGCCGCGGAAGTCGGTGGCCACAACCTTGTCTTCGGTGTAGGCCAGCACGCCCTTCATCGATCCGGCCGCGGCGCTCTTCATGGCGGCGCAGATCTCTTCGTAGCTGGCATCCTTGCTCAGTTCCACCGTGAGGTCCACCACCGATACATCCGACGTCGGCACGCGGAAGCTCATGCCGGTGAGCTTCTTGTTGAGCTCGGGAATCACCACGCCCACCGCCTTGGCCGCGCCGGTGCTGCTGGGAATGATGTTCTCGAGGATGCCGCGACCACCGCGCCAGTCCTTGTTGCTGGGGCCGTCCACCGTCTTCTGGGTGGCGGTGGTGGCATGCACCGTGGTCATCAGGCCGCGCTTGATGCCCCAGTTGTCGTGCAACACCTTGGCCACCGGGGCCAGGCAGTTGGTGGTGCAGCTGGCGTTGCTGATGATGGCCTGGCCAGCGTAGCTCGCGTCGTTCACGCCGTACACGAACATCGGCGTGTCGTCCTTCGACGGCGCGCTCATGATCACCTTCTTCGCCCCGGCATCGAGGTGCTTCTGCGCGGTCTCCTTGGTCAGGAACAGGCCGGTGGACTCGACCACGATGTCGGCGCCGACCTCGCCCCACTTCAGCGCAGCCGGATCCTTCTCGGCCGTCAGGCGGATGCGCTTGCCGTTGACGACGAGCGTGCTGCCGTCAACAGCGATCTCGCCCTTGAAGCGACCGTGCACGCTGTCGTACTTCAGCATGTAGGCCAGGTAGTCGGGCTCGAGCAGGTCATTGATGCCGACCACTTCGACGTCGGAGAAGTTCTGCACGGCAGCGCGGAACACCATGCGTCCGATGCGTCCGAAGCCGTTGATGCCGATCTTGATGGTCATGGCGGTATCACTCCGATGAAAGTGAGGGTTGCGGATTGAGTGGGATGAAGTCGATCGCGGGCCGGCGCACGTGGCGCAGTGTGCCCTCGAGTGGTTACCGGTCGAGTACTTTTCGCACCGTGGCGGCCAGGTTGGCGGGCGTGAAGTGGAAGTGCTTGAACAGTTCTCCGGCCGGCGCGCTCTCGCCGTAACGGTCGATGCCGATGACCGCGGCGCAGCCGTACTTCCACCAGCCGTCGGTGACGCCTGCCTCGATGGCCACGCGCGGCAAACCATCGGGGAGCACGCTGCGCTTGTAGGCCACGCTCTGGCGGTCGAACACCGAAGTGCTGGGCATGGACACCACCCGCACCGCAATGCCCGCGGCCGCGAGCAGTTGCTGCGCGTGCAAGGCCAGCTGCACCTCGCTGCCGGTGGCGATGATCACCGCCTGGGCCTTCTTCTTCAGGCCCACCTCGCTCGGCTCGGCCAGCACGTAGGCGCCGCGCGTGATGCCCTCCAGGTCGGCCTTGGGCGCGTAGGGCAGGTTCTGCCGCGACAGCAGCAGCGCACTGGGCCGATCGCGCCGCTGCAGCGACTCGGCCCAGGCCACCACCGTCTCGGCGGTGTCGGCCGGGCGCCAGACATCGAGGTTGGGAATGAGCCGCAGCGATGCCGCATGCTCCACGCTCTGGTGGGTGGGGCCGTCTTCGCCCAGGCCGATGGAGTCGTGGGTGAAGACATGCACGACGCGCGTCTTCATCAACGCGGCCATGCGGATGGCATTGCGGCTGTAGTCACTGAAGGTCAGGAAGGTGCCGCCGTAGGGGATGTAGCCCCCGTGCAGCGCCACGCCATTCATGATGGCGGCCATGCCGAACTCGCGCACACCGTAGTTCACATGGCGCCCGGGCCGGCCGTTGGCGTCAAGTTGCGCTGCGCCGTCGTCCGCAAAGCGCAGCGCCGGCGTGGAGCTGGTGTTCGTGAGGTTGGAGCCGGTCAGGTCGGCCGAGCCGCCGAGCAGCTCCGGCAGCGCCCGCGTGAAGGCTTCCAGGGCGATCTGGCTGGCCTTGCGGCTGGCCACCGTCTCGGCCTTGGCGTGGGCCGACACCACGGCGTCCAGCGCCACCTGCGCGAAATTCGCCGGCAACTCGCCCGCCATTCGGCGCGCGAACTCGGCGGCGAGTTCCGGGTACTCCGCACGATAGGCCGCGAACGCCTGCTGCCAGCGCGCCTGGGCGGCCACCCCGGCCTCGCGGGCATCCCAGGCCTCGTAGGCCGCCTCGGGGATGACGAAGGGCTCATGCGACCAGCCCAGCGCCTCGCGCGTGAGCTTGACCTCGTCTGGCCCCAGTGCCTCGCCGTGGGCCTTGGCGCTGCCGGCGCGGTTGGGCGAGCCCTTGCCGATGGTGGACTTGCACACGATGAGCGTGGGCCGATCGCTCGAAGCGCCGGCCTGGGCGATGGCCGCCTCGACCGCCGCCACGTCGTGGCCATCGACCGGTCCGATGACCGACCAGCCATAGGCGGCAAAGCGCTGCGGCACGTCGTCGATGAACCAGGGCGCCACCGGACCGTCGATGGAGATGCCGTTGTCGTCGTACAGCGCAACCAGCTTGCCCAGCTTCCAGGCGCCGGCCAGCGCGCATGCCTCGTGGCTGATGCCTTCCATCAGGCAGCCGTCGCCCATGAAGACGTAGGTGCGGTGGTCGACCACGGCGTGCCCGGGTCGGTTGAACTCGGCCGCCAGCAGCTTTTCGGCCAGCGCCATGCCCACGGCATTGGTGATGCCCTGCCCCAGCGGGCCGGTGGTGGTCTCGACGCCCGGGGTGACGCCGACCTCCGGGTGGCCCGGCGTGCGGCTGTGCAGCTTGCGGAAGTTGCGCAGCTCCGACAACGGAAGGTCGTAGCCGGTGAGGTGCAGCAAGGCGTAGATCAGCATCGAGCCGTGGCCGTTGGACAGCACGAAGCGGTCGCGGTTGGCCCAGCTCGGATCGACCGGGTTGTGCTGCAGGTGCCGGCCCCACAGCGCCACGGCCATCTCGGCCATGCCCATCGGTGCGCCAGGATGGCCGGAGTTGGCCTGCTGCACGGCATCCATGGCCAAGGCGCGGATGGCGTTGGCCATCAGGGAGGTATCGGTGGAGGCAGAAGTGGAAGCCATGCGCGCGGGTCCGCTGGGGACAGGTGACGTGGGAAGGGGGATGCGGCCGGGGGCAGGACCGCTGTCGCGAAGGCGGCAGCAGCGCCCAGGGAGAGCCCGAGATTTTACCCGCTCGATAATCGGGGCCATGCAGGGCCTGCATCTCACCGCCGACCTCCACGGCTGCCCCCGTGGCTTGCCGTTCATGACCGACGTCGCAGCCCTGCGCGCGCTGTGCGTCCAGGCCGTGGCCGAGGCCGGCCTCACCGCAGTCGGTGAGCTCTTTCACCGCTACGACACCGGCGGGGGCATCACCGGCGTGGTCCTGCTGGCCGAGTCGCACCTGGCGGTGCACACCTGGCCTGAGCTCGATGCGGTGACCCTGGACGTCTACGTCTGCAACTACGGGCGTGACAACAGCGAGCGAGCCCGCCGGCTGGCCATTGCACTGGAACGTGCCGGGCGTGGGCGTGGTGGGTTCGCCTGGCAGGGGATTCCCGACACTGTCGGCTCCGGTCCGCTGGGCCAGGCCGTCGAGCGGCGAGTCCT
>JABWBN010000197.1 GCA_013360485.1 Burkholderiaceae bacterium | reverse complement strand
CCTGGGGCCGCGCCGCGCCGCGGGGGCCGATCGAGCAGGCGCGCCAGCGCTCGGCGCAGCGCCAGGCGGCAGTGGTCATGCTTCGCGTGCCTTCCAACACGACGATCGTGGGCGAGGGCGCACAGGCCGCGCTCGTGAACGGCGGCCTGATGCTCGACGGGGTGGACAACGTCATCGTGCGCAACCTGCACCTGTCGGACGCCTACGACCACTTCCCGGCCTGGGATCCGGATGACGGCAGGCAGGGCGCCTGGAACTCGGCCTACGACACGCTCATGCTGCGCTCGGCCACGCATGTCTGGATCGACCACTGCACGCTGGACGACGGGGAACGCCCCGATGCGGCGGAGCCCATCCGGCTGGGGCAACCGGTGCAGCGCCACGACGGGTTGCTGGACATCGTCCGGCAGTCGAACTGGGTCACGGTGTCGTGGAACCACTTCCGCCACCACGACAAGACGATGTTGATCGGCAACAGCGACGCCCAGGCCGCCGATGCCGGCAGGTTGAAGGTGAGCCTGCACCACAACTGGTTCGAGGGCGTGCGCGAACGCACGCCGCGTGTGCGCTATGGCCAGGTGCATATCTACAACAACTTGTTCGAGGCACTGCCCGACAACCGCTACGGCTATGCGTACTCGATCGGCATCGGCCATGAATCGCGGGTCGTGAGCGCGCACAACGCGTGGGTCACGCCACCGGCGATCGCACCCCGCCAGCTGGTTCGAGCCCTTGGAGGCCATCGTTTCACCGACAGCGGCTCCACGCACAACGCGGTGCCCGTTGACCTGCTGGCTGCGTTGCGTGCGGCCAGCCCGGGCGTTTCGTGGTCGGCCGATGTGGGTTGGACACCCGAGCACTGGCTCAGCGTCGACAGCGCGGCCACAGTGCCGGCGCGGGTACGCGCCGGCGCCGGTGCGGGACGCTGGGCCTCTCCAGCTCTTGCTGGTACGCCATGACGAGCGGAACAGCCGAGCGGCACCCGGTACGTCATACAATTTGAAACCCGTTTTCACGGCAACCAAAACACGACATGGACGACGACTCAATCGACACCCGACAACCGGAGTCGGTCGCAGCGGTGCTGAAGGTGTTTGCCATTCTTCAGGCGCTGTCCGAGCGCGACGAGACCGGGATCTCCGAGCTCTCGATCCGCCTGGCCATGCCCAAGGCGACGATCTACCGGTTCTTGCAGACCATGCGCAGCCTGGGCTATGTGCGCCAGGAGGCGGACAGCGAGCGCTACGGTCTGACCATGAAGCTGTTCGAACTGGGCACCAAGGCGCTGCAGTACCCGGACCTGGTGGAACTGGCCAAGTCGCACATGCAGGCGCTGGCCGACCAGACCGGCGAGACCGTGCACCTGGGCATGCTGATCGACAGCGAGATCATCTATGTGCACAAGGTCGACTCGCGGCACATGCTGGGCATGTACTCGCGCATCGGTCGCCGCGCGCCACTGCACTGCACGGCGATCGGAAAAGTGCTCATGGCCTGGGAGGAAGCCGGGCGCCGCGATCGCATTCTCGCCGGGTGCGACTTCAAGCGCTACCGGGCGAACACCCTCACCGACCACGCCGCCTACGTCGCCGAGCTGGAGCGCACCCGCGCCCAGGGCTATGGACAGGATCGCGAGGAGTTCGACGATCACATCCGCTGTGTCGGCGTTCCCATCTTCGACCGCCTGAATCAGCCGGTGGCTGGCCTGAGCGTGAGCTACCCGACCTTCCGTTTCAACGAGGCCCGCGAACCCGAGGTGGTGCAGATGCTCACCCAGGCCAGCCGCACCATCTCGCAGCAACTGGGCTGCACCCAGTTTCCGCTCGACCCACCGCCGACGGCGCGGCGCTGAGCCCGGTGCGCGCGGTGCTAGGGTCGCGTCGGCCGGTTCACGCATCGCGCACCCGGCGCGTGCGCAGGGACGTCTGCGAGGCGCGCCAGCGCCCAGCATTGCGGCACGGTGTGCGGCAAGGTGGTGCGGCCGCCTGCGGTGTCCGCACACACTGGCCTGTCGGTCGGCGCAACGACGCCCACGGCCTGCCAGAAGTCCCGCGTGCGATGTCACGACTCGAAACCGGACCCTGTTGCGAGCATGGGTACCGATTGATCCAGCGCAAGGCCCAGGGCACAGGGGTGCCCGAAAGTTCGCCGCATATCCGACCCCTTGCATGCCCCCATGGAATCGACCGTCGCCGCCCCGACCGGGACCGCGCTCATGCCCGAACGCACGGGTATCCGGCGCGCGACGACCGCAGCACCAAGCGCAGCGCCCCTGCGGGGCTCCCGCGGGCGCGACCGGGTCGCTGACCTGGCCGCCATGTGGAACGCTCTGTTCGGCTCACCCGAGCTGACGCCGGCCGAGGTCGATATGCTCGGCAGCCTGGCCTTGACGCACACCGTTTCCCAAGGCGCCAGCGTGCTCGATCGCACCCAGAGCGCCCATGCGCTGGTGGCTCTGCGTGAGGGTGAGGTGGCCGTGGGCTTTCGCACAACCGATGGCACGTTCCGCACCGAGCGCATCGTGCGCGGCCCGTCCTGGCTCGATCTGAGCTCGGCCTGGCTCGACGAAACCCATGCCATGGATGCCATCGCCAGCACGTTGTCGACGGTGGTCGAGTTGCCCCGCGAGGCGCTGCAGGCGCAGCTGGCCTATCACCCGGCGCTGGCGCAGCGGCTCATCCGCAGCCTGGCGCTCGAGGTCCAGGCGCTGGCCGTGAACACCCATGAGTTGATGCACAAGGACGCCCCAGCGCGCTTGGCGCAATGGCTGCGCCAACGCTGCGAGCCCATGCCCGAAGATGCCGGCGGCACTGGCGCAGTGGTGCACCTGCACGAGCGCAAGCGCGACGTCGCATCGCAGCTCGCGATCACCCCCGAGACGCTGTCGCGCCTGATGCGCAGCTTCACCACGCAGGGCGTGATCGCGGTCTCGGGCTACACCGTGCGCGTGCTTGATATCACCGCACTAGAGCGGCTGGCGCTGGCCTGAAGCAGCTGGGCCACCACGGCCACCGCGATCACCTCGGGCTCCTTGCCTGCCACGCCGGCCACGCCGATGGGGCAGGTCAGGCGCGCCAGATCCTGGGCCCGAATGCCCCGTTGCTCGAAGCGATGCACGAATCGCGCGCGCTTGCTGGACGATCCGATCAGTCCCAGGTAACCGAAGTCGCCCCGGCGCAGCACAGCGTCGGTGATGCGCTCGTCGAGCGCATGGCTGTGCGTCAGCACCAGGAAATAGGCGCCGGCCGGCGCCTGGGCCACCTCGGCCGCCGCGGGCTCGATGCACAGGCGCTCGATGTGCGGTGGCAGTGCAAGTTCGCTCGCGAACGCATCGTCGCGCTCGTCCACCCATTGCACGCGGCACGCGATGCCGGCGAGCAGACTGGCGATGGCGCTGCCCACATGGCCCGCGCCGTGCATTTGCAGCCAGAAGCGGGCGGCCGTTGCAGGCCATCGTTCCAGCGAATGCGGCGTCAGGGCCTCGGTGCGCAGCGTCAGGGCTCCGCCGCAGCATTGTCCCAGCGTGGGGCCGAGGACGATGTGGCGATCGTCCGGCTCTGCCAGCCCGCCGTGCAGCCGTTCGCGTGCGTGTGCAATGGCCTGCCACTCCAGGTGCCCGCCGCCGATGGTGCCCGCCACCGCATCGGCTGCCACCAGCATGCGGGTGCCAGCCTCGCGCGGCACCGAGCCGCGCGAGCTCAGCACCTGCACCAGCTGTGCCGCACGCCCTGCCGCCAGCCAGGCCTCGGCGGTGGCGCGCAACGGGTCGTGGGCCCAGGAGTCGGTTGAGTGGAGCTCGGTCACGGCGAGGCTGGCTGCGGGCATACCCGGGTGGGTCGAAGGGGGTTGCAACGGGTCCGCATGGATAGGATGGCACTTATACCGCGTCCATTGCCGCGACTCGCGCCCGCAACGCGTCATCCATGAAGACCGCGATCCACGCCGACCTGCTCGACTTCACCGCCGACCCCGGCCTGGACGACCCGGCCGCCTGCGGCGTGCGCTGGCGCGCCGACCACTGGCTGCTCATCGGCGAGGACGGGCGCATCGTCGCCGTGCAGCCCGAGACCCCGGGCGACGACTGGCAGCGCATCGACCACCGCGGCCGACTGCTGCTGCCCGGCTTCATCGACAGCCACGTGCACGCGCCGCAACTCGACGTCATCGCCTCGTGGGGCACGCAGTTGCTCGATTGGCTGCAGACCTACACCTTCCCGGCCGAAGCGCGGCTGGCCGATGGGGCCGAGGCGGCACGCTGCGCCAACGACTTTCTCGATGCTCTGCTGGCCCATGGCACCACCGCGGCGGCGGTGTTCGCCACCGTGCATGCAGGCTCGGCCGATGCGTTGTTCGAAGGCGCCCTTGCGCGCGGCATGCGCGTGCTCACCGGCAAGGTGCTGATGGACCGCCATGCGCCGCCCGACCTGTGCGACGACGTCGACACCGCTCTGGCCGAGTGCCGTGCACTGGTGCAGCGTTGGCACGGCCGCGGCCGCCTGGCCTATGCGGTGACGCCGCGCTTTGCCGCTACCAGCAGCGACGCCCAGCTGGCGATGGCCGGCCGGCTGCTGGCCGAGACCCCGGGTGCCTACCTGCAGACGCATGTCGCCGAGAACCTCGACGAGGTGCGTTGGGTGCGCCAGATCTTCCCGGACGCCCGCAGCTACCTCGATGTGTATGCCCGCCACGGCCTGCTCGGACCGCGCTCGGTGCTGGCCCACGGCATCTGGCTGGACGACGACGATCGCCGCAGTCTGGCCGCGGCCGGGGCGCACATCGCGTTCTGCCCGTCGTCGAACCTGTTCCTGGGCAGCGGCTTGTTCGATTGGCGCGCCGCACGCGCCTCCGGCGTGGCGGTGAGCCTGGCCAGCGATGTGGGCGGCGGCACCAGCCTGTCGATGCTGCGCACGCTGGCCGATGGCTACAAGGTGCAGGCGCTGGCGGGCCTGCGGCTGTCGGCCTGGGCCCTGCTGCACGCGGCCACCAGAGGCGCCGCCCAGGCCTTGGAGCTCGGCGGCGAGATCGGGACGCTGGAACCAGGCGCGGTCGCCGACGTGACGATCTGGGACTGGGCGTGCGGCCCGGTGGCGAAGCGCCGCGATGCCCTGGCGCGTGGCTTGCACGAGCGCGTGTTCGCTTGGCTGATGCTGGGCGACGAGCGCAACCTCGTCGAGTGCCGTGTAGCCGGCAAAGCCCTGTTCCAACGCATGGCAGGATAGAGCCCGCCGATGATGCCGCTCACCCACCCCGATGCCCCGAAAGCCGCTCAACCCGGTGAGGCCCCGCGCCTGGAACTGCGCGGCATCGGCAAGCAGTACCCGGCCGTGCGCGCCAACGACGGCATCAGCCTGCAGGTGCAGCCGGGGCAGATCCATGCCGTGCTCGGCGAGAACGGCGCCGGCAAGTCGACGCTGATGAAGATCGTCTACGGCGCGGTGCAACCTGACGAAGGCGAGATCCTCTGGAACGGGCGGCCGGTTCGCATCGGCAACCCGCACCAGGCTCGTGCGCTGGGCATCGCGATGGTGTTCCAGCACTTCTCGTTGTTCGATACCCTCACCGTGGCCGAGAACGTGTGGCTGGGCCTGGACGACCGTGCCACACTGGCCGAGGTGACCGAAGCGGTGCAGCGCGTGTCGCGCGAATACCGGCTCGAGGTGCAACCGCAGCGCCCGGTGCACACGCTGTCGGTGGGCGAGCGCCAGCGCGTGGAGATCGTGCGCGCCCTGATGACGCGCCCGCAGCTGCTCATCCTCGACGAACCCACCTCGGTGCTCACGCCGCAGGCGGTGCAGTCGCTGTTCGTCACCCTGCGCCAGCTGGCCGGCGAGGGCTGCGCCATCCTGTACATCAGCCACAAGCTCGACGAGATCCGGGAGCTGTGCCACCACTGCACCGTGCTTCGCGGCGGACGCGTCACCGGTGAGGTCGATCCCGCGCGCGAGACCCACGCCAGCCTTTCGCGCCTGATGATCGGCGCCGAGCCGCCGCCGCTGCAGCGCCGGCCTGCGCAGCCTGGCTCCCTGGCGCTGCAAGTGCGCGCGCTGACGCTGCCGGCGGCCAGTGCGTTCGGACGCGATCTCGAGCACATCGACCTTGCGGTACATGCCGGCGAGATCGTCGGCATCGCCGGCGTTTCGGGCAACGGTCAGCAGGAGCTGATGGCGGTGTTGTCGGGCGAAGACCCGCGCGGCATGCCCGGGGCGTTGCACCTGCTCGGCCACGACCTCGCCGGAACCTCGCCGCGCCAGCGCCGCCAGCTCGGGCTGCATGCGGTGCCCGAAGAGCGCTTGGGGCGCGGTGCGGTGCCCACGCTCAGCTTGGCCGATAACACCCTGCTCACGCGCGCCGAGGCGCTGGGCCGCGGCGGCTGGCTGCACCGGCGCCGCATGCGAACCATGGCGCAAGCGCTGATCGCGCGCTTCCAGGTCAAGGCGAGTGGCGCCGATGCGCTGGCGCGCAGCCTGTCCGGCGGCAACCTGCAGAAGTTCATCGTCGGACGGGAAATCGATGCCGGCCCGCGCGTGCTGCTGGTCTCGCAGCCGACCTGGGGCGTGGACGTGGGCGCCGCCGCGCAAATCCGGGCCGAGCTGCTGCGCCTGCGCGACCAGGGCTGCGCCATTGTCGTGGTCAGCGAGGAGCTCGACGAGCTGTTCGAGCTCACCGACCGGCTGCATGTGATCGCCCGCGGCCGGCTGTCACCGTCGGTCGCCACGTCCGAGGCCTCGGTCGAGACGATAGGACAGTGGATGTCGGGTCTGTGGCCTGGCGGCCCGGCGCAGGAGCACGCACATGCTGCGGCTTGAGCCCCGGGGCCAGGCCTCACCGGTGATGGCGCTGCTGTCGCCGTTGATCGCGCTGGCGCTGACGGTCGCGCTCGGCGTGGTGCTGTTCCTGCTTCTGGGCAAGGATCCGCTGCGCGGTCTGCAGATGTTCTTCGTCGAGCCGATGCGCAGCGCCTATGCGTGGTCCGAACTGGCGATCAAGGCCACGCCGCTGGCGCTGATCGCGCTCGGGCTGGCGGTGTGCTACCGGTCCAACGTCTGGAACATCGGCGCCGAGGGCCAGTTCATGCTCGGCGCGGTGGCCGCCACCGGCGTGGCGCTGTACTTCGGCGACGCCGAGAGCGCCCTGGTGCTGCCG
>JABWBN010000196.1 GCA_013360485.1 Burkholderiaceae bacterium | reverse complement strand
GCCGCCGCGCGCAGCGCTGCGCGCATCTTGGTTGACGTCGCCACGAGTATTCTCCTGTTGTCCCGGTGCCGCACCCGCGACCGCGAGCGCGCGACTGCAGGCACCATACTCGCCGCCGGCATACGGGCCATGATTCGGATCAAGGGTGCGGCGTGTCGGCCTGCAGCAGATCGGCGTGTTCGCCCAGCGTGTCGGCTTGTCGCTGCAAGATGCGCGCGAGCTTGGCCGCGTCGGTCAAGCGCTCGGCAAGGCGGCAACGAGTGCGTCGCAAGTCGCGATGTTGGCGATATGAGAATCCTGCATTTCCACGAGTGCCGTACGGACTTCGCCCTCGGGGATCGCCGGCAGCGCCTCGTAGGACATCTCGACCACGACGTCGTCGCCCTGCTTCCACGCCTCGCCGCCCTTCATCTCGACCTTCGGTTGCAGCGCCGGCCGGTCGCCGGTCTCGTCGAAATGGCGCTTCATCGCCCCGTCGATCGCATCCTGCATCGCGTCGCCCAGAAGCCTTTCGCCGAACTGCTTGCGCAGGATCGGCATCGGCACCTTGCCCTTGCGGAAGCCCTTGATCTCGATCTCGGGCCGTGCCTCGACGAGCTTTTCGTGCACTTTCGCCTCGAGCTCGCCGGCCGTCACCGTGGCGGTGCTCGACACGGGCGTGCGCCTGGATCACCCCGACCTGGCCGGCAAGCTGTGGCCGGGCTACGATTTCGTCGAAGACCGCGACACGGCGAACGACGGCGACGGCCGCGATGCCGACCCGTCCGATCCCGGCGACTGGACCTCGTCCGGCGAATGCAGCGCCGGCGAGCCGGCCTTTGCGAGCAGTTGGCATGGCACCCAGGTGGCGGGGCTGATCGGCGCGGCCACCGACAACGGGCTGGGCATTGCCGGCGCCGCACGCAACGTGAAGCTGCTGCCAGTGCGCGTGCTGGGTCGGTGCGGCGGCTGGGACAGCGACATCCTGGCCGCCATGCGTTGGGCGGGCGGACTGAGTGCGGATCCGGCGGCCAACGCGCATCCGGCGCGGGTCATCAACATGAGCCTGGGTTCGACCGGTTCCTGCCCGGCGTCCTACCGAGATGTCATCGGGGAACTGGTGGCCGCCGGTGTCGTCGTGGTGGTGGCCGGCGGCAACGACGCAGGACTTGCCGTCAACACGCCGGCGAACTGCGCCGGGGCGATTGCAGTGGCTGGGGTGAGACACCTGGGCAGCAAGGTGGGCTACTCGAATGTCGGAGCCGAGATGGCGGTCGCCGCACCGGCGGGCAACTGTGTCAACCTGACGGGCGCATGCCTGTATCCGCTGATGACGACCAGCAACAGCGGCAGCACATCGCCGGGCGAGAACATCTACAGCGACAGCTACAACTACTCGGTGGGCACCAGCTTTGCCACGCCCCTGGTCGCGGCCACGGCCGGCCTGATGCTGTCGGTCGATCCCACGCTGCAGCCGGCGCAGGTGAAGAGCGTCCTGCAAGCCACAGCCCGGACGTTTCCTGCAACTGGTGCCGATGCCGGTGTCGTCGCCTGCCGGGCGCCGGGTGCGGTCGAGCAGATCGAGTGCTATTGCACGGCCACGACATGTGGCGCCGGATTGCTCGATGCGGCAGCCGCATTGGCTCGTGTGCAGGCGACTGCCGCGCCATTGCCCACGGCGCGAATCGTGGTGCCCGGCGACGGCCTTACGGTCGGGCAGTCGGTCGTGCTCGACGCCAGCGCGTCGGCTGCCCAGGGAGGCCGCACGATCGCCAGCTACGAGTGGACACTGGTCTCTGGGCAGGGGGTGGTGTCGCTCACGCCGCCGACCGACGGCGCCTCGGTGTCGGTGCAGGCACTTGCGGCCGGGACCGCGACCATCGTTCTCACGGTGATCGACAGCGCAGGTGCCTCAGGGACGACCAGCACCACGATCACCGTGGCCGCTGGCAATGTGACGGTGGAAGCTTCAGGCGGCGGCGGGGGTGCATTCGCGCCCGGTTGGGCCGTGGCGCTTGCGGTGGTCGTCCTGGCTCTCAGGCGCACCGGGGCGCGTCGGTGATCGCGCGTCGAGTCTCAGCGCGATGCTGCCGAGGCTTGCGCCGTGCCCGATGCTGCCGCACCGGGCTGGGTGGTTTCTTCGCAACGGGCGAAGCCGGGCACACCAGCCGGGGGCTTGAGGGCAGCCAGCTTGTCGCGCTGCGCATCGGTAGCCGCGGGCACGCGCAGCGTGGCCAGGGCGACCGCAGGGCGCAGGGTGATCACGCGCGCCGTTCTCAGGCCACGCTGGTTCAGGCGTCCCAACTCGGTCTCGGCCTGCGCCTTGTCGTCGAAGCGGGCCACGACCAGCCCGGGCTGCAGCGAGGCAACGTTGCGCACGGGCTGCGACTCGATCTTCAGCTGCTTGAGCTCCTCCCGCTTGCGTTCGAGGGCTTCATCGTCGTCGAACTTGCCCAGGTAGATCAGGAACAACCCGTTGCGCTCACCAGGCACCACGGTCCAGCCACCCGCGGTCAGCCCAGCATCGCGCGCCATCTGTTCGAGCACACTGAGTCCGGCTGCAGGTACCGGACCGGCCTGCATGCAGGTGCCGGCGACCGCAGCGGCACGTGCAGCTGCCAATGCCTCGCTGGCTGCCCGTGCACTGGCTGCCGCTGCGGCGATTGCGGCACTGGCTGCCGGGGCATTGAGCAAGCGTACCCGGTCGGGGTTGACTTGGCGCACCAGTCGCTCGGGTTCGCGCTCGCTGTTTCGCGTGGTGCCGGAAACGCCGTCGAATGCTCCGCGGCTCCAGGCGAAGAACAGTGCATTGGCCACCAGCAGGAGAACCAGCAGGGCTCTCAGCATGTCGTTGTCTCCGCGCTTTCACCATCGCCGGGCATGCGGCGCAGGCCGATCTGGCCACTGACCAGACGATGCCGCCCGCGGGGCGTGCGGATCCACAAGGCACCTTCTTCATCGATGCCATCGGCCACGCCCTCTGCGGCCTCGGCCAACGATGTCGTCACCTCCAGACCGGCCAACGCATCTCGCCTCGAATAGCCGGCGAGAAACGGACCCAGGCCGCCGGCCTCGAAGCGTTGCACCGCCTGGACGACCGCGGGTACGACCAGCGCCAGTGCAGCCGGCGCGTCCAGCTCGGGCCAGCGCTCCTCCAGGCAGGCGTAGCCCCAGTCGAGATCGACCAGCGCCAGCGGCTTGACGTTCAACCCGACCCCGATGATGGCCATGCGCCGGTGCCCGACGGCCACGGTCTCGATCAGGATGCCACCGAGCTTGCGCCCGCGGCCCGGTCGATCGAGCAGCAACAGGTCATTGGGCCACTTCAGCCATATGCAGGGCGTCTGGCCGGACCGCGGCGGGTCGAGCGCTTCGGCGATGGCCAGTCCCACGGCCAACGACAAGCCCGACCAGGTCGGCGGCGACAGGGCCATCGCCAGCGAGAAGGTCAGGGATGCGCCGGCGGCCGAATGCCAGATCCGGCCCTGGCTGCCGCGCCCGCGCGTCTGCTGCTCGGCCACCAGCAGGCACGGTTGGGCATCACCCTGTCGGCGGCCCTGGGGTGTGGTGCCGTGGATGGCCGGATCGCCGCCTGCCCGCCGCGCACGCTCCAGCAGCTGGGTATTGGTGGAGTCGGCGCGTGCCACGACTTCGATCGCCAGCCCGGGAAGCAGGGGCTGCAGGCGCTGCCACAACGCCTGCACGTTCCAGTTCAAGGTGGCGATCGAGGTCATGGGGGTCGGGGCCGCGCCAGGCAGTGCAGGTCGGGGTCGCGTTCGGCGCCGGGGGCGGTTCGCCGTTCAGCCGCCGCCGGAGCGTCGCTTGGGCGCCAGCATCGTGCCGCGGCAGGCAGTACTGCCGCAACGGCAGGCAAACTGACGCTTCAGTGCCGGTGTGTAGCGCTGGTCGATCACCAGGCCGTAGTCGTAGAAAAGCTCCTCGCCCGGGCGTATCGAGCGCAGCGCCTTGATGAACACCCGCTCACCCACTTCGTCGGCCTCGCAGTTGGGCGCGCAGGCATGGTTGATCCAGCGCGCCGCATTGCCGCCGACCTTGGCGTCGATGACCCGCTCGTCGTCGATGTGGAAGTAGAACGTGTGGTTCGGGTCCGACGGGTCGTGCGGGTGCCGGCGCAGTGCCTCGGCCCAGGTGATCACTTCGCCCGTGTACTCGATGATGATGTCGCCCTTGCGAATGGGCCGCAGCGCGAACACGCCCTTGCCATGCACACCGCTGCGCCTGACCTGGATGCGGCGACCGCCGGCTTCTGCGGGCGACTGTGGCGCCGATGCCCCGCGCGCGCGACGACCGTTGGCCGGACTGGGTTGCGTGCTCGACTTCATTCGGTAAAGTGAATTCATGGGCGCGCGCGCATGTGCGCGTATGCGCTCGGGCGTGCGTGCGCGCGAGAAGGCCGGATTGTAGGCACGGGTTTGCCGTCGCCCGTTCTTCGATCGCACTTGCATGCCAATACCGGATGAATCGACCCCCATGAGCAAGACCCTCATCATTGCCGAGAAGCCCAGCGTCGCACAGGACATCGTGCGTGCGCTCACGCCGGTGCATGGCAAGTTCGACAAGCATGCCGACCACTTCGAGAACGACACCCATGTCGTCACCTCGGCCGTCGGCCACCTGGTGGAGATCAAGGCGCCCGAGGCCTATGACGTCAAGCGTGGCAAGTGGAGCTTCGCCCACCTGCCGGTGGTGCCGCCCCACTTCGACCTGGCGCCGATCGACAAGGCCAAGGCGCGGCTGTCTGCGGTGGTCAAGCTGGTCAAGCGCAAGGACGTCACGGAACTCATCAACGCCTGCGATGCGGGGCGCGAAGGGGAGTTGATCTTCCGGCTGATCGTGCAGTACGCCGGCATCGACGACGGCACCGGCGGCGCTTCGGGCACTCGCAAGCCGGTGGCCAAGCCGATCCGCCGACTCTGGCTGCAGAGCATGACGCCCCAGGCCATCCGCGAGGGCTTCGAGCGGTTGCGTACCAACGACCAGATGCAGGGCCTGGCCGACGCGGCGCGCAGCCGCAGCGAGGCCGACTGGCTGGTGGGCATCAACGGCACCCGCGCCATGACGGCGTTCAACTCGCGCGACGGCGGCTTCTTCCTCACCACCGTGGGCCGGGTGCAGACGCCCACGCTGTCCATCGTCGTCGAACGCGAGGAGAAGATCCGCAAGCACGTGGCACGCGAGTACTGGGAGGTCAAGGCCGTTTTCGAGGCCGCCGCCGGCGAGTACGAGGGCAAGTGGTTCGATCCGGCATTCAAGAAGGACGACGACGCCGATCGCCGTGCCGACCGCCTGTGGAACGCGGCCGCAGCACAGGCGGTGGCCGATGCCGTCCGCGGGCAGCCAGGCACCGTGACCGAGGAGTCCAAGCCGAGCAATCAGTCCAGCCCGCTGCTCTACGACCTGACCACCCTGCAGCGCGAAGCCAACGGCCGCTTCGGGTTCTCGGCCAAGACCACCTTGGCGCTGGCGCAGGCGCTGTACGAGAAGCACAAGGTGCTCACCTACCCGCGAACCGACTCGCGCGCGCTGCCCGAGGACTACCTGGGCGTGGTGAAGCAGACCTTCGAGATGATCGCCAGCGAGGACCTCCCCGGGCCGTTGCGCGATCTGGCCGTGCATGCGCGCAAGGGGCTGCAGGCCGGCTACGTCAAGCCGAGCAAGCGCGTGTTCGACAACGCCAAGGTGTCGGATCACTTCGCCATCATTCCCACCCTGCAGGCGCCGCGCAGCCTGACGGAGGCCGAGGCCAAGCTGTACGACCTCGTGGTCAAGCGCTTCCTGGCGGTGTTCTACCCGCCGGCCGAGTACCTGGTCACCACGCGGCTGACCCAGGTCGACGCCCACCACTTCCAGACCAACGGCAAGGTGCTGGTCAACCCGGGTTGGCTGGCGGTCTACGGCAAGGAGGCGCAGGACGAGGACGCGAACCTGGTGCCGGTGCAGCCGGGTGAGGCTGTGCGCAACCTGGCCGTCGACGTGAACGCACTCAAGACCCGGCCCCCGGCGCGCTATACCGAGGCCACGCTGCTGTCGGCCATGGAAGGCGCGGGCAAGCTGATCGACGACGACGAGTTGCGCGCTGCCATGCACGAGAAAGGCCTGGGCACGCCGGCCACGCGAGCGGCCATCATCGAAGGGCTGATCGCCGAGAAGTACATGTTGCGCGAAGGACGCGAACTGGTGCCCACGGCCAAGGCCTTCCAGCTCATGACATTGCTGCGAGGTCTGGCGATCGAGGATCTCACCAAGCCCGAACTCACCGGGAACTGGGAGTACCAGCTCGCCGAGATGGAGCATGGCCGGTTGTCGCGTGACGCGTTCATGACCGAAATCGCCAAGATGGCCGAGCGCATCGTGCGCAAGGCCAAGGAGTACGACCGTGACACCATCCCCGGCGACTACGCCACGCTGACCCAGCCCTGCCCCCAGTGCGGCGGCGTGGTGCGCGAGAACTACCGCCGATACAGCTGCACCGGCGCCGACGGCGCGGGCGAGGGCTGTGGCTTCTCGATCACCAAGATCCCCGGTGGCCGCAGCTTCGAGCTGCCGGAGGTCGAGGCCTTCCTGCGCGACAAGCGCATCGGCCCGCTCGAGGGTTTCCGCTCGAAGGCCGGCTGGCCGTTCACCGCCGAACTGAAGCTGGTGCACGATGACGAGCTCGGCAACTGGAAGCTGGAGTTCGACTTCGGTGACGACGACAAGGCCGGCCAGGGCGACGGCGAGGCGGTGGATTTCTCCGGCCAGAGCTCACCGGGCGTGTGCCCCAAGTGCAAGGGGCATGTCTATGAGCACGGCACCAACTACGTGTGCGAGCATGCCGTCGGCGCCCATGTCACCTGCGACTTCAAGACCGGCAAGGTGATCCTGCAGCAACCGGTTTCGCCCGAGCAGGTGCACAAGCTGCTGGCCCAGGGTCGCACCGATCTGCTCGACGGCTTCGTTTCCAACCGCACCCGGCGCAAGTTCAAGGCCTTCCTGGTGTGGGACGAGAAAGAGGGCAAGGTCGGCTTCGAGTTCGAGCCGCGCGGCGCCCGAGCCCCGGCAGCAAAGAAGACCGCTGCGCGCAAGACCGCACGCGCCGCGGACGACGCGTGAGTCCTGCGGGTCAGGGCGGGGCTGGACCCTGGCCCTGCCTGCGCGCGCAAGGCGCGCAG
>JABWBN010000195.1 GCA_013360485.1 Burkholderiaceae bacterium | reverse complement strand
CCCACCTCGTCGTCGCCACAGGCGTGCATCAGGCGGCGCACCCACTGCGGCTGCAGCAGTCCGCGGGCGGCATCGTGCACCAGCACCCAGTCGTGCGGCTGCACGCCGCGCTGTGCGAGCTCGGCCAGGCCGGCAGCCACCGACTCGGCCCGGGTGAGACCACCCACACGCGCGATCCAGCAACGCGGCCCCTGCCACTGCGGCACCATCTGCTCGAAGCGATCGTCGTCGGGCGCCAGCACCACAAGCGTGGCCTCTACCTCTGGCAGGCCGGCCCATACCTCCAGTGTGTGTGCCACCAGCGGCCGCCCAGCCAGTGGCGCATACTGCTTGGGCCCTTCGGTACCCGCACGCAGGCCCGAGCCCGCACAGGGCACCAGGCCGTACAGGCGTGGCGGCCCTCCAATCGTATAGCTCATCGCGCGATTCTAGAATCCGGCCTCCGTCGCGCCGGCCAGAGGTGCCTGGCACCAGCGCCGTCGTCTCCGATGCAACTGCCTTCCATTGCGCGCGCCAAGCGCTACACGCTGCCCAGGCCCACCGGCTCGGCCGATGCCCTGCTGCTGGCGCGCATGGCGCTGGCGCAGGCGCAGGCCGGACGCCACCGCGTGGCCATCGTCACCGCCGAGCCCGCCGACGCCCAGCGCCTGGCCGACGAACTGCCCTTCTTCGCGCCGGCGCTGCGCCCCGTCGTCTTCCCGGATTGGGAGACGCTGCCCTACGACACCTTCTCGCCACATCACGACCTGGTGTCGGAGCGCCTGGCCACGTTGTGGCGGCTGCTGCAACGGCGCGACGCCGGCATGCCGCGCGCCGACACCGATGCGCCGCCCGTCGAGGTGGTGCTGTTGCCGGCAAGCACCGCGCTGACACGCCTGGCGCCACCGCGCTTCCTGGCGGCCACGACGTTCGAGTTCACACAGAAGACGCGACTGGACGAGGCCGCGCTGCGAGCGCAACTCACGCTGGCGGGCTACAGCCATGTGACGCAGGTGGTCTCACCCGGCGAGTTCGCGGTGCGCGGCGGTCTGATCGACCTGTACCCGATGGGCTCCCCGGTGCCCTACCGCGTCGACCTGTTCGACGATGTGATCGATTCGATCCGCACCTTCGATCCCGACAGCCAGCGCAGCCTCTACCCTGTGCCGCAGGTGCGCCTGCTGCCCGGGCGCGAGTTCCCGATGGACGAAGCGGCACGCACGGCGTTTCGCCAGCGCTGGCGCGAGCGGCTCGAAGGCGACCCGACGCGCTGCCGCATTTACAAGGACATCGCCCAAGGCATCGCAGGTGCGGGCATCGAGTACTACCTGCCGCTGTTCTTCGACGAAACGGCCACCGTTTTCGACTACCTCGGCGAGCAGGCGCTGCTCGTGCTGCATGGCGAGGTGGACGCCGCGCTCGAACGCTTCTGGACCGACACGCGCGAACGTCATCGCTTCCTGCAGCACGACCCGGAACGCCCCATCCTGCCGCCCGAGGCGCTGTTTCAGCGCGTCGAAGAGTTCTACGGCCATGCCGGCGGCTACGCAACGCTGGCATTGCGCGGCCACGAGGCGGTGGATTGGGCGCGCCCGCTGCCCGACTTGTCGATCGACCGTGGCGCCACCGAGCCGCTGTCGCGTCTGGCGCGACACCTCGACGCCACCCCTCACCGGCTGCTCATCGTGGCCGAGAGCGAGGGCCGCCGCGAGAGCCTGCTCGAGCTGCTGCGCGACCACCGCATCGACCCGCCGAGCGTGGATACGCTGGCCGAGTTCGAAGCCAGCGACGAAAAGGTGGCCATTGCCGCGGCGCCGCTGGCCGAGGGCTTCTGCTGGTTGCCGCACGCCGACGCTGGCGGCTCCACCGCGCCACCGCGCCCGGGCATCCAGTTCATCACCGAGACCGAGCTCTTCGCCAGCACGCCGCAGGCGCGCAGGCGCCGCAAGCAGGAGCAGACCAGCAGCGTCGATGCACTCATCAAGGATCTGTCCGAGCTCAAGGTAGGCGATCCGGTGGTGCATGCCAACCACGGCATCGGGCGTTATCGCGGGCTGGTGAGCATCGATTTGTCGCAGGGTGAAGATGGCGGCGCCAGCGAGTTCCTGCACCTCGAGTACGCCGACCATGCCACGTTGTACGTGCCGGTGTCGCAGCTGCACCTGATCAGCCGCTATACCGGCGTGAGCGCCGACGAGGCGCCGCTGCACAAGCTGGGCTCGGGCCAGTGGGAAAAGGCACGGCGCAAAGCCGCCGAGCAGGTGCGCGACACCGCCGCCGAACTGCTCAACCTGTATGCGCGGCGCGCGGCCCGCGAGGGCCATGCCCACCGCTTCTCGGCCCACGACTACGAGGCCTTCGCCACCAGCTTCGGCTTCGAGGAAACGCCTGACCAGCGCGCAGCGATCCATGCCGTGATCCAGGACCTCATCAGCCCGCAACCCATGGACCGGTTGGTGTGCGGCGACGTCGGCTTCGGCAAGACCGAGGTCGCGCTGCGCGCGGCCTTCGTCGCGGTTCACGGCGGCAAGCAGGTGGCGCTGCTCGCACCCACCACGCTGCTGGCCGAGCAGCACTACCAGACGCTGGTCGACCGCTTCGGCAAGTGGCCGGTGAAGGTGGCCGAGCTGTCGCGCTTTCGCTCGCCCAAGGAGGTCAAGGCCACGCTCGAGGGCCTGGCCAACGGCACGGTGGACATCGTCGTGGGCACGCACAAGCTGCTGTCGGCCGACGTGAAGTACAAGCGCCTGGGTCTGCTCGTCATCGACGAGGAGCACCGCTTCGGCGTGCGCCACAAGGAGGCCATCAAGGCCCTGCGCGCCGAGGTCGACGTGCTCACGCTCACGGCCACGCCGATCCCGCGAACCCTGGGCATGGCGCTCGAAGGCCTGCGCGACCTGTCCGTCATCGCCACTGCGCCGCAGCGCCGCCTGGCGATCAAGACCTTCGTGCGCAACGAGGGCAACGGCGTCATCCGCGAGGCCGTACTGCGCGAGCTCAAGCGCGGCGGCCAGGTCTACTTCCTGCACAACGAGGTGGAAACCATCCTGGCGCGGCGCGAGCGCCTTGCCGAGCTGCTGCCCGAAGCGCGCATCGCGGTGGCGCACGGCCAGATGCCCGAGCGCGAACTCGAAGCCGTGATGCGCGACTTCGTCGCCCAGCGCAGCAACCTGCTGCTGTGCTCGACCATCATCGAGACCGGCATCGACGTGCCCAGCGCCAACACCATCGTCATCAGCCGCGCCGACAAGTTCGGCCTGGCCCAGCTGCACCAGTTGCGCGGACGCGTCGGGCGCAGTCACCACCAAGCCTACGCCTACCTGATGGTGCCCGACACCGAGTCGCTGACCAAGCAGGCCGCCCAGCGCCTGGAAGCCATCCAGAGCATGGAGGAGTTGGGCTCGGGCTTCTACCTGGCGATGCACGACCTCGAGATCCGTGGCGCGGGCGAGGTGCTGGGCGAGAACCAGAGCGGCAACATGCAGGAAGTGGGCTTCCAGCTCTACAACGACATGCTGGGCGAGGCCGTGCGAGCGCTCAAGGCCGGCCGCGAGCCCGATCTGCTGTCGCCCACTGGATTCTTCGGCGGCGCCACCGAGATCAACCTGCACGCGCCGGCGCTGCTGCCCGACAGCTACTGCGGCGACGTGCACACGCGCCTGAACCTGTACAAGCGCCTGGCGATGGCCGACCGTGCCGATCAGCTCGACTCCATTCTCGAGGAACTGACCGACCGATTCGGCAAACTGCCGCCGCAGGGGCAGACCCTGTTCGACACCCACCGTCTGCGCGTGCTGGCACGCCCCTACGGCGTGCAGAAGATCGACGCCCACCCGCGTCTGATGAGCATCACCTTCCGACCCAACCCGCCGATTGACGCCATGCGCATCATCGAGCTGGTGCAGAAGAACCGTCACATCCGACTGGCCGGCAATGACAAGCTGCGCATCGAGCGCGAGCTGGCCGAACCCAAGGACCGCGCCCAGTTCATTCGCGATGTGTTGCGGTCGCTGGGCACGCCGCAGCGCGAGCCGGCCTGACGGCCGCGCTTGCACCGATCCCTCACCGAACCCCGCACACCATGAGCGACGACCCCAAGGACGCCCGCGATACGACGCCGATGGCTCCACCTGAAGCCCGCGCCAAGGCGGCACAGCCGTGCACGCCCGCACCGCCCGGACCGGGACTGCTTCGGCGAGTGGCCCGAAGGATCTGGTGGCTGGTTGACGGCAGCCGGCGCCTGGTACTGAACCTGCTGTTTCTGCTGGTGGTGGGTGCGGTGCTGTTCGCCTGGATGCACAGCGGCACGCCCCCGCTGAACGACAAGACCGTGCTGGTGCTGAACCTGCGCGGTCCGCTGGTCGACCAGCGCGCGGGCGATCCGCGCGATCGCGCGATCAAGCAGATGCAGGGCGCGCCCGACGCCCAGGTGCAACTGCGCGATGTCGTGCGCGCACTGGACGCCGCCGCCACCGATCCGGCGATTGCCAGCGTGCTGCTGGTTCTGGATGACTTCGCCGGAGCCGGCCTGCCCAACCTGCGCGAAGTGACGCAGGCGCTGCAGCGCTTTCGCCAGGCCAGCGGCGGCAAGAAGGTGGTCGCCTGGGGATCAAACTACAGCCAGCGGCAGTACTACCTGGCTGCGCATGCCGACGAGGTGCTGCTGCACCCGATGGGCATGGTGCTGCTCGAAGGCTATGGCAGCCTGCGCAACTACTACCGCGATGCCCTGGATCGCCTGGGCGTGCAGGCCAACGTGATCCGTGTGGGCAAGTTCAAGAATGCGGGCGAGCCGTTTTTCGCCAATGCCCCTTCACCCGCCACGCTGGAGGCCGATGCGGCCCTGTTCGGCAGCTTGTGGCGCAGCTACACGCGTGGTGTCGAGGCCGCGCGCAAGCTGCCCGAAGGCAGCATCGACCAGGGCATCGCCCAGGTCGCCGAACGGTTGCAGCAGGCCGATGGCAGCACCGCCCAGTTGGCGCTGCAATCCAAGCTGGTCGATGGCCTGAAGACCCGCGACGAGCTGCGGGCCATGATGCTCGCCCGCGGCGCGATGGACCCGCAGTCCAAGACCTTTCGCCAGATCACGCTGGATGGCTACCTGTCGCGCCTGGACACGCCGGCGCGCCACGGACCGGCGGTGGCAGTCGTGGTAGCCGAGGGCGGTATCTCCGACGGTGACGCCCCGCCTGGGGCGGTGGGTGGGCGCAGCACCGCCGAGCTGGTGCGCCAGGCGCGCGAAGACGAGCAGGTGCGCGCCATCGTGCTGCGCGTGCGCTCTCCCGGAGGCAGCGCCTTTGGCTCGGAACTCGTGCGCCGCGAGCTCGAGCTGACACGCAAGGCCGGCAAGCCTGTGGTGGTGTCGATGGGCGACGTGGCCGCCTCGGGTGGCTACTGGATCTCGCTGGCCGCTGACGAAATGATCGCCGACCCGGCCACCATCACCGGCTCCATCGGCGTCTTTGCCATGTTGCCGACGGCCGACGGACTGATGGCCAAGCTGCCCGTGCATGCGTCGGGTGTCGCCACCGCGTGGCTCGCCAACGCCTACGATCCGCGCAAACCGATGGATCCCCGCTTTGCAGCGCTGGTACAAACCGGCGTGAACCGCATCTACACCGACTTCACGACGCTGGCCGCGCAAGCGCGGCGCAGCACGCCGCAGAAGATCGACGAGGTGGCACAGGGCCGAGTCTGGACCGGTGAGCAAGCGCTCGAGCGCGGGCTGGTCGACCGCCTGGGCGGCCTGCGCGACGCGCTGGACAGCGCCGCCCAGCGCGCCAAGCTCGAACCCGGTTGGCGCGTGGTCTACATGGAGCGCGAGCCTGGCCGACTGGCCCGCTTGCTCGGCATGCTGGGTAGCCAGGCCGCACAATGGGCATTGCCCTGGTTGCAAGCGGCGCGCCAGGACGCACTGGCAACGACGCTCATGGGTACGCCCGCGTGGACGGACATGGCCGATGATCTGGCCTGGATGACGATGGCGCGCCACCAGCGCCGCCCATTCGCCGCCGTGGTGCATTGCCTGTGCACGCCTCCCTGACCACCTGGCGGACGCGTCGTGCAATGCCGCCGCGCGCCGCCTGACATACGAAAACGCACACCATGAGCGCCATCGAACACCGCCCTGGCCTGTACATCCGCGACATCCACGCACCGCTGGCGCTGGCCGACTACAAGCTGATCGCCTTCGACATGGACTCCACGCTGATCAACATCGAGTGCGTGGATGAGATTGCCGCGGCAGCCGGACGCCGTGACGAGGTGGCCGAGATCACCGAAATGGCCATGCGCGGCGAGATCGCCGACTACAAGGAAAGCCTGCGCCGGCGCGTTGCCCTGCTGGCGGGCGTGCCGGTATCGGCACTGCAGAAGGTGTGGGACGACAAGCTGCGCTTCAACCCCGGCGTGCAGACCTTCGTCGCCGCCTGTCAGCGAGCCGGATTGAAGACGCTGCTGATCTCAGGCGGCTTCACGTTCTTCAGCGAGCGAGTGCGCCACGCACTGAAGCTCGACTTCGCACGCGCCAACACCCTGGGTGTGCACAACAACCGCCTCACCGGCACGCTGCTGCAGCGCTCGTGGGGCGACATCTGTGACGGCGCCGAGAAGCATCGCGTCTTGCTCGAGGTGTGCGAGCTGATGGGCATCGAACCCGCGCAGGCCATTGCCGTGGGCGATGGCGCCAACGACCTGCCGATGATGTCGGTGGCCGGCCTGTCGATCTGCTATCACGGCAAGCCCGCAGTGCGCGAGCAGGCGATGATCTCGATCGAACAGGGTGGCATGGATCGAGCACTCGAGGTGCTCAGGCCCTGAGCACCGACGCGCCTGCGCGTTGTCCGTGCGGCGCCCGCACTCATTCGTCCAGGTTGAACACCAGTTGCACGGTGCCCTCACGGGGCTCAGGCAGCGGGCCGTAGCGCCACTGTCGAACCGCATCCAGCACCGCGTCGTCCAAGGCGCGATTGGTCGTCGCACGGATGCCCACGTCGCTGAGCGACCCGTCGCGGTTGACCGTGAACGCCACGGTCACCTCGTTGTTGTTCCGCAACCTCGCGCGCAGGCGCTGCGGGATCTCGGGCTCGATGTACTGCACCAGCTTCAGTGGTACTTCGATGGCCGTCACAGGCGCAGGCTCGCCCGTCTTGGCGGGCTGCACCGGCGACGCGGCACCTGCCGGCGCAGCTGCCGTCGTCGCAGCGGGGCTGGAAAGCGCGAGAGCGGTTGCGGGTGC
>JABWBN010000194.1 GCA_013360485.1 Burkholderiaceae bacterium | reverse complement strand
GGCTTCGACATCATCTTCTTCTGGGTCGCCCGGATGATCATGATGACCATGCATTTCGTGAAGGATCCGGACAGCAAGCCGCAAGTGCCGTTCAAAAAGGTCTACGTGCACGGCCTGGTGCGCGACCACGAAGGCCAGGTGGCGCTGGTGATCACGGTGCTCGACCACGAGGATCGGCTCGATCCGCGCTGGCAGGGAGGCGCCGCGCAGGCGCTGCGCGAGGCGGCACGAGCGGTGGGCCTGCGTCTGGGCGCACCCGGCTGAACTCCGGACCGCGAGGGCTAACCGTTGTCGGTGGTCCCCAAACCCGGCCGCGCAAATGCCAGCACATGGCCATCAGGGTCGAGGGCGTAGGCAGCGTCGTGCCCCCAGTTGCGCGGCTGCAACGGGCTCAGTTCGCGTGCGCCCGCGGCGATGGCCCGCGCATGCGCCCCTGCCGGGTCGTCGACCATCAAGTAGAGCTCGGCGCGGGCACCGGCGCGACCGCCGGCGGGATCGGGCAGCACCTCGCCCAGCAGCCGTCGGATGCCGGCCTCGGGCATCAGGCCGAGCACGGCACCACCACCCAGCTCGAACTCCGTCATGCCGGGCACGTCGAGCCGCGGGGCTCGCCCGAGCGCGGCGCGATAGAAGTCGCGGCTGCGCGCGCCATCGGCCACATAAAGTATGAAATACGCGTCCAACGCACTCTCCGGTCTGCCCCGTTGCCGGGCGAGTGCGCGCAGCGTCAGCGAGCGCGCACGGCCAGGCTCTGCAGCGAGCGCCCGATCAGGCCATGCTCATCATAGAGCGCCGACTCGGCCAGACCGGTGCCCTGTGGGCCCAGCGAGGTGCGCGCATCCAGCCCGATCCACTCCCCTGCCGGTCGACGCAGCAGGTGGATGGTGAGATCGGCATTGACGAACAGGTACCGCCGGTAGTCGAGAACCGCGCTCACGCCGTTGCCGGAATCGGCGGCCACCGCCACACGCTGGTAGCCGCTGGGCGCTTCGCCGGCGACCAGCGGATGGTTCAAGCGCATCCACACCAGGCATGGCCCACGGAACAGCTCGCCACGGCCCACCCGAGCCTCGACCAGGTCGCCGTAGCCCACATGCCCGCCCTCGAACGGAAAGCGCTGGCGCCCGCTGTCGTTCGGCCCCCTTTCGGCTGCGGGCAGCGGGTGGCCCGGCAGTGCCGGCGGCAACTCCAGACCGGCCTCGCGCTGGCACAAGGCGGTGAACCGGGCCACCTCCTTGCCATCGGCGAGCAGTCGCGCGGCGTAGTGCGCCGCATTGCGGCCCACATAGTCAGCGGCCACCTCGACCTCCAGGCGCCCGATGGGCACGGGCCGCAGCAGGTTGGCGGTCAACCGTGCCAGATGGCTCAGGCCGTGTTCGCGGGCGGCCTGCTCGATGGCCCGGCACACCAGCGCGACCGGTGGGCCGGCGTGCTGGTGACCGGCCTCCCAGGGGCCCCGGGTCAGTTCGCTGGCCTGGAAGCCGCCTTCAGGCTGGGGGGTGTAGGCACTGGTGGGCAGGACGCGCATACGGTGACTCCAGGCAGACTTCCCATCATGCCCTGTCGCGCCAGCCGGATCTGGCACCACGGCGACACGCAACGCGAGTCCGGACGCCCCCGCCCGGCGCTGCCGGATGGCCCGCGTGACCTATGGCCGACACGGCGCATGGCGATGTGCCGCATGATCCCGCGACGCACCCTTCCATGGAGGTGACCGATGCACGGGACAACACCGCGGGGCACCAACAGCCCCTCGTTGCCGCAACCCACGCCCCACCAGCGCCGGCCGGGCAGCCGGCGGCACGCGATGGCTGCTGCCCTGGGCTTGCTTGTGGCAACGAGCGCTGCGCTGAGCCAGGGCTCGAGCGCACTGTGGGTCGAGGTCGACCGGGCGCAGGACGTCGGGGCGATCCGCGATGTCTTCGGCGTCAACCGGCGGCCGGGCTTCGCCGATCGCAACGGCGGCACCTCGATGAACGCGGCCAACCTCTACGCCGCGTTCGGTGTGTCGCAGGTGCGGCTGCACGACGCCGGGCTCGACCTGTGTCCCACCTACACCGCGGCGTCGAAGCTCAACACGGGCGCCGACCCGGTCCAGGAGGTGCAGGGGTGCGAGCTCAGCGGCACCGGCTCGATCCCGGTTTTCACCTGGACGCCGCTGTCCAGTGCCGACGCGGACCTGAACCTCGGCTCGAACTACGACTTCTCCAATGCCGATACCGCGCTCAACGAAACGGCCGCCACAGGCGCCGCGGTGTACCTGCGCCTGGGCGAGAGCTACAACGGCCCCAACAACACCGGCGACCCCGTGGCCTGGTCCAAGGTGGCCACCAACATCTACCGCCATGTGATCGGGCAGTTCAAGCCCACGCCAGGCGTGGCTGCCGTCGACCCGGTGTTCGTCGAGGTCCACAACGAACCCGATGGCGGCTTCTGGCGCGGCACGGCTGCCGACTTCTACACACTCTTTCGCGAGACCGTGACGCGGGTGCGCGCCGCTGCGGGCGCCACCGGGCGCTCGGTGCGCATCGGCGGTCCGGGGTTCACGCGCAGCATCCTCACGTCCAGCCAGGTTGCCGGCAACCCCGCCAACGGGTTCATCGCCGGTGTCGGCCGCGAGAACCTCGACTTCTACTCGGCCCACCTGTACAGCACCTGCACCACCGCCACCTTGGCATCGACGGCCAACTTCCTGCGTTCGCTGCGCACGCTGGTCGATGGCCAGGGCGGCACGGGCCTGCCCCTCCACATCACCGAATGGAACATCGGCCTGGGCAACCAGTGCGGCAATGCGCTCTACGGTGAAGCGCGCATGCAGTCGTTTGCCAGCGGCGTGCTCACACAGATGCAAGACCCCGCGCACGCCATCGAGGCCGCGCACTTTTATGCCGGCGTCCCCATCATGGGCCTGTTCGACTTCACCAGTGTGAGCGGCAAGGCGCGGGTCAACCCTTCGGCCTGGGCGTTCTGGGCCCACAGCCGACTGCGCGGCGCCACGCAAACGGCGCTGCAGGTCTGCCAAGGGGCCACCTGCGCCAGCGGCACCGCAGCCGAAACCATGCCCCTGCTGGGACTGGCGGCGCGCCAGGGCGACGCCACCACGGTGGTGCTGACCAACGACGGCACCAACGCACAGGCCACGACGCTGCGCGTGCGCAACATCGGCAGCGCTCGCCTCGATGCCACGCTATTGACACCACCCCCGACCGCGCAGGACCTGCCCACCACCGGCAGCCCGCTACAGGCCGATACAGTGGCGCTGCAGAGCCTGTTGGCCCAGCCCACGCGCGAGACCCGCTCGGGTCTGCAGCCCCAGAACGGAACCCTGGAACTGACCGTGACGGTGCCTGCACGCGGCCTGTTGGTCGTGCAGCTGGCACCGCCGCCAACGCTGACCTCGCAGGCCGACTGCCTGTTCGATTGGGGTGAGCGCCACTACCCCACCTACCTGCAGCCTGCCCCGCAGTCGTCGCAGACCCTCGGCGACTACTACTACCGCGCCTACCCGGGCAGCCGCACCTATCTCGGCATATCACTGTCGGGATCACGGCTGCTGTTCCTCGACGACCGCGGCGGCGGCATCCAGGACCTGGGCGCGCTGGACGGCTGGCTGGCCACGGCGGGGTGCAACTGAGGGCGGTCCCACCCGATCTGCCAGGTCAGCGCCGGAACCGACCTAGCGTGTCCAGCAGGGTCATCTCCACGAACGGACGCGCCTGGCGCTGTGCCGGGCCGAACTGGATGCGCTGGCCCGCCACTTCCAGCGTGCGGTTCGCCAGAGCGTCCAACACGCACGATCGGCTGAGCAGCGTCGCGCAGGCACGCAGTGCCTCGTGCAGCACGCGCATCCCACGGTAGCCCTCGATCGACGGATAGCGGCCGCCTTCGTCTGCACCGTCTCGACCTGCCACCGCCGCAGCCCGGTGGTACTCCGCCACCAGCGGTTGGGACAGATCGGCCGGATGCGGCGTGACCTGGGTGATCATGAGACCGGGGGGCGGTCGCCAATGCCCGGCCCGGGCCTGTTCTGCCAGTGCGGCACCGGTTTCGCTGAAGACCAGATGCTGCACGGCGCACCCGACGGCACGACCGGCATCGACGAGTGCCGTCACACGCGCGGCGTCCAGCGCCAGAACCACGACCTGCGGTTGCGCCGCGCAAACGGCGCCCATCACGGCGCGGGTGTCACCGCCCTCAGCCAAGCGCTGGAGCACGACCGGCTTCAGCCCGATGCGCACCAGTTGCAGTTCGAGGCTCGCCCGCGCCGACTCCCCGAACAGGCCGTCCTGCACCACCAGCCCATATCGCGTGACCCCCACGGTGTCGAGATGCAGCATGGCAGCGTCCATCTCGTCGAAGGTGCCCGCGCGCACGTGGAATACCCCCGGGCGCGCCGGCTCTCGCAGTGCCTCGGCGCCAGTGGCCGGTGCAACCAGCGCTGCAGTGGCTGCCCCGGCACTGTGGATCACACCCGCAACCGCCGCAGTGGCCGGCGCGCCGTGGACACCTGTGATCGCCAGTACGCCGCGGCGCAGCAGCTCGCGCGCGTTACTTGCGGCCACGCTGGGGTCGCCCCGGTCATCCAGCACCACCAGCTCGATGCGCCTGCCGCTCACACCACCGGAATCGTTCGCTCGTGCGATCGCCAGGTCGACGCCGTGGCGCAAGCCGCGACCATACGCAGCATCAACGCCGCTGAGCGGCGCCGTCATGCCGACGAAGATCGGCCCGGGGCTTGCCGCTTGAGCCAGCGCGATTCCGCCGAGGGCTATCACCGTTGCGCCGACCAGCGCCGGCCAGACAGTGGCCCGCCACGTTTGCACCACGAGCGATCCGTGGAGCGCGGCCCGCTCACGCTGGCGGCGCCCAGCTCGAACCGGCGCGTCAGCGATTGCAACTCTCCGGCGCGGCCCTGCAGACCGGCTGACGCGGCCGCCAGCTGCTCCGCCAGCGCGGCGTTTTGCTGGGTGGCGCCGTCGAGCTGGGTGATGGTGTCGTCGATGCGCATGAGCACATCGCGCTGCTGCACCGCCGTGGCACGCAGGCCCTCCACCGTTCCAGCCACCTGTGCCACGGTACCGACCAGCTTGCTGACCGTCTGCCCCACCTCGTCGACGTGGGCGCGGCCACGCTTCAGGCTGTCGGAGGTCTCGGCGCTGAGCGTGCGGATCTGCCCGGCGGCCTGCGCCGCGCGCTGCGCCAGCGTGCGAACCTCGGCCGCCACCACAGCAAAGCCCCTCCCTTGCTCGCCGGCGCGTGCGGCCTCGACCGAGGCGTTCAACGCGAGCACATTGGTCTGGAAGGCGATGCCGTCGATCGTGTCGACGATGACCGTGATGCGACCTGCCGCCGCCGCGATGTGCTCCATCTGGTCTGCCAGGCGGGCGACCGCGGCGTCGCCCTGACCGGCATCGGCGCGAGCCGCCTGCACCAGGGTGCCGGCCTGCTGGGCTTCGCCCGCACCGGCGGCGATCGCGTCGGCCAGCTGGCGCACCACCGACGTGGTGTGCTGCAGGCGTGCAGCCGCATGCTCGGTGCGCTCGGACAGGTGCTGGCTGCCGGCGCTGATTTCGTCGCTGGCGCCGCTCACTGCGGTGGCCGACTCCTGCAGCGACTGCACCGTGGCTCGCAACCGCTGCTGCATGGCGGCCAGTGCCGTCATCAGCCGTCCGAACTCGTCGTGCCGGCGGTCGTCGACATCCTGGTCGAGAACGGCGAGGCCGTCGAGTTCGGCCAGCCGCTGCTCCACATCAAGAAGACCGGCTGAAGCGCGCCGCATGTTCAAGCGCATCCTCATCGCGAATCGCGGCGAAATCGCGCTGCGGGTCATCCGGGCCTGTCGCGAACTCGGCATCGAGACCGTCGCCGTCTACTCCGAGGCCGACGCCAACGCGATCTGGTTGCGCTTCGCCGACGAGACGATCTGCATCGGTCCGCCGAAGTCGGCGCAGTCGTACCTCGACATCCCGCGCATCATCTCGGCCGCCGAGATCGCGGACGTCGAGGCGATCCATCCCGGCTACGGCTTCCTGTCGGAGCGCGCGCACTTCGCCGAAGTCTGCGAATCGTGCGGCATCAAGTTCATCGGGCCGCCGCCGGCGACGATCGACCTCGTCGGCAACAAGTCGCGCGCGAAGGAAACCGCGAAGGCCGCCGGAGTGCCGGTCATCCCGGGCTCCGAAGGTCTGCTGACCGACGAGAAACACGCGCTCGCCGAAGCGCACCGCATCAAGTACCCGGTGCTGATCAAGGCCGCGGCGGGCGGCGGCGGACGCGGCATGCGCGTCGCGCACAACGACGTGTCGCTCGTGAACGGCTATCTCGCGGCGCGCGCCGAGGCCGAAGCGGCATTCGGCGATTCGTCGGTCTACCTCGAGAAGCTGATCGAGAAGCCGCGCCACGTCGAGATCCAGATCCTCGGCGACTCGCACGGCAACCTGATCCATCTCGGTGAGCGCGACTGCTCGCTGCAGCGCCGGCACCAGAAGATCGTCGAGGAATCACCGTCGCCGGTGCTCGACGAGGACCTGCGCCAGAAGATGGGCGAGTGCGCGAAGAAGCTGTGCAAGGCCGCGGGCTACGTCAACGCGGGCACCGTCGAGTTCCTGGTCGATGACCACGGCAACTTTTACTTCCTCGAAGTCAATAAACGCATCCAAGTCGAGCATCCCATCACCGAGGAGGTCACTGGCATCGATCTGGTCAAACAGCAGATCCTTATCGCGATGGGCGAGTCTCTGCGCATCTCCCAGGGAGACCTCACTTTCAAAGGTCATGCCATTGAGTGTCGAATCAATGCGGAGGATCCCTTCGACGATTTCCGGCCTTGTCCGGGGCGGATCGAGATGTACTACAGCCCTGGCGGCCGTGGGGTGCGGGTGGACAGCCATGTCTATGCAGGCTACATCGTGCCTCCTCATTACGATTCACTCCTGAGCAAGGTCATCACCTTCGGCCGAGACCGCCGGGATGCCATGGACAAGATGAATCGAGCCTTGAGCGAGTACATGATCACCGGGGTGAAGACCACCATCCCGTTTGAGCAAGCGATCCTCCAGGATCCCAACTTCCGACGGGGAGTTTACTCGACCAACTTCATCGAACAACTCCTGGGCGGACCGCGGCGCGAGCTGATTGAGGCTTGATGCAAGACGCCGGACTGTCACCCCCGGATCATGATCCAGCCAGCGGAGAGCCATGAGCGTTCCACTGCGCGTCTT
>JABWBN010000193.1 GCA_013360485.1 Burkholderiaceae bacterium | reverse complement strand
CGCGGTCCCCGCGGACCTCGGCTACTCGCCCCCGGGCGCCTCGATCGGCGCATCGCCCGACTCGGGGCCCAGCCGATCCACCTCGCTCCAGAGCGCGTCCAGGTCGAGCGTGAGCCCCTCGCAGCCGGGGACGTGATCGATCACGCCGTCGGCGGCCGCGAGCGCGTGCACGTAGCGGCCGTCGGCGCCGAGCTCCAGGATCTCGAGGGTCATGTCCCGCGGATCGATGATCCAGTACCAGCGCACCCCGAAGGCCGCGTATTCGCGCGTCTTCTCCACGCGATCCCGGCGCGCGTCGCGCGGGGAGGGGGAGACGACCTCGACCATGAGATCCGGGGGCGCGCTGATCACGCCGCGGCGGGGAGGCTTGCGGCTGCCGGGCATGTAGGCCGAGGCGTCGGGCTTCCGGCCGCGGGGCGCGCTCACCGCGAACTTCGCCTCGGAGCCCAGCACGAGCCCACCCTGCGGGATGAGCCAGCCCCTGAGCACGCTGACCACCCAGACGACGATGACCTCGTGAATCGCGTCCGGCACCTCTTCCTCCACGAGCCGCCCCTCCACGAGCTCGCCCGGCTCGTCTTCGGGCAGGGCGACCCACTCGGCGAGGCTCATCCGCCGCTCGACCGGCGTCTCGGGAACGGGGGCCTGGCTGGCGCTGATCACGGCGCCTCGACGGTAGCACGGGCGCGCCGGCGCCGGCCAGCGCCGCTCGCGCACCGATGTCCCAGCGCAGCTCGAGGTCCACGCCAGCCAGCAACTCCCGCGATGGCGCTGCGTCCAGTCGCTGGCCCTGGCACCAGCGCTCACCCGCCGCCCAATCGTGGCCGTGGCGGTCCATCAGCGCGCGGGCCTTGGCGACATCGGGCATCCACACCAATGGCGCCATCTCCCGATCGAACTCGTCGGCATCCTCCGTCACTGGAAAGGTCCGGCGCTCGCCATGGACCTCGATGCCGGTGATGCGCTCGAACGCCTCGCCGGCTGCGGCGGCGCGGACGATGTCGTCGTTGTTCATCCAGCGCACCAGCGCGTTCAGCCCGGACGGGTGGCCCAGGCGTGCGAGCACGCGGCAACAGGCCGGCGCATCGTTCAGTGCCAGCGCAGCCCGCTGCACGAGTGGCACGTCGCCGGCCGAGCCCACCACCGCGAGCCAGTGCAAGGCACAGGGATCGCCTTGCTCGGTCGCCTCTCGCAGACGGGGCAGGGCCTGGGCCTGGCCCGTCCATGCCGCTGCGGCCCAGGCGGCATGGCGCACCCGCGGCGACGGATGGGCCAACGCCCGAGCGTAGGGACGGTCGACACCGGGGTCGCGCGCATCGATCGAAGAGGCGGCGCGCCAAGCGAGCTCGCAGACCCGCGGGTCATCGTGCACCAGCAACTCGGGCAGGCGCGCGCTGTGGCGCGTGAGCAGCCGGTGGTTGGCCAGCACAGCAGCGGCCGCCGCCGCGGTACCCGGCTCGGCCTGGTCGAGCACCCGTTGCAACTGGCCTGCGACCAGGCTGAACGGGGCAGCACTCAGACCGTCGCACAAGCCGGCCAGTGCCGGCCCGCGGGCATGCTCGAACGCGTCGAGCACGAGCGTACTGATGGTCGGTTGGTCCAGACGCAGCAAGGCGTAGGCCGCAGCAAAAGCCTCGCCCCGGTCGTCCGACGCCAGCTGCGGCTGGAGCAATGCCAACAGGGCGTCGGGCGGGGCGATCAGCAGGCCCTGCAGGTGTGCCTCGATGCGGCCGTTCAACTCGGCGAACTCACGCAGCGTATGTCTGCGCGAGGTCAATGCATCGCGACGCTGCTCCCACAGGAACGCCAGGTCGGCCGCATGCACCTCGAGCAGCTCGGGGATGTAGCGCAGTCGTGGCGAGGCCATTTCTTCCGGACGCCAGGCACTCAGTTGATCGCCACCGTCCCCGCACGGATGCGCTGCGTGCCCTTGGCGCGCACCAGCACGTCTTCGCCGCGGATCATGACCTTGCCGTCGGCGCGGAGGTCGATGGAGCTTGCGCCGCACTTCAGACTCAGGGTGCTAGCGGTCTCGATCGTCAGCTCTGCAGCAGGCGGTGAGTACCGCCCGACCCTGCCAAGCGCAACGATCAGTGCACCGCCGTGCAAGCGCGCGACGAGTAGCTGATCGCCGTGCTGCAGTGTGATGCCACCGTTGCCCCCTGCCTCCAGCCAAGCAACGTTCTGCAGCCCCAGCACAGGCAACTCGACAATGAGGCTGCCGTCCGCTTCGACGCGCTCCAGACGCCCGGTCATCAGCGGATCCAATTCGGCGTCGGACTTGTCCTGGCTTGAGCACGAAGCCATCAGCGCGGCAATGCGAGCAGACATGCAGATGTCCTTCAGGGTTTCGTTGATGAGACCGACCCGTAGGGCGCGAGCGGCAGGAACTCGATGGTCTGTACGCCAAGCGTTTCGCACAAGCGCACAACCTGCTCGGAAACCAGTAACGTTGACGACTGCTCCGCCATTCGGAATATCGTCATGCCGGCCGGCAGATCCGATCGCGGGGTGAATTGATCGTAAAGATCCGCTCCCATCACGCCAAACGGCCTTATGCCAGAAGATCGCGCCGGGTCGGCCACCTCGATCTTTCCAACTACGTTCATCGCGAAGTAGCGCGGCATGTCATCGAAGTCTTCGGCGCCTTCGATGCGCGTCTCATAGAAATCGAGATTGCTGGCGCCACACTGAATCAATGCGTCACGGAACGCTTGGCTGACCAGTGGTACGGGTTGACCCAGAAAGTCGACAAACACGCCGTCCTCGGGCACCTCTTCCTCGAAACGGAGCTGTATGGGTTGCGCCGGCGCCTGGTGAAAGCGGATTCCTCGCAGCCACGGCAGATCGATCACCGCATCGTCGACACAGCTGAAGTGGAAGACCTCATAGTCGATGCCGTCTTCATCGACGATGCGCCGTTGCTTGATGGTGTAGTAGCCCATGAGCCGACCGTTTATCTGGGAGCGCTCTTATTGCCCTTGCGCGGAATGACCAGTGCCGGCGCAGGCGCCATTGGCCCGCACCAACTGGAGGTGAAGTAGGTGCTGTCACGTGTATGGCCCACGAGCTTGCCGCGGAACCAGCGGGAGGACCCGTTCAACATGCCCAGTAGCGCTATCGGCGGCTGCGGCTTGCCCTGGGCGTCTTTGCACTTCTTGCAGCTGGGATTGACGCCGCCAAGCCCCAGCAGTCCTTCCAGGACAGTGGCCACGTCTTCGAGATGTTCGCAAACCTTGCCGCTGTAGTCCGGATGGCGGTCGTGAAACTGTCGCGTGCCGACCAGCGGAAAGTTCATGGCTGCCTGCACATACATCCATTTCATGTTGGTGGGCGAAAAGGCAGCCGGCCCATCGGACGGCTTGGGGCCGTCCAGCGGCGAATAGCTCCACTTTGTCGTGCCATCTTCCAGTTCTGCTCGCTTGACAGACTTACGCCCGACCTCTTCGTCGTCCGGCAGTTCCGTCGAGGCCGCACCCCACAGATCGAGTCCCTTGCTGTTCACCGCATGCAGTCCGGGGAGCCAGACGCCGTTCTCGTTGCCGTCCACGTTGTAGCCCAGGTTGCAGCAAATCGCCCCCTTGCCTTTGTCGATGAACTTGTGCAGCTTGGCAGCTCGCTTGAGCGACTCCTTGGCCGGGATCAGGTGGTGTGCCGAATAGGCCACGGGATAGATGCAGTCGTCGTTGCCTTTGACAATCTGGACTTCGCGCTCTGCCTCGCCGTAGGCCTCATCCGGATCGACAAACTTCTCGGGACTGCGATAGGTGTTGTCCGGTGACGCCGAACCCCGCTGCACGGTACTCGTGTCGGATGTCCCGCCGTCCAGGTTCTCTCCCAATGCTGTTGCGTTGCCCGCCAGATAGTTGTTCTTGACGTCGTCGCAGGTGTGCTTCTTCTCGTGAAACGGGCAGTCGACGTCAAAGTCGTCGACAAATCCTGCTGCGACCATTTCACCCAACTGCGTCATCACCGCCTCACCCGCAGATGTTCTTCCTGTTGTGCCACAGCGGATCTCCCATGCGGCACACATTCTTGCCTTCGAGCATCACGTCGAATGAGTACATCAGGTATTCGCACTCGTTCTTGAACGTGTTGCTGATGACGCCGCCGATGCTGCCGGGCTCGTCGCCCGTGCTCATCATGTACTTCGCGCCTTTCACCATCACCATGCTTCCATCGGCTTGGACCGTCGTCGTGCCCTGGCTCGTGTCGGCCGACTTGCCCAGGTTCGGGTAGGGAATGGGGATGGGCGGAGCCGGTGGAGCAGGTGTCTTGCAGACGTCTGGGAAGACCAGGCTCATGCCGCCCGAGCCCTTGTGGGCAAAGCCGCGGATGTTGTGGACGGTGCAGGGCATGCGGGTACTCCGTGTCGAGTTCAGTGCGGCCGGTCGATAATGACGGCGGCACGCGCGCCTCGATCCGACGAGGCGTAGACCAGGCCTGGGGCACGGCGGTAGCGGTGCGCCACCGCATGAGCCGCCAGGGCGGCAAGCGCTGCACCATGAGCGGATCCGAGGTCGCCGAAGCATTCGGCCGGATGTTCCATCTCGTGAGCTGGGTCGAAGGCGCGGGCATGACGCAGGCGGGCGACACCGAATTCGCGCGCCCAGTAGCGCTCGCCGTTGAAACTGCTGTAGACGAACCCAATGGGCTGTGCGGGTAGGCTCGCCAAAAGCCGCGCAAAGGTGCAGGCCAGGCCTTCGCCAAGGTATGGTCCCGGTGCGTAGATGTGTCCGTCTTCGTGGCCGCGCGCATGAGCCGCAACCTCCGCCAGTGGTGCCAGGCCCAGAGACCGGGCGGTTTCAGCGCGCGTCAGCAGCAGCAGCGCGGCGCCCTCGGCCGGAGTGAAGCCGTCGCTGGTCGCTTCGTTGCGGACGCGGCCCTCGAGGTCCAGTGTGCCCAGCACATAGAGATCGACCAGGCAGTCGACGCCTCCCACCAGCACGAACGCATCCTGACCGGCCGCCAGCCGCGCCACGGCGCCGTCGATGGCCATCAACCCCGCAGCACGGCCCCGCGCAGCCGCCTGGCTGGCGGCCACGTCGATGCAGCCAGGCGCCTGCTGTCCCAGGAGTTGCAGGAATCGTCCCGGGTCCAACGGTATCGTCGTATGGTGCTCAGGCAGGCCCAGCAGCAGTGGCACTGGTCGAGCGGCCGGCGGCAGCGGTGCGAGCGCTTCCTCGAGGGCGGCATGGGCCAGCCGCAACATACGCGCTTCGCGGTACTGCAGCGGTGCGTTTGCCAGGGGCTTGGCCAACTCGGGGAGACCGTCATCGGGTACGCTGCCAACGATGAAGGGTTCGAAGCGGCGGTCGCGCCACTCGATCTCGCGCAGTCGGGCGACACGCGCCCGTGCCGAGGCCGCGGTTTCGGCCAGGCTCAGTCCGATCGGCGTGATCAGCCCGGCGCTCACGATGACGATGTCCGTGCTGCTGCTCATGTGGCGATCTCGACAGGCATCTTCTCGTCGTCTGCGTAGCCGCGCGGCAGACCCTGCAGCCGGGCCAGCGGTGGTGGTGGTCGGCCATCCTTGCCGTATTCAGCGCAGCGCACGGTCAGTTCGTTGAGCTTCAGCAGGTTCTTGTCCACGGGCTGTGCGGCGCGCCACAGCATCTGGAGGCGCCCATGGTCGGGCTCGAACAGGACGGTTTCCAGACGCGCCGGTTGGGCGATGGGCTTTCCGTCGAACTGGAAGTCGGTTTGCAGGTGGACCGCCGGCAGCGTGAATCGCAGGGAACCTCCGAGCGTGAAGCCTTTCAACTCGACCGGCTCGCCACCCTGCAGCAGGCCAGGTGCGATCAGGCCTGCAGGTGCCAGTTGGAAATAGCGCGCATCGAAGTCCAGCGGCAGGTAGGGTGCGCGCTGCTGCGTCCAGGCGGCATCGTAGGTGCCGGCGTACTGGCGTCGGGGCATCCAGACAGGGGCAATCGGCGCGAAGCAGGCAGGCGACGGACGGTTGGCAGCGGCCCGGATGGGCGCCGTCGGATCCTCGAGGTTCGGTACCGGCTGATCCTTGAGCCAAGACCAGAGCCCGCCGCAAACGCCGCGACCGACCGGGTTGCGCGGTTCGTACTCGCGCCGTGCGGGGGACTGGCCGGGTACTTCGGGCGCCAATCCACCAAAGGCCAGTTCCCATACCAGCGGGATGCGTTCGAAGGGCAGGGGCGCGGAGGGTTTCATTGCGGCACCGGATCCTTCCCAGTGCCGCTCGCCGAACACCCGAACAGTCTTGTGCACGGGACCGACGCGCAGGCTGACATCGGCCACTCGGGTGCCAGGCGACTGCGCCACCGCGCGGCCCACCAGCAGCACATCGGTGCACGGCTTCAGCAGCGCGAACTCGCCTGCTGCGCGCAGGCTGCTGCGCTGTGGGTCGCCCCAATACGCGTCGGCCGTGAGCAGCGGCACCTGGGCCTCGGCCAGCGTCGGTTCCTCGCCACCGAGCGCAAAGGTGGCCTTCACGACTGCGTAGGCCGTCTCGATGCCCTGTGCATCGGCGAACACCGACAGCGCGACGGCAAAGGGTGTCTGGTTGTCGACTTGCAGCACGGCGTCCTCGCGTCAGTTTTCGGCGATCTTGGAGCCCTTGATGACGACGTTGCCCGACGCCTTGATGCCAATCTTGCCGCTGCCCGAAACCGTGATGTCCTTGCCCTTGATCTGGATCGTGCCGTCCTTCTTCAGCGTGATGCTGGCACTGCCGGTTTTCAAGGTGATCTCTTCTCCAGCCTCCATGTACAACCTCTTGCCGACCTGCAGCAGGTCGTCCTTGCCGATCTTGGTCTGACGCCTTTCGCCGACGTCGACCGCCGCGTTCTTCGCGATGCTGTGCTTCAAGTGCTGACCGACGCTGACGGTCTCGTCCTTGCCGACCGAGTGGGTGCGGCTTTGGCCGACGGTGAGAGACTCGTTGTCGGCAACGTCCATCGTGCGGTTCTTTCCGATGGACACGGACTCGTTGGCGCCCACGCTCTCGGTGCGGTTACTGCCGATGGTGATCGACTCGTTCTTGGCGACATTCTCGGTGCGGTTCGCGCCGATGGTGATCGACTCGTTGTTCCCGACCTTCTCGGTGCGATCGTTGCCGATGGTGATCGACTCGTCGTGATCCACCGTTTCGGTGCGATCGTGCTTGATGTGACTGGTCTCGTCGTGGTCGATCGTCTTGTCGCGGTCGTGCCCGACCCAATGGGTTTCGTCGTTCTCGACTTCGATGTCCATGTTCTTCTCGGCATGCAGCCAGACCTGTTCGCTGCCTTTCTTGTCCTCGAAGCGCAGGGCGTTGGCGTTGTTGTAGGCGCCGCCCTTGGTGG
>JABWBN010000192.1 GCA_013360485.1 Burkholderiaceae bacterium | reverse complement strand
CGTCGACGCGCCGCGCGGCGGCACTGGCCACTGCGGCGGCGATGCGAAGATCGGCGGGCGGACGATCGGTGGCCATGCGGGCAGTCTAGTGCCTGTTCGCGCGGCAGGAAGGGTTGCGGCGGTGGCCCCTGCCGCCCTGCCACGACGGCAACACCCATGCCAGGTGCAGGGCTGGGCGGCCACACGCGCACAATCCGCCACTCACCCTTGTGCAGCACCACCGTGGCTGCCGTCCAGCCCTTGCGCATCACCGGAGATCGCCATGTCGACCACCCGCACCCTGCCACTGCTGCGCACCGAGGACGATCTGGCCCGACTCAGCGCTTCGGAGCGCATCCGCTACCGGCTGGTGGGCGCCGATTGCCGCTACCACGCCAACGACAACATCGCGGCGCACATTCGCGAGGGTGAGCTCGAGGAGCTGCAGGCAGAGGTGCAAGCGCATCTTCAAGATGTGCTGCGGGCCCTGGTCATCGACACCGACAGCGACCACAACACCAACGACACCGCCAAGCGCGTGGCGAAGATGTTCATCCACGAGGTGTTCCGCGGTCGCTACGTGCCGATGCCCGACGTGACCGAGTTCCCGAACGCCTCGCGGCTGAATGAGCTGATGATCGTGGGCCCGATCACGGTGCGCAGCGCCTGCTCCCACCACCTGTGCCCCATCCTCGGGCGGGTATGGATCGGCATCATGCCCAACGAGCACTCGAACCTCATCGGTCTGTCGAAGTACAGCCGGGTGTGCGACTGGGTGATGAGCCGCCCACAGATCCAGGAGGAGGCCGTGGTGATGCTGGCCGACGCCCTGCAGGACCGCGTCAAGCCCGACGGCCTGGCCATCGTGATGGAGGCCGATCACTTCTGCATGCACTGGCGTGGCGTGAAGGACGACGAGACCGCGATGACCAACAGCGTGATGCGCGGCGCCTTCCTGAAAGACGCCAACCTGCGGCGAGAATTCCTGTCCTTGATGGCCAAGAAGCAGGTCGGCTGATCGGTCCTGGCAGCGCCACCGGCTGGGACTGCCCCGACATGTCCGCACAGGAGACGAATGAAATGATGCTGGTGCGACTGATGTACGCAAGCCGAGCGGTCCCCACGCTCGACCAGGACGAACTGGTGGCCATCCTGCGCCAGAGCCGCCAGAACAACCCCGTGCATGGCATCACCGGCGTGCTGTGTTTTGCCGACGGCGTGTTCATCCAGGCCCTTGAGGGCGGCCGCTCCGCGGTCAGCCGCCTGTACCACCGCATCGCTGCCGATGCGCGCCACAGCGACGTTGTGCTGCTGAGCTACGAAGAGATCGTCGAACGCCGGTTCTCGGGTTGGGCCATGGGCCAGGTGAACATGTCGCGCCTGAACCCGGCCTTGCTCTTGAAGTACTCGGCCACGGCGCGGTTGGATCCCTACGGCGTGCCTGCGCGGGTGTCGTTGTCCCTGCTCGACGAACTGGTGGCGACCGCATCCATCATGTGTTGACGCCAGTCCGCCCGTGTGGCGTTCACAGCTGACCCGCCCGGCCGAAGTGGAACAGCCCGGACAACAGGCGCGTGGGGAACTCCGTCACCGCCGCGTTGTAGGCCGCACCGGCCTCGTTGAAGACCTGGCGTGCGAACTGCCAGCGCTGGCCCAGCTCCCGCAGCGTCGCGAGCGACTGGGCCACTGACGTGGAGTCGCGAACTTCGGAATGCTGTTCGGCCAGCGCGATCAACCGCGCCAGTGCCGGAGCGAGCGCCGCTTCGGCCTGGGCAAGCGCCGCGACCGGTTCGCTGGCGGCCGGGCGCGGACGCACCGCATCCGCGGCGCGCCGCACCGACGAACGCGCCTGGTGCAGGGCCTCGAGTGCCGCTCGCTCCTCGGCCAAGGCCACCTCCACCGTCTCCAGCAGCACCGCCAGAGCCTGCTCGCGGGCCTGCAACAACCCATCGATATGACCCCAGGCCGCGATGATGGGCGTGCGCAGGGCCACCACGCGGTTGTAGGCGCCGAGCATCCACAAGGCCAGCACCGCCACCACGGCGGCGGCAATCCCACTCGACAGCGTCATGCGGCCGCCCGCCAGGCGGCATGGCCGCGCGCCCGCAGCAGGCACGCCGGGCAATGGCCGCAGCCGTGCCCCCAGTCGTGGCGCAGGCCGCGCTCGCCCCGGTAGCAGGTGTGCGTGTGTTCCACCACCAGGTCGGTCAGCGCCTGACCGCCCAGCGCCTCGGTGAGCGCCCAGGTCTGGGCCTTGTCCAGCCACATCAGCGGTGTCTCGACGGTCATCGGCGCATCCAGGCCCAGCGACAACGCCACCTGCAGCGCCTTGAGCGTGTTGTCGCGGCAGTCGGGATAGCCCGAGTAGTCGGTTTCGCACATGCCGCCCACCAGGACCTGTACCCCGCGCCGGTAGGCCAGCGTGGCGGCAAAGGTCAGGAACAGCAGGTTGCGACCCGGCACGAACGTGCTCGGCAGACCGTTGGCCTGCCACTCGATGGCACGCTCGGCGGTCAGTGCCGTCTCGCCCAGCTTGGCCAATGTCGTCAGGTCGAGCAGGTGATCATCGCCCAGCCGCGCTGCCCATCGCGGGAACGACGCGGCCAGCTGGCGCCGCACGACCTGTCGGCACGCCAGCTCGATGCGGTGGCGCTGCCCATAGTCGAAGCCGACGGTCTCGACCCGTTCATAGCGCTCCAGCGCCCAGGCCAGGCAGGCGGTGGAGTCCTGCCCGCCGGAGAACAGCACGAGGGCGTGCCGCTGTGCCGCCGCTGGGTTCACCCGCGCACCTCGCCCTGCCCGAGCACCACCCACTTCATCGACGTGAGTCCCTCCAGCCCCACCGGGCCGCGGGCATGGAACTTGTCGGTCGAGATGCCGATTTCGGCGCCCAGGCCGTACTCGAAGCCGTCGGCGAATCGGGTGCTGGCGTTGACCATGACGCTGGCCGAATCGACCTCGCGCAGGAAGCGCATGGCGTTCGGGTGGTTCGTGGTCAGGATGGCGTCGGTGTGGTGCGAGCCGTAGTGGTTGATGTGGGCGATGGCCTCGTCCAGGCTGGCCACCACCTTCACGCTGATGACGGGCGCCAGGTATTCGGTGCCCCAGTCGGCATCGGTGGCATCGGACAGGCGCGCACCGGCCACGCCGGCCAGGGTGGCGCGGGCCGCGGCGTCGCAGCGCATCTCGACGCCCTTGGCGGCGAAGATCGCGCCGATGCGCGGCAGGAAGGCTGCCGCCTGCCGCTCGTGCACCAGCAGCGACTCGGCGGCATTGCAGGGGCTGTATTTCTGTGTCTTGGCGTTGTCGGTCACGCGCAGCGCCTGCTCGAGGTCGATCTCGGCGTCGACGTAGACGTGGCAGTTGCCGTCCAGGTGCTTGATCACCGGCACCCGTGCCTCGGCGGCGATGCGCTCGATCAACCCCTTGCCGCCACGTGGAATGATGACGTCCACGTGTTGCGGCATGGCGATCAGGTGGCCCACGGCCGCACGATCGGTGGTCTCCACCAGTTGCACGGCGGTGGGTGGCAGGCCAGCATGCTGCAGCGCCTGCTGCACCAGACGCCACAGCGCCAGGTTGCTGTGCAGGGCCTCCGAGCCGCCGCGCAGGATGCAGGCGTTGCCGCTCTTGATGGCCAGCGACGACGCCTCGATCGTGACGTTCGGGCGGCTCTCGTAGATCATGCCGAAGACGCCCAGCGGCACCCGCATCTGCCCGACGCTGATGCCCGAGGGCCTGCGGCGTACGCCAGTGATTTCGCCGATGGGGTCCGGCATCGCCGCGATCTGCTCGCAGCCCTGGGCCACGGTCTCTACCACCGACGGCGTCAGCCGCAGGCGGTCAACCATGGGTTCGGTCAGTCCGGCGGCACGGGCAGCACTCAGGTCGCGCTCGTTGGCTTCGGCCAGCCCGGGCCCGGACCGACGCAACGCCCCAGCCAGCGCCAGCAACGCCTGGTTCTTGGCTGTGGTCGATGCCGCGGCCATGGCCGTGGCCGCGATGCGGGCACCGCGGCCCAGTTCGTCGATGGTGCGTTTCAGGTCGGTCGGATCCATGGCGCGAATTGTCCCACTCAGGGCAAAGCCGGCCCCTTGTTCAGGGGGAGAACAGCGGCTACGGGGATAGAACGCCGAGGTCATCCCCATTAGAGTGGATGCCTCTGACCCTCGCCCATCGGCTCGGGCCCGAGCCCACAGACCGGGACCCGGCGTGCCCAAGAAGAACACCGGCGGCCCCACCAGGACCTAGGAGAGACCCTGATGAAGACACAACTCAAGCGCATGGCTGCGGCAGTGCTGCTGGCCAGCCTGGGCTCGGCAGCCTTTGCGGCCACAGCCCACGGCGGATTTGCACCCACCATCACCTCCGGCGCGCCGCCGGACTCGCCGACCGCGCACATTGACCCCAACCTGCCCACTTCGCCCTACAGCGGCGTGGTGAGCATCAACATCCGCTACGACGGCTTGTCCTACATCTGCTCGGGCACGCTGGTGTCTTCGCGCCACGTCGTAACGGCCGGCCATTGCATCGACACCACCGGCACCGGTACCGTGATCGACCTCAGCAAGGCCGGCAATGACGTGCGCGCCGTGTTCAACGCCGAACCCAATGCCGGAGATCCGGGCCGCGCGGTCATCACCGCCACGAGCGTGGCCATGCACCACGACTACAAGGGCTTCGGCTACTGCCCCGCCGGTTCGCCGCCGGACGCGTTCTGCCTGAACGACGACATCGCCGTGATCACGCTGGGCGCGGACGCGCCTTCCAGCGCCAAGATCTACAGCGTCTGGGGCGGTGACGTCAACACCGGCCAGAACGTCACGATGGTGGGCTACGGCACCTCCGGTGACGGCATTGATGGCTACTACGTCAGCCCCAACTTCCGCATCAAGCGTTCGGGCCAGAACGTGATGGACCTGTTCGACCTCGACGACGAGCAGTTCTTTGCCGGTGGCATGAAGGAAGTCTGGTATGCCGACTTCGATGGTGTCGACGCCGACGGCAACATGCAAGACGCCTTCTGCAACATCTTCGGCGTGTGCACCTCGACGCTGACCAACTCGACCGAGTCGGGTATTGGCGGCGGCGACTCCGGCGGCTCGACCTTCATCGAGGCCTATGGCCAACTGATGCTGGCCGGCAACAACACGTTCTCGTGGAACCTGTGGTGGGACGGCACGCCCGATGGCGATGCCCGCGCCGGCACCTTCGGCACCGCATTCGGCGGCATGAGCACCAGCGCCTACATCGACTGGCTGGTGCGCGAGACCAACGGCGCGATCTCGGTCGTGCCGGAACCGGCCACTTATGGGCTGGTGATGCTGGGTCTGCTGGCTGCGGGCGCCACCGCACGCCGTCGCAGGTCGGCCTGACCAACCGCTCGGTTTGCCGGCGGCGCGCCCAGGCCGCGCCGGCACCCGTAGAGCAACGCCGCGCACCTGCGCGGCGTTTTCGTTCGCGAGGGGGGCTGCTACGCGAGCGCCTGCCGCCGGTTCGCGCGATCGAACTCAGGTGTCGCCGCCTGGCGCCACTGACTTAACCTGATCGCCCACACACCGCTGCAGCCATTGCGACACCCGTTCGGCCGGTAGCGCCAGCTCGAACTGCTTGCGACGCGAGGCGAGCCCGCGGCGCAGTTGCACATCACGACGAGCGCAGCCCAGCTCATCGGCCAGCCAGGCCTGCAGGGCGTCGTTGGCCCTGCCGTCGACCGGTGGGGCCGCCAGGCGCACCCGTGCGACCCGCCCGTCATGCTCGCGGAGGACCTGGACCTTCCCGGTCACGGCCGCGCCCCGGGCGTGATGGCCGCGATCAGCTCGTCGCCCCAGGGTTCGCCCTGGGCCAGGCGCCGCCGCAGCTCACGGAAGTCGACCTCCCGCCGCTCCTTGTTCCCGGAGTTGAAGGCCCTGAACCCGGCCTTCGCCTCGGAGAGCATGTTGAGCGCCAGCCAGGCCCGGTTCGTCTCTCGGTTGCGGTCCCAGTGGACGAGCTTGTGCTTCCGCAGGCTCTCGATCGTCTTCGAGAGGCACTCGGGGACCGTGTCCATGAGCTTGGTGCAGAGCGCCTCGACCGCGGCGTCGAGCATGGCGAAGTCGACGCTCCCGCGCTTGATCGTGTCCTTGCCCGCCTTGAGCTCGGGACCGGTCTTGAACTCCCCGTGGACGATCCTCCCGAACTCGTCGAGCCACCGGTCGGTGACGACGGTCGGATTGGGGACCCAGCGCCCGTCGACCCGGAGGACGGGCACCACGCCGGTCAGACCGCCGAGGCGGTAGAACTTGTGCGCGCTCCACGGCTCGCAGAGGGTCCCGGACTGCATGGCGTTCTCGATCCCCACGAAGAGCGGGAGGAAGTCGGTCGCCCCGCCGTCGGGGGCGGATCCGTGCTTCGGGCCCGCCTGGCTGAAGACCGCGAGGTCCGAGGCGATCGTGAAGTCGCAGGCCATGCCGATCTCCTGGCCCCCGCCGACGCGCATCCCGTTGGCCCGGCAGATGACCGGCTTGTCGCAGGCCAGCAGGGCGCTGACCATGTCGTTGAAGAGCCGCATGTACTGGCGGTACTCGAGGGGACGTCCGGAGTAGTACTCGGCGTACTCCTTGGTGTTGCCGCCGGAGCAGAAGGCCCGGTCGCCGGCGGCCGTGAAGACCACGGCCACCGCGGCCCGGTCGTTGGAGGCGCGCCGCAGCGCCAGGATGACCTCCTTGACCGCCTCGGTGGTGTAGGAGTTGAGCTGGGACGGGTTGTCGAGCGTGATCCAGACGTTGTGCAGTCCCTCGACGGTCCGACCCTCGGGATCGCGGGCGGGGCGGGCCTCGTACTTGACCCAGCGGGTCTCGGGGGCGGGGAGGTCGTGGCTCTTGAGGTCGGTCATGCCAGCTCCTTGGGGTCGGGGACGAGGACGATCCGGCGCCGTAGCTTCCCGGCGTGGACCTCGCGGAAGGCCTGGTCGATGCTCGCGAGCGGGCGCAGCTCGACATTGGGGGCGACGCGGACCGCGCCCGAGAGCGCCAGCTCGAGCACCCGGGGGTAGAGGGCCGGATCGCAGCCCCAGTTGCCCCGCGCGGTGGCGTCGAACGCCATCAGGTTCGAGAGCCTGAGCGCGACCGTCTCCTTGGTGAACCCGACCACCGACAGGAAGGCGCCGTGCACCAGCAGGTTCCAGGCGGCCTCCTGGCCGGCGGGGGTGCCGGAGCACTCGAAGATCCTCCAGCGGGTCTCGGGGGCGCCCCGGGCCTTGGCATGGTCGCGGATCGCCTTCTTGACGGCCTTGGCGTCCGTCGCCCGGACGTCGAGGGCCAGCGACGCACCCGCGCCCGAGGCGGACTCGAGCTTGGCCGGGTCGACGTCGAGCGCCACCACCGTGGCCC
>JABWBN010000191.1 GCA_013360485.1 Burkholderiaceae bacterium | reverse complement strand
CGGTCGTCGTGCGGTCGCGCCGCAACACCGGTCGTGTGCTGCGCCAGATCCGCCAGGCCAGCCAGGCCCAGCGCAGCACGCGGCCGTTGGGGAAGCGGCGCAGCGCCACCCGGAGCACCAGCACACCGGCGATGCTGCCGGCCGTCCACAGCAACGGGTTCGACAGCCATCGGCCGACTCTCGCGACGCGGTCCGCGACCGCATCGGCCCGGTCTGTGAGTTCGTCGAACGCTCCCAGCGCCTGGCCGCGGGCCAGCTGCGAAGCCAGCAGCAGATCCGACTTGCGCGGGTTGCGCTGCAGCGCGCGACCCGAGCCGCCCGGCCTCATGGCGTCGGGCCCCGGCGCAGCAAGGCGCTGTCCTGGAGAAGCTCCTCGACGCTGGAGCGAAACAGCATCGATCCCTCGGCCGCGATGCGTCGCATCCGCAGCGCACCCAGCGCCACCAGGCCGATGAACAGTGCCGCCGCGACACCGGGGGCCACCAGGCGGTGGGGGGTATCCCAAAGCGCCACGGTGACGAAAAAGGCCACGAAGAGCGCGGCGAAGCCGACGCCCATCGCCGTCACCACCGACCACAGGAGCAGCGACGTGACGCGCTCCTTCTCTTCCTGGACCTCGATGGCCAGCAGCTCGAGCCGGATGCGGCCCAGCGCGAGCAGCGATGCACCCAGCCTGCGCACCGGCCCCGACACACCACCCGCGGTCTGAGTCATGGGGCTCTGACCGCGGTTACCCGTGGGCCCGCGGTGCCGGGTTCGGTCTCAACGCCGCCCGATCAGGACGCCGATCGCCAGGCCGAGCGCGGCGGCGGCGCCGATCGCCTGCCACGGGTGGCCGTGCACGTAGTCGTTCGTGACCCCGGCCACCCGCTTGGCGCGGTCGACCGCGTGGTGTTCGGCATCGATGACTCGCCGCTTCGCGGTGTCGAGTCGATCCTGGATCCGCGTGCGCAAGGCCGTGACCTCGCCTTCGGCCCGGTTCGTCGTCGCGGTCATCAGCGAGTCGATGTCGCCCATCACCGCCTGGAAGTCGGCCGCCAGCTTTTCTCTGGCAATCGTCGTGTCGTTCATGGCATCTCCGGTGACTTGAAGGTCCAGGACCCCCGATCCCCTGCCGCCCGAACGCCGGCTCGAGCGCCGCACACGCCAGTCGCGGCCCATCGGGGTCATAGCCGGCAAGTTACGCGTTGCGGGTGAGCGAGTCTGTTCGGCAGCGCACACAAGGCCCCCACCCTGTGCCCTGCCTCGCGCGCAGGGCCGGCGTGCGCAGCGCCCGAGCTGCGATGGCGACCGCGGTCGACCCGACTCCCAGCGGCTGACTCGGACCCGCATCGCCCGCCGCCACGTGCCCGCCGCCTCGACATCACGTCGTCGACCCAGCTGCCGCAGACCGGCAAGTCGATCCTGGCTCGATGGGTTGCCGTGATCGGTACCGCACCGACCGGGCTCGCCCCATTGCCTAAGCTGCAGCGCATGAAGTCAAGCCACGGCTCGGACGTCCGGAACTGCCCACGCTGCGGGCAGCTCACCCGGCGTGTGCCGCGGCACCTCATGGATCGGCTGGTGGGCTTGTTCGCGTCGCCGCCGCTGGTGCGCCGTCGTTGCGAGGCACCGGCTTGCGGGTGGGAGGGGCTGCTCCCCCGGAGTCGCTCGATCACCGTGGAGCGGTACCTGCCTCGGTACCCACTCGAGGCGTCGTGTCCCAGCGCATGGCGCAAGTCCGCAGTCCGGGCCGAGTCGAACTCCGCGCCACACGTCGTGCAACAGCGAAGAGGCGGGTGGGCACGGAATCGCTGACGGTCGGCACCCCTCGAGCCGCATGCGGCACCGATGCAGGCTTCACCCGTCGTTCCGCTCGACCCCCATGGCGCCGATCCTTCGGACTTCTGCCGCCTCGTCCGTCGGCGCGCCGGGCATGCGCTGCAGCCGGGTGCCCGGGTGGGCCTGGGCATTGCGCATGAAGTGAGCCCGGCAGCGCCGCCGGGCGGCCGGCCGCTACTTCGCGGGCTTCTTGAACCAGGAATCGGTCGCCGTGCGCTCCCATTCGGCAAGCTGCTTCTCGGCTTCGTCCTTGGCCACGCCGTAGCGCTCCTGGATCTTGCCGGCCAGCTGTTCGCGCCGCCCGCCGATGACATCGAGGTCATCGTCGGTCAGCTTGCCCCACTGTTCCTTGGCCTTGCCGGTGACCTGCTTCCAATTGCCCTTGACTTGATCCCAGTTCATTCGAATCTCCAAAGTGGTCGTGTTGAGTCCTGAATGCCGGCGTCGATCGCCGGCTCCCGCTGCAGCGCCAGGCCTCAAGGCCGAACGGCGATCTCGTTCCTGATGGACTTGACGCCGTTGACGTCGCGGGCGACGCGCTCTGCGGCGGCCTTCTCGACGGCGCTCTTGGCGAAACCGGAGAGCATCACCGTGCCGTTGAGGGTCTCGACGCTGATGCTGGTGCCGGCCACGGCCGGGTCGGCGAGCATCCGGCTCTTGATCTGGGTCGTGATGGTGCCGTCATCGATGTAGGCGCCAGCGCTCTGCTGGCCGCGACTGACCGCGCAGCCAGCCGTCGTCAACAGGGCCAGCGCGGTGGCCGCGGCCGCCAGGTAGGTCATCAATCTCATGTTCAAGCTCCAGTGTTTGCAATCGGGCCATTCCCACTGCAGGGGCAGGCTAGCCCCGAGCTGTAGCAGCGTCTGTTCGCGACCGCACACGGAAAGGCAGTCGGGTCGAACTGCACGATTCGTTCTTGTGGCGCCCGCCATCGTCCCGCCGCCGCCGCGGCGAGCACCGCGCCGCCGTGCGACACGTCGCCGTGCCTCGATCGCAGGCCTTCGCTGTGTGGGGTGGCGAACGGTGCGGGAAGCCGAATCGGGCCAAGCTTGCTGACGCTTGCGGCGGGCTGCCCGCCGTCACGAGACGCCAGGGCGCGCGGGCCTGCGCGCGTCGCACCGGGTCGGGCGATCGACATGACCTCCCGGCCCTTCAACCACGTCAAGGAAGCACCATGAAGACCAACTACGTCACACGCGACAACTTCGGCATGTATGCCCACCGAAGCGACGGGCCGGGCCCGGAACTGATGGGCGCCGACACGCTGCTTGGCAACGACGTCTGCAACAAGGACGGCGAGGAACTCGGCGACATCAAGGAGTTCATGATCGACATGGCCAGCGGAAAGATCGCCTACGCGGTGCTGTCGTTCGGTGGCCTGCTGGGCCTTGGCGACAAGCTGTTCGCGGTGCCCTGGGCGGCCCTGAAGCTGGACACGGTCAACAAGCGCTTCACGCTCGACGTGCCCAAGACGGTGCTCAAGGAAGCGCCCGGCTTCGACCGGCAGCACTGGCCCTCGATGTCGGATCGAACCTGGGCCAGCGGCGTGCACCGCTTCTACGGACTGCCCTACGGCGCCCAGTGACACGCGGGTTGGCTGTGTGGCCCAGGCCGCACCCTCGCGGCAACGGCCCGTTCCGGCCCCGCAGCTCGCCAGGAGAATGTCCATGAACCGGATGTTCATCACCACGTCGCTTGCGGCGCTGCTGTCGACCGCATGCGTCGTGACGCCCGCGCCGTACGGCGTTCGCGTCGATCTGGCACCGCCCCTGCCGGTGATCGTGGAACTGGGCCCGGAGCCCTACTACAACCAGGGCGGGTACCACTACTTCTACGACAACAACCGCTGGCGCTACTCGAGGTCGAGATCGGGTCCGTGGATGGATCTGCCCCCGAGCCACTACCCCAGGGAGACCCGGTACAAGGGCCCGCGCGGCCGTCACGATGACGACCGCGGTCGCGACGGACGCGGGCGCAACTGACCGGCGCGCCGGCCCGTGCGCGAGCATCAGCCGACGACCACGAAGTCGATGAAGCCGCGTTCGACGTCGGTCGCGACAAGCTTCACGCGGGTCGTGTCGCCCACGTCCAGCGTCTGCGATCCGGTGTCGACGCGTCCTTCGACAGGCGGAGTGACGAGGCGCACCCAGGTGTCGGTCTCCGAGTGACCGGTCACGATCGCGTCGTAGTGCTGGCCAATGTGAGACTGCAGCAGCAGAGCGGCCTCTGACTTGCGCATCCGGCGCTCGACCTTCTGCGCCGAGTTCTCCTGCTGTGAGCAGTGGTCGGCCAGGGCCTGGAGCTCCATGTTGTCGTACGGTGCCGGACGTGCGCCGAGCACGGCCTTGACCATGCGCTGAGTGATCAGGTCGGGAAAGCGCCGGTTCGGTGCCGTCGAGTGCGTGTAGTCGCGCACCGCCAGGCCGAAGTGACCGATCGGCATGCTTCCGGGTTGCTCGACGACGTAGGCTCCGGAGCCCATCAGCTTGACGACGACCAGCGACAGGTCCGCAAAGCGCAGCGGATCGGCGCGGTGCCGGTCGGCCAGAAAGGCAGCGAGCGCGAGCGAGTCGGGTTGGCGGGGCAATGTGTGGCCATGCCGGCCTGCCAGCTCGACGAGGCGCAGCCAGCGCTCGGGCGAGCGCACCACCCGGCGCAATGAGGCGCCGCCGGCGGCGGCCAGGAAGCGCGCCACGCACTCGTTGGTGGCGATCATGAACTCCTCGATCAGCTGGCGCGCGCGGTTCTGCACCTGCTGTCGCAGGTCGACGACCTGCTCGCCTTCGAACACGGCCCGCGGCTGGAACGTCTCGAGTTCGAGCGAACCCTGGGCGTGCCGCCGCGCACGCAGTCGCTGCGCGGCTTCGTCCTGGGTGCGAAGCTGCAGTTCCATCCCTTCGAAGGCGCTTGCGGCCGCCGGCAACGGGCCGCTGCCCTCGATCCAAGCCGCGACGGCGTCGTAGGCGAGCATCGCCCGGTTGAGCACCCGCGCCCGACTCACGCTCGTCCGCGCGATCGAGCCGTCGGCCGCCACGACCATCTCGGTCACCAGCGCCAGCCGTTCCTGACCCGGGTTGAGAGACGTGAGGTCGGTCGACAGGCGCTCTGGCAGCATCGCGAACACCCGGGCCGAGGTGTAGACCGAGGTGGTGTTGGTCCGGGCATGCAGGTCGATCGGCGAACCCTTCGCGACGAGCGCATCGACATCCGCGACCGCGACGAGGATCTTCACCGCGCCTTCGGCCAGCAGCTCGCAGGTCGTCAACTGGTCGAGGTCGCGCGAGTCGTCGTTGTCGATCGAGCACCAGGGCAGGGCGGTGAGATCGCGGATGCGCGGGTCGTCGTCGCGGCCCGGGCCTGCGATCGTGGCGAGCTGCGACCGCACATCGAACGGGAACTCCGGCTCGAGCCCGCGCTCGATCATCACCTGGGTGGCGATGCGGACCAGGTCGCTGCGCTGAAGATGCCGGGCTCGTGTCATCGGTGTCTCCTGTGCCACGGGGGCACCGCCGGCGCACCCACGTCCTCGGGCACCCGCTGCGCGAGCGGCTCGGGCCGGGGTCGAGCTCCGGCGTGGCGTTGGAGAGGCATGTCGCGCGCGCCAAAGGGGTGATGGTGATGGATCGCAAGCCCTTCCGGAACTGGAGACGCGGTGGCCCGGGTCCGGGCCCTGGTTCGTCTGCGCTGCAGCATCGATGCAGCCGGGCGGCGAGGTCTGTACGACATCGCACGGACGCACGTCCGGCGGCCAGCAGGCGTGCGAGTCTGCCCAGGCGGCCATCGGCTCAGCGGGCGTCAGTTCCTGCCGAACGCCGACTGGGTTTCGGTCAGCTTCTTCAGCGAGACCGGCACTGCCGGACGGCTTGCGCTCTCCTGCCGCCCCGATCCCGCATCGCGACGCCGCCGATCGATTCACGGGTCTGGCCACGATGGGGGACGCATGACCTCGCCGGCCGATGGGGATCCGGTCGCCGGCGCCGACGTGGCCTCCGTGCATGCAGCCGCACCGGCTGTCGGATGAGCCGACGCCTCCACCAGGGCCTGGATGCCGGCGCTGTCGGCGGGCATGTCTCGCCGCGATCGGCACAGGCAGGCCTCGCGCAGGGCGCGCACGCGCAGTGCCTTGCAGCGCCAGATGGCCTCGTGCCGCAGGGCCTGTTCCTGGCGCACCGACTGTGCGTCCCGAGCCGAGTTCGCGACGACGGTGCCGAAGGCGAGGAGCACGGCAGCCGCGCAACAGGCGGCCACCCACAGTTCCACCTGCGCCATGCCGTGCGCCGCGGCCCGCATGCGCGCCACCAGGCCCGACAGGGACGCAGCAGGGTGCGGGCAGGAGGCGGTCATGGCGTGAAGGTCGCGTTCACCTTGCGCATGCTGTCGGGCTGACCCGGCGCCGTCTGTGCACTGGCGAACAGCGCATGCGGCCTTCTGTCTGATGGCGCACAGACCGCTGCCGGGCGGGTCGGCAGGCTGGCTGTCCGCGCGGAGATGTCGGCGCAGGCGGAGGCTCGCTGCAGATGAAATGGCCCCAGGCGACCTTGCGTTCCTGGTTCGGCGCCCGGCTCGGGGCCAAGGCGCGGGCACCCGCGGAAGGCGAGCCGCCGCACCACGACCTCTTCACCGCCGAAGAGATGCAGCAGCATGGCCTGCGGCTGGCCGCAGGGCATCGCCTATCGTCCCGGCGGGGTGCGGACCGTCTCCTGGCCCGGCTGGGCGAGAACGAGCGCGCACTGGCCCAGGCGTGCACGCTGCTCGGGTGCCGCCCCGATCCCGACCGCCGGGCCACGCCGGCCGGCGAGTGGTTGCTCGACAACTTCCACCTCATCGACGAAGAGATCCGGACGGCGCGTCGGCTGCTGCCGGCCGGCTACAGCCGCAGGCTGCCGCGCCTGGAGGTGGACGGTGGGCCGTCGGAACCGCGGGTCTACGCCTTGGCGAGCCAGGTCGTCACCCACACCGACGGTCGGATCGACCGGCGGTCACTGTGGCGCTTCGTCGAGGCATACCAGAGCGTCCATCCGCTGCGGCTGGGTGAACTCTGGGCGATGCCCATCATGCTGCGCCTGGCCTTGATCGAGAACCTGCGCCGCGTGGCCGTCCGCGTGGCCGACAGCCTGGTCGATCGGGAGTTGGCCGATGGCTGGGCCGATCTCCTGATCGGGACGGCTTCGCAGGCGCCACGCGACCTGATCCTGGTGGTAGCGGACATGGCGCGATCCGAGCCGCCGTTGACGGCACCCTTCGTGTCCGAACTGGCGCGCCGCCTGCACGGCCGGGGCAGCGCACTGGCCTTTGCGCTCGACTGGGTCGAGCAGCGCCTGGCCGAGCACTCGCAGACCCTCGAGTCCTTGATCGGCGCCGAGGCCCAGGCGCAGGCCGCCGACCAGGTGTCGGTGGCCAACGGCATCGGCGGGCTGCGCCTGCTGGCCTCGATCGACTGGCGAAGGTTCGTCGAGTCGCTGTCGACCGTGGAGCAGACCCTGCGCCAGGATCCGGCCCAGGTTTACGGGGCCATGGACTTCGCCACCCGCGACGCCTACCGGCATGCCGTCGAGCAGGCCGCACGCGCCAGCGGCACCGAGGAGCCGGCCGTCGCGCAGGCCG
>JABWBN010000190.1 GCA_013360485.1 Burkholderiaceae bacterium | reverse complement strand
TCGCCCGCCAGCGACAGCTCGCCCGCGAACTCCGCAGCGGCCAGGCGTTGCGCATCGAGCTGGCCGTCGGCGGCCAGGATGCCCAGCGCGATCGGCAGGTCGTAGCGGCCCGAATCCTTGGGCAGGTCGGCCGGCGCGAGGTTCACGGTGATGCGCTTGTTGTGCGGAAAGGCGTAGCCGGCATGGGCCAGCGCCGCGCGCACGCGCTCGCGTGCCTCCTTGACCTCGGTATCGGCCAGCCCCACCAATGTGAACGCAGGCAGTCCGTTGGCCAGGTGAACCTCTACCTGCACCGCAGGCGCCTGCAGGCCCAGCAGGGCCCGGCTCTTGACGACGGCCAACGACATGGGGTGAGCGCCCTCCCGTGCGCGCGTGGAGTCGAGGGATTCGATGCAGGGAACTCTGGCCAGGGCCTGTTCCGGCGCGGCGATTGTGCCCAGCCTGGCCAGCTGCACCGATTGCGATTCGTGGGGGGTCGGCGCCCGTCGGCGGGCACCTTTTCGGTGCGTTATGGCCGGCTCAGGCCGGTGTTGGGCCCCGGCATGGTGCGCGGACTGCACCCGCGCCGCGCACCGTGACTGCGCACCGCACCGGGTGCGCGCATCGCCAGCACCAGGGGGCGCCGGCGAACGCCGATCGAGACGGGTGGCGGTTGGCACGGAAGCTGCATTCCGACGGGTCGACGCTACTCATCGTGCCTGAATCGCATCCGAACTGGAGCCATTGCCATGACCTACAAGACCTTCACCCTCACGCTACTGGCCCTGGCGGCGGCCCTGCCGCTGGCCGCACAGGCCGAAGGCGGCCTGTCCACCAGCTTCAACGTGGGCGCCGTCAGCGACTACCGCTACCGCGGTATCTCGCAGACGAGGTTGAAGCCGGCGCTGCAGGGCGGCGTGGACCTCAGCCATCCGAGCGGCTTCTACCTGGGCGCATGGGCGTCCACCGTCCGCTGGGTCAAGGACCTGGAAGGCGACGCCGGCGTCGAGGTCGACGTCTACGGCGGCTACAAGGGCGAGCTCGCCAAGGGACTGGGCTATGACGTGGGCGTGCTGGGTTACGTCTATCCGTCGAACAAGCTGGCCACCAGCGCCAACACCACCGAGCTGTATGGCGCGCTGAGCTTCGGGCCGGCCACGCTGAAGTACTCGCATGCGGTGACCGACACCTTCGGCAACACCGACAGCAAGAACAGCTTCTACCTCGACGCTTCGGCCAGCTTCGACCTGGGCGGTGGGTGGATGCTGGCGCCGCACCTGGGCTACCAGAAGATCAAGGGCCCGTTCGGTGACGCCGCCACCTATACCGACGGCTCGCTCACCCTGTCCAAGGACTTCAGCGGCCTGGTGCCCAGCATCGCGCTGGTGGCCACCGATGCAGACAAGGCCTTCTACGTGCCCGGCCCGGCCGGCAACAGCACCAAGTTCCTCGGCCGCTCGGCCGTGGTGCTGGGCGTGAAGTACAGCTTCTGACCCCTGTATCCAGACGGAGAAAGACCATGAAGATGGTGACGGCGATCGTCAAGCCTTTCAAGCTCGACGAAGTGCGTGAGGCCCTGAGCGCGATCGGTGTGCAGGGCGTGACGGTGACCGAGGTCAAGGGCTTCGGTCGGCAGAAGGGCCACACCGAGCTGTATCGCGGCGCGGAGTACGTGGTCGACTTCCTGCCCAAGGTGATGATCGAGGCAGCGGTGGCCGACGACATCGTCGAGCGCGTGATCGAAGCCATCGAGTCGTCGGCGCGCACCGGCAAGATCGGCGACGGCAAGATCTTCGTCAGCGCCCTGGAACAGGTGGTGCGCATCCGCACCGGCGAGACCGGCACCGACGCGCTGTGACGCGGCGGGCCTGACGGCAACCCATCCCCTTCGAGAGACCTCCATGAAGAAACTGCTTGCCTGCCTGGCCCTGGGCCTGGCCTTGCTGGGCGGAACGACCGGCGCGTTGGCGCAGGACGCAGCCGCCTCCGCGCCCGCAGTCGTTGCCTCGGCCGCAGCCGAGCCGGCACCTGCAACCGCTGCTGCGGCCACTGCAGCGCCGGCACCGGCTGCACCGGCGTCGGCCACGGCTGCGCCCGCACCTGTGCCCAACAAGGGCGACACGGCCTGGATGCTGGTGGCCACGCTGCTGGTCATCATGATGACCGTGCCGGGCCTGGCGTTGTTCTACGGCGGCCTGGTGCGCAGCAAGAACATGCTGTCGGTGCTGATGCAGGTGATGGTCACGTTCTCGCTGATCGTCGTGCTGTGGGCGATCTACGGCTACAGCCTGGCCTTCACCGAGGGCAACGCGTATGTGGGCGGGCTGGACCGGCTGTTCATGAGGGGCATCTTCGACCCGGCCACCGGCGCGTTCGCGATGGGGGCCACCTTCAGCAAGGGCGTGGTGATACCGGAGCTGCTGTTTGCCGCGTTCCAGGCCACGTTTGCCGGCATCACCTGCTGCCTGATCGTGGGCGCCTTCGCCGAACGCATCAAGTTCGCCGCCGTGCTCGCGTTCATGGTGCTGTGGTTCACCTTCAGCTACATCCCGGTGGCACACATGGTGTGGTACTGGATGGGGCCGGACGCCTATGTCTCCAAGGAGGTGGTGGATGGCCTGAACGCCAAGGCCGGTCTGATCTGGCAGTGGGGTGCGCTCGACTTCGCCGGCGGCACCGTGGTGCACATCAATGCCGCGGTGGCGGGTCTGGTGGGCGCCTACATGCTCGGCAAGCGCGTGGGCTACGGCCGCGAGGCGATGGCACCGCACAACCTGCCCTTCACGATGGTGGGCGCGGCCATGCTGTGGGTGGGCTGGTTCGGGTTCAACGCCGGCTCGGCGCTGGAGGCGGGCAACTCGGCGGTGCTGGCGTTCATGAACACCTTCACCGCCACCGCGGCCGCGGTGCTCGCCTGGTGCCTGGGCGAGGCCATGCTGCGCGGCAAGGCCTCGATGCTGGGTGCGGCTTCGGGCGCGGTGGCCGGCCTGGTGGCCATCACGCCGGCGGCCGGCAACGTGGGGCTGATGGGCGCCATCGTGATCGGCTTCGTCGCCGGCTTTGCGTGCCTGTGGGGTGTCAATGGCCTGAAGCGCCTGCTCGGCGCGGACGACTCGCTGGACGTGTTCGGTGTGCACGGCGTGGGCGGCATCATCGGCGCGCTGTTGACGGGCGTGTTCAACACGCAGGACCTCGGCGGCCCCGGCCTGGTGACCGACTGGGTCACCGCGACGGTGGGGTCCAACGGTGTCGGCGCCCAGTTGTGGATCCAGGCCAAGGCCGTGGCGCTGACGGTGGTGTGGTCGGCGTTGGTGGCGACGGTGTCATTCAAGGTTGTCGACCTGGTCATCGGCCTGCGCGTGCCCGAGGAAGACGAGCGCGAGGGCCTGGACATCAGCTCGCACGGCGAGACGGCATACGCCAAGTGAGGATGCCGTGATGCAGGCCGGCCGCCTGACGATGGGCGGTCGGGCATCGGCAGACGCGGGGGGTGCGGGCCGGGAGGTCCTCGCTCCCCGCGCCCATCTTGGCAACCGCTCCGGTGCGGCGCCACCAGCTTCCTACAATCATGGCACTGTCTTCCACCGCTCAACGGAGCGCCCATGGTCCCGCACCTCGTCACTGCCCTCACCGGCCCGATCAATGAGCTGGAAGCGCGCATCCTCGAGTCGATGCCCGCCATCGAGCGCTGGTTCCGGCTGGAGTGGATGGAACACACACCGCCGTTCTACACGGCGGTGGACATTCGCAACGCCGGCTACAAGCTCGTCCCGGTCGACACCGACCTGCATCCGCGCGGATTCGGGCACCTCACCCCGGCCATGCTGCCGCTGGCCGTTCAGGCGGCGATGGCTGCGATCGAGAAGATCTGCCCCGAGGCGAAGAACCTGCTGCTTATACCCGAGAGCGGCAACCGGGAAGCCGGGTATGTCGAGAACCTGCAGCGCCTGGTCCAGATCTTCACCCAGGCCGGGCTGAACGTGCGCCTGGGGTCGTTGGTAGCGGGGTCGACGCCTGTCGAACCGCTGGTGCTGCCCGATGGCAGCGAGCTGGCGCTCGAGCCACTGGTGCGCACGCGGGGTCGCCTGGGGCTGAAGAACTTCGACCCCTGCACCATCTTGCTCAATACCGACCTGCCCGAGGGTGTGCCGCAGGTGTTGCAGGGACTGTACGAGCAGTACCTGCTGCCACCATTGCACGCCGGCTGGACGGTGCGGCGCAAGAGCCAGCACTTCAAGAGCTACGAGGAAGTGGCCAAGAAGTTCGCCAAATTGTTGGGCATGGATCCGTGGCTGATCCACCCGATGTTCGGCCAGTGCGGACAGGTCGACTTCAGCAGCCGCGAGGGCCTGGACTGCGTGCGCGGCAACGTCGATGCGCTGCTCACCAAGATCCGGCGCAAGCACAAGGAATACGGCATCGGCGAAAAGCCGTTCGTGGTCGTCAAGGCCGATGCCGGTGGGCGTGGCGCCGGGCTCGTGACCCTGCGCGACGCGAAGGATCTCGACGCGCTCGATCTGGCCGCCCAGGCGCGCGCCAGCCAGGGCGTGCACGAGGTCATCATCCAGGAAGGCGTGCCGACCTACGAGCGGGTAGACGACGCCGTGGCCGAGCCGGTGGTCTACATGATGGACCGCTACGTGGTGGGCGGGTTCTACCGCGTGCACGCTGGCCGGGGGATCGACGAGAGCCTTTCATCGCCGGGTTCGGGCTATGCGCCGCTGGCGTTCGCCGAGAGCCACCACCTGCCGCGACTGGGCGGCAAACCGGGGGCCAGCGCGCCCAACCGCTTCTACATGTACGGGGTGGTCGGGCGGTTGGCGATGCTGGCCGCCAGCTACGAGCTCGAGGCCACCGACCCCGAGGCCGAGAGCTACGACTGAGGCTCGTGCCTGCTTGTCAAGCCCGCGACCTCAGGCTGTGGCGCCGGCGCCATTCGGTTCTTGACGCACCGCACAACGGCAGGCGCACAATCACGGCCTTCTTCGCTTGCGCCGGCCCCGGAATCGGTGGCCCGGCGATGCCGCAGTGAGCAATGCTTCCGCACCCAAGAGTCCGGCCGCCCTGGCCGCGCTCACGCTCGGCGCCTTGGGCGTCGTGTACGGCGACATCGGCACCAGTCCGCTGTATGCGCTCAAGGAGGTCTTCCACGGCGGCCATGTGGCGACCACGCCGGACAACATCCTGGGCGTGCTGTCACTGATCTTCTGGACGATGACCGTCATCGTCTCGGTGAAGTACGTGCTGCTGATCCTGCGCGCCGACAACAACGGCGAGGGCGGACTGATCGCCATGCTGGCGCTGGCCACCATGGCGGTCAAGGACAAGCCGGCGCTGCGGCGGGTGCTGATGACGGTGGGGCTGTTCGGCACGGCCATCTTCTACGGCGACGGGGTCATCACGCCGGCGATCTCGGTGCTCTCGGCCGTGGAAGGCCTGGAAGTGGCGGCACCGGCGCTGCATGCCTGGATCATCCCGCTGACGTTGTTGGTGCTCACCGGCTTGTTCGCGGTGCAGCGCCTGGGCACCGGAGGCATTGGCCGCGCGTTCGGCCCGATCACCCTCGTCTGGTTCATCGCTCTGGTCGCGTTGGGGATCCCGCACATCCTGGCCAATCCGTCGGTCCTGGCCGCGCTCAATCCGTGGCATGCGGCTCTGTTCTTCATCCATCAACCCTGGGTCGCCTTCGTGGGGCTGGGCGCGGTGGTGCTGTGCGTGACCGGCGGCGAGGCCCTGTACGCCGACATGGGCCACTTCGGCCGGTTTCCCATCCGCATCGCCTGGTACGGCTTCGTCATGCCGGCGCTGGTGGTCAACTACTTCGGTCAGGGCGCCATGCTTCTGGCGGAACCCCAGGCCATCAGCAACCCCTTCTACCGCATGGCGCCCGGCTGGGCGCAGCTGCCGCTGGTGATCCTGGCCACCGCGGCCACCGTGATCGCCTCGCAGGCGCTGATCTCGGCCGCGTTCTCGGTCACCAAGCAGGCCATCCAGTTGGGCATCCTGCCGCGCATGGTGGTGCGGCACACCTCGGTGCGCGACACCGGCCAGATCTACGTTCCGTTCGTGAACTGGGGCCTGTACGTGTTCATCGTGCTGGCGGTGGCCCTGTTCAAGAGCTCCTCGAACCTGGCCTCGGCCTATGGCATCGCGGTCACGCTCGACATGACCATCACCACGGTCATGACCTTTTTCGTCATCCGCTACGGCTGGAAGTACCCGTTGTTGCCGTGCATCCTGGCCACCGGCCTGTTCTTCGTCATCGACGTCACGTTCTTCGCATCGAACATGCTCAAGCTGGTGGCCGGCGGCTGGTTCCCGCTGGTCATCGGCATCGGCATGTTCACGCTGATGATGACCTGGCGCCAGGGCCGCAAGTTGATGAGCGATCGGCTGCATGCCGAAGCCATCGACCTCAAGGGCTTCCTCGACGCGGTGTTCGTCAGCCCGCCCACCCGGGTGGCCGGCACCGCGGTGTTCCTTTCGGCCGATGTCGGCCTGACGCCCAACGCGCTGATGCACAACCTCAAGCACAACAAGGTGCTGCACGAGTACAACCTGTTCGTGGCGGTGAAGCACCACGAGGTGCCGTGGATCGGCTTCGACAAGCGCATCGAGATGGAGCCCCTGGGCCACGACTGCTGGCAGATCGTGCTGCACTTCGGCTTCAAGAACGATCCCGACGTGCCCGAGGCGCTCAAGCTGCTGGAGGACCGCGGCATACCGCTGCCAGAGATGGACACCAGCTACTTCCTCAGCCGCGACATCGTCATCCCCACCTTCGGCGAGGGCATGGCCATGTGGCGCGAGAAGCTGTTTGCGAGCATGCACCGCAATGCCGCGGCGGCAGCCGACTTCCTGAATCTGCCGTCCAACCGGATCGTCGAGCTCGGAGCCAAGGTCGAGATCTGACCTCGTCGGACCCGCCTTCCGGATCGGCGGTGGTCTGTCAGCCGGCCACGCCAGAGGCCGCCGGGCGTGGCATGCCGGCCGCCGGCACGCGCGCCAGCGTGTCCTCGAGCCACGGCACTGCTTCGTCGAACGCGCGCGCCAAGGCCTGCGACAGCGCCGTGGCCGCGCCGGTGGCATCGGAAGAGGGCAGTGGGGCATCGGTCTCGAAGCTGCGTCGTGCCGTGCGCTGGCGGTTGCGTCGGTCCACCAGTTCGAGTGTCAACCCCACGCGGCCCACGCCGGGCTCGCTGCGGGCATCGTGGTGCAGGCTGTCCACGGCCACCGTCAGCAGCCAGTCGGCACGCAGGGGCTCTCCCACCAGACCCACTGCAGTGGCCACGCCGCGCGCTTGCAGGCGCTGTTGCAGCAGCCGCGGCACCTGGCGCAGCGGGCGATCGGTCCAGAACGCGTGCTGGTAGTAGGCGTAGACATGGGGCTGGCGCGCGTAGGCCATGGCCAGCGTGTCGACCAGCGCACCCCCCGGCAGCGCCTGCACGAGCAACGCATCGCGCAGTGGCGTGGTGCGGGCTGGGGTCGCCGCCAGGCCGGGATCGCGCAGGCGATGGTGCAGCG
>JABWBN010000022.1 GCA_013360485.1 Burkholderiaceae bacterium | reverse complement strand
GCGCCGGGCCAGCGCTTCACGGCCCGTGTGCAGGCGCTGCTGCCGGAGGTGGACGCGGCCACGCGCACGCTGAAGGCGCGTCTGGAGCTGGCCAACCCGTCGGCGCGGCTGGTACCGGGCATGTTCGTGCAGCTTCGCTTTGCAGAGCCCCCGCGCGCGAAGTCGTTGCTGGTGCCGATGGACGCCGTCATCCACACCGGCCGCCGCAGCGTGGTGATGCTGGCTGAAGCCGAAGGCCGCTTCCGGCCGGTGGAGGTGAAGACGGGGCTGGAGGCGCAGGGACAGACCGAGATCCTGGCCGGCCTGGAACCCGGCCAGCGCGTGGTGCTGGCGGGGCAATTCCTGATCGACTCCGAGGCAACGCTCCGGGGCGTTGAGGCGCGGTTGAACCGATCCCCTGGCGCATCCGAGGCCTCGGCTCCGCCCCCCGCGCCCGAGGCCGCCTTGCACCGCACGCCGGCGCGCATCGAAGCCATCGAGGGCGACACCGTCACGCTGGACCACCCGCCGATCCCGTCGCTGAAGTGGCCCCAGATGGTGATGGACTTCCGCCTGCCGCCTGCTGAGCGGCGCCCGCGCGGCCTGGCTGCGGGTGAACAGGTCGAGATCGAGTTCCGCATGCAGGACGGCGACGTGCCGCAGATCACGAGCGTTCAGCGCGTGGCACCGGGAGCAGCCAAGTGATCGCCGCACTCATCCGTTGGAGCCTGGCCAACCGCTTCCTGGTGCTGCTGGCCAGCGCCCTGCTCACCGCCTGGGGCATGGTGGCGCTGTCGCGCACGCCGCTGGACGCGCTGCCCGACTTGTCGGACACGCAGGTCATCATCCGCACCAGCTGGCCGGGACAGGCGCCGCAGATCGTCGAGAACCAGGTCACCTACCCGCTGACCACCACCATGCTGTCGGTGCCGGGCACGAAGGCCGTGCGCGGCTTCTCGATGTTCGGCGACAGCTTCGTCTACGTGATCTTCGACGACGGGGTGGACCTGTACTGGGCACGTTCGCGCGTGCTGGAGTACCTCAACCAGGTGCAGTCGCGCCTGCCTGCGGGGGCGAAGTCGTCGATCGGGCCCGATGCCACCGGTGTGGGCTGGATCTACCAGTACGCGCTGGTGGACCGCGGCGGCTGCCGCCGGGCCGCCCCAAGGCAGCCGCAGGCCCCCTCGGGGGGCGGCCGCGAAGCGGCGGCGGGCGAACAGGACTGCCGCAACGACCTGGCGCAGCTGCGGGCGCTGCAGGACTGGTTCCTGCGCTTCGAGCTGAAGACCGTGCCCGACGTGGCCGAGGTGGCGAGCGTGGGCGGCATGGTGCGGCAGTACCAGATCGTGCTCGATCCTGACCGGCTGGCCGCCTATGGCGTCTCGCAGAGCATGGTCGCGTCCGCAGTGGGCCGCGCCAACCAGGAGGCCGGCGGCTCGGTGGTGGAGATCGGCGAGGCCGAGTACGCGGTGCGCGCCAACGGCTACCTGAAGACGCTGGACGACTTCCGCGCGATTCCGCTGCGCACCACCGACGCCGGCGTGTCGGTGCGGCTGGGCGATGTGGCGCGCATCCAGCTGGGCCCCGAGATGCGGCGTGGCATCGGCGAGCTCGACGGAGAAGGCGAGTCGGTGGGGGGCGTCATCGTGATGCGCTCGGGCAAGAACGCGCTGCAGACCATCGCCGCCGTCAAGGCCAAGCTGTCCGAGCTGCAGCGCGGCCTGCCGACAGGTGTCGAGATCGTGCCGGTGTACGACCGTTCGGGCCTCATCGAACGCGCAGTGCAGAACCTCTCGGCCAAGCTGCTGGAGGAGTTTGCCGTCGTCGCGCTGATCTGCTTCGCGTTCCTGTTCCACCTGCGCAGCGCGCTGGTGGCCATCGTCTCGCTGCCGCTGGGCGTGCTGGCGGCTTTCATCGTGATGCAGCAGCAGGGCATCAATGCCAACGTCATGTCGCTGGGCGGCATCGCCATCGCCATCGGCGCGATGGTGGACGCAGCCATCGTGATGATCGAGAACGCGCACAAGCACCTGGAACAGTGGGAGCACGAGCACCCGGGCCAGACACTGCAAGGCGAAGCGCGCTGGCGCGTGGTGGGCGACGCGGCGGTCGAGGTCGGGCCGGCGCTGTTCTTCTCGCTGCTGATCATCACGCTGAGCTTCGTGCCGGTGTTTGCGCTGCAGGCGCAGGAGGGGCGCCTGTTTGCACCGCTGGCCTACACCAAGACCTATGCTATGGCGGCTGCCGCCGGCCTGGCGGTCACGCTGGTGCCGGTGCTGATGGGCTACCTGATCCGCGGTCGCATCCCCAGCGAGACGGCCAACCCGCTGAACCGCGTGCTGATCGCGCTGTACCGCCCGGTGCTCAACGGCGTGCTGAAGGCGCCCTGGCTGACGTTGCTCGTCGCACTGCTGCTGCTGGTGAGCAGCCTGTGGCCGCTGCAGCAGCTGGGCCGCGAGTTCATGCCGCCGCTGGACGAGGGCGACCTGCTGTACATGCCCACCGCGCTGCCGGGGCTGTCGGCGGGCAAGGCGGCCGAGCTGCTGCAGCAGACCGACCGCCTGATCAAGACCCTGCCCGAGGTGCAGAGCGTCTACGGCAAGGCCGGCCGCGCCGAGACCGCCACCGACCCGGCGCCGCTGGAGATGTTCGAGACCACCATCCAGTTCAAGCCGCGCGAACAGTGGCGGCCGGGCATGACCCCGGACCGGCTGGTGGAGGAACTCGACCGGATCGTGCGTGTGCCCGGCCTGTCGAACATCTGGGTGCCGCCGATCCGCAACCGCATCGACATGCTGGCCACCGGCATCAAGAGCCCCGTGGGCGTGAAGGTGGCTGGCCCCGAGCTGGCCACCATCGACCGCCTGACCGGCGAGATCGAACGCGCGGTGAAGGCCGTGCCGGGTGTCGCCAGCGCGCTGGCCGAGCGGCTGACCGGCGGGCGCTACATCGACGTCGACATCCGCCGCGACGCCGCGGCCCGCTACGGCCTGAACATCGCCGACGTGCAGGAGGTGGTGGCCGGCGCCGTGGGCGGCATGAACATCGGCGAGACGGTCGAGGGGCTGCAGCGTTTCCCGATCAACCTGCGGTATCCACGCGAAATCCGCGACTCGCTGGCCAGCCTGCGCGCACTGCCCATCGTCACCGACCGCGGCCAGCGCCTGGTGCTGGGCGACGTGGCCGAACTGCGCATCAGTGATGGGCCGCCGATGCTGCGCAGCGAGAACGCCCGCCTGGCCGGCTTCGTCTACGTGGACATCCGCGGGCGCGACCTGCGCGGCGCGGTGCTGGACATGCAGCGTGCGGTGGCCGATCAGGTGAAGCTGCCGGCGGGCTATTCGGTCAGCTGGTCGGGGCAGTTCGAGTTCTTGGAGCGTGCCACGGCCCAGTTGCAGCTGGTGGTGCCGTTCACTTTGCTGATCATCTTCGTGCTGCTGTATCTGACCTTCCGGCGGCTCGACGAGGCGCTGCTGCTGATGCTGACCCTGCCCTTTGCGCTGGTGGGCGGCGTGTGGCTGCTGTGGGCGCTGGGACACAACCTGTCGGTGGCCAGCGCGGTGGGCTTTATTGCGCTGGCGGGCGTGGCGGCCGAGTTCGGCGTGATCATGCTGCTGTACCTGAAGCAGGCCTGGCAGCGGCGCGTCGAGCAGGGCCATGACGGCGATGCCGACCTGATGGCCGCCATCCGCGAAGGCGCGGTGCTGCGGGTGCGCCCCAAGGCGATGACCGTGGCGACCATCGTGGCCGGGCTGCTGCCGCTGTTCTGGGGTGCGGGCACCGGCAGCGAGGTGATGCAGCGCATCGCAGCGCCGATGGTGGGCGGCATGCTCAGCGCGCCGCTGCTGTCGATGCTGGTCATCCCGGCCGGGTACCGGCTGATGCGTCGGCCCCGGCCGCGCAGGCAGCCTGATCTCACCGGAGAAATCGCCCATGAAGCGCCGTGAACTCCTGCAGGCCCTGGCCTGCGCCCCGTTGGCACCGTCGGCGGCCCAGGCCGCCGCGCAGGACGAATCCCGAACGCACGCGCAACGCGTCCGTCAATGCCACCACGGCGCCGCGATGGGCGGTCCGGCCGCCGGATCGTCAAGTTGCGACATCACCATCAAGGTCGCGACTGATCGGGCAGGAGCGCAGCTGCGGCGGTCCGGGCGCGGGCAGCTGCGCTGGTCAATGGAAAATTGACTTTCTCCAAGGCAAATCGAATTGTTCTCTCCTTCCTCGCTTCCTCCCAAGCCCGGAGCCACCTCCGGCAGCCGCATGACGGGCGAGGGCCCCCGCAAGGCGGTGGACGGCGGCCATGCCCCGGCGGCTTGAGGGCAGTCCCATTTTGGGACTAGACTGACTCGGGGAGAGTCATCGCGGTCGCCTCGCTGAGGGCGTTCTGGCTGCAGCACCCCGACGCCGAGCAGCCCCTGAAGGCTTGGTTCGAGGAAGCCTCGAAGGCCTCGTGGACGCAGCCGTCGGACATCAAGGCCCAGTACCGGAGCGCCAGCATCCTGAAGAATCGTCGGGTGGTCTTCAACATCAAGGGCAACGACTACCGCCTCGTCGTTGCGGTGGCCTACCGGTTGCAGGTCGTCTACGTGAAGTTCATCGGCGCGCACCCGCAATACGACGCGATCGACGCCCACACCATCGAGCCGAGTTGAATGAGATCACCATGAACATTCGCCCCATCCACACCGAAGCCGATTACCGGGCTGCGCTGGCCGACATCTCGGCTTTGATGGAGTCCGACCCCGCGCCGGGAACGCCCAAGGGCGACCGGCTGGACATCCTGGCCACACTGGTGCAGGCCTACGAGGCGCGGCACTTCCCGATCGACGCGCCCGATCCTGTCGAGGCCATCAAATTCCGGATGGAACAGAGCGGCCTGACGGTGAAGGACCTCGAGCCGATCATCGGCCGTCCGAACCGCGTGTACGAGGTGCTCAGCCGCAAGCGCCCGTTGACGCTGGCGATGATCCGCCGGCTGCACAGGAGCCTCGGTATCCCGGCGGAGGTGCTCATCGCCGAGAGCGTGCGTGGTTGATCGCGCGTATCCGCAAGGGGTGCAGTGAGTGAGGCGAGCATGAACCGCAGGCATGTGCTGCAGCAACTGGCTGCGAGCAAGGCTGAGCTTGCCTATAGGTATGGGGTGACGCGTCTCGCGCTCTTCGGAACAGTCGTCCGCGACCCGGCGCGTGCCGACAGCGACGTGGACATGCTGGTCTCGTTCGATGGGCCAGCCACCTCGTCCCGCTACTTCGGCGTGCAGTTCTTTCTCGAAGATCTGCTCGGGCGTCGGGTGGGCCTGGTCACCGACAAGGCGCTTCGTCCATAGCTGCGCCCCTATGTCGAACGCGAGGCTGTGCATGTCTGAAGCTGCCCACGAGTGGCAGGCGGGGCGCGAACCAAACTCAGGCGCCGTTGGTCCCGGTTTCGGTGCGTGGTTTCGGACTGACCCAGTAGCCCCCGCCATCCTTCACGGTAACGAGGTCGGTGTAGGTCTGCACCATGTCCAGCAGGCCGGAGTGCCCGAAGGCCTTCGGCGAAAAGGCCGGGTCCGTGCGTTTCAGGTACTGGCCCAACGCGCCCAGCCCGACGCGTCCCTCGGACGTGTTGGCCGCCAGCAGGGTGACGGCAGCGATCAGGCTCCGCGGTCGGCGCTTGACGGACTTGGCGGCCTCGGGCTTGGGCTCCCCGGAGGAGGTTGCGGTGTCCGGAGCCTGCCACTCGAAGAACTGGTCGCTGGCGTTGCGCAGCGCGTCGGGCGTCTTGGTCTCACCGACGATGTGCACGGTCGCACCGCGCTCGCGAAGCTTTCGACACAGGTACGCGAAGTCCGAGTCGCTGGTGACTAGGCAAAAGGTTTCGGCCCGTCCGTCGAACATCGCTTCCAGGGCGTCCAGCGCGAGCGCGATGTCGGAGGTGTTCTTTCCCGAAGCGTACTGGTACTGCAGGCAGGGTGTGAAGGCCAGTCGGACCAGTGCGTCCTGCCACTTGTTGGCCAGGGTGCCATGGTTGCCGTAGCCGCGCCGAAGGACCACGCGGCCGAACTGCGCCACGACGCGCAGCGCGTACTCCAGGATCTCCGGGCTGGTGTTGTCGCAGTCGACGAGAACGGCGACGCGGCCTTCGGTGTTGTCCTTGATGTCGCTCATGCATTGCCTCCCGAGCTTGATTCTGCAACTGCCCGGTCCATCACCGGTAGAAGCGGCCCAGCTTCGCGTGTCCACTACATTGGCGGTGTCGTCCACGGTGACGACATGCACACCCAGCCCCCATGAGGCAGCCACCGCTGATCCAGACCCATGCCTTCGACGTCGCCGAGTGGGAAGTCGATGCCGAGTTCGGCGTCTTCCCGCAAGGTGCACGGGCCAAGGATGCAGTGTTCGCGCCGGCGCTGCCGCCGGAGGCTGTGCTGGTCGGAGGAAAGCGGTACCTGTTCAAGCGCTCCAAGCGCAGCTATCCGGACCAGTTCTGGGGCGAGGTGATCGCCTACCGGGTGGGCTGCCTGATGGGGCTGCAGGTGCCGCCCGCGTTCGCGGCGTTCAACTCGCGCACGGGTCACAGCGCGGCGCTGATCGAGTGGTTCTACCGGGATGGCGCTGAGCTGTTCGCGCTGGGGGGCGACTTCATGCAGATGCTGCGACCCGACTTCGACAGGGACCGAGGCACGCAGCACAACCTGCAGGATGTTGAAAGGTTGATGCGCGCGCTGGTCCATACCGGCGCGCTCACGCAGAACTGGCGTCAATGGTGGGCCGAAGCACTGCTGTTCGATGCGTTGATCGGGAACTCCGATCGTCATCAGGACAACTGGGGCCTGATCTTCGAGTCCGCCGGGCGCCAACCGCCCAACATGCCACCTTGCCGACTGGCGCCCCTGTTCGACAACGGCACCAGTCTCGGTCACGAGCGGTTTCCCGAGCGCGTCGCCGGATGGACGGATGCCCGGCTTGACCAGTACATCGATCGCGGTACGCATCACATCAAGTCCTCGATCGACCCCGGCCATGTCCAGGGGCATCTCGCGCTGCTTCGCCACGTCCTCCACGATTGGGCGCAGCACCTGGACCTGAACCTGCTGCGCAGCCGCATTGACTTCTCTGCGGACGACCTCACCTCTTGCGTGGGGGACTTGGTGCATCTGCCGGTGCCGTCGCCGCTGTCAACTGCCAGAATGCGGTTTGTTTGCCGCTTGCTGGTTCGCCGGCTTACCCTGTTGAAAGAATTGCTGGATGTCCCCGCTGCGCCACCTGGTTGAACCATCGCGTCTGTTGATGACGTGGCAACCCTCCGATGAGGGCGCGCCGGTGCGCACGCGGCGCGTTGTGGGGGAAATCATCCCAGTCGCCGGGTCGAAGTCCGCCGTGTTCCGCTACCTGAAGGCAACCGAAGACTTCAAGGCTGCCGAAGTGGCTGGCTTCAAGGGGTTTCCGGCATTCCGGGTGGATGAGGAAGAGATTCGCAGTGGCGTGCTCGACTCCTTGATGCGCCGCCTGCCGCCGCGCAACCGGGAGGATTTTGCTGACTACCTCCAACTGCACGGACTGTCCGCGCCGTTCGAGTTGTCCGACGTGGCGCTGCTCGGCTATACCGGGGCACGACTGCCCAGCGACGGCTTCGCGCTGGTGCCTGAATTCCCGGAAGACACCCGCCCTTGCGACTACGTGATGGAGGTCGCGGGTACTCGCCACGTGTTGCAAGGTCCGTTGTCGGACCTGCGGCCGGGTGACCCGGTGAGCATCCAGCCGGACCCCGAGAACCCCGTCGAGTCGGACGCGCTGGTGGTCATGCATGAAGGTCGGCGCATCGGATTCGTGAACCGGGCACTCAAGGGGATGTTCCGTCGATGGATGCAGAGCGGTCGGATGACGGCCACCATCGAGCGCCAGAATGGCAAGCCGCAGCGCCCGTTGATCTTCGTGAGGGTCACTCTCGCATGACCTCGCGAGGCGTCTCATGAGATCCCGCACCGTGCAGGTAGCCAGACGGGTAGCTCGAAGCGCCGATTGCCGGGCTGTGCGTCGCAAGCCCTTGATGCGCCGACGCTTTCCTGCGGCACCCCCTCAATACGACACCGTTCTTGCTGTGCTTGGCGCTTCTGCGCTGCGGTTGTGAGCAGCGGCCGCTCGCACCGCGTGTGTCAGGTTTTCACGCTTGGGTGGCGCCGGTCGTCGTAGGCCGACAGTCGCGCCAAGCTCGCGACGTTGGCTGGATCGACCGCGTGCTGCACGGTGGCGCGCACCCAGTTGCGAATCGACGGCTCGTTGCGTTCGATCATCTGTGCGATCTGCTCCGCGCCGTAGTCCCCGAAACTTCCGACCGGTACCCGGTAGGCGTAGGCGGAGCCCGGGTAGTCCTCTGGATGGTCCTTGTGCGTCTTCACCGAGGGGTGCGTGCTGCCGGCCGCTGCGTTGAACAGCCTGGCGGACCCCTGGCATGCGATGGAGGCCGCGATGAACTGTCCTTTGGCATGGTGGTGCTGCGACTGCCAGACATGGGCCAGCTCGTGGATCAGCAGATCGTTCGATGGGGCAAAGGTGCCGCAATTGAGGACCCAGGCGGTCACGCCGACCCCGAGCACCGTCAGCGGAACGACGACCGTGAACGGCCGGTTCGAGGCTCCCGTATGCAGCGACAGGAAGACCCACGTGAAGTCGATGCTGTTGCCGTAGACCCCCGACGCGCTGGCGATCTGGCCGGGCGTGAGCTTGCGGAACTTCTTCAACATCGCTGCAGCGGTTGCAGCGACGCCGGGCGCCGGAAGCCCGCCGGTCTTCACGGCCCCCGGCAACTGGAATCCGAAGTTGTTCTGCTGCGCAACATCCGGCTGCATGTTCTGCGTCGCCGCGCCGAGCTCAGCGGTGAACGCCTGCGCGACCATTTGCCGTATGCCGTGGGTTTCGGGGTCGCCGTTGCAGCAGCGCGCGAAGTAGGCGGCCACGGGCGCCGTCGGGCTTGGCGGGACGAATAGGGACAAACGCCCGCGAGGCGCCGCGCCTGCGGCGTGCGCCCCGAGGCCATTCTGCCCATGCGTTGCCGACATGTCGAGTCGCTGTCGGCTCGCAGAGTCGGCTCTGCCAGCGAGCGGGTGCAGGCCTGGGGTCTCGCGCGGTACTACTTGCCCTTCAGGCTGAACCCGCCCTTGGGCTTGAAGACCCCGCAGCCGACGAGCCGATCCGCACCCAGCGGAAGGATGTAGGACGTCTTTTCGTCAACGACGCCGGTCACCGGGTTGACGACTTCATAGTCGATCCAGCCGCCACCCCGGTCGGCGGCGGCGAAGCCTTCGCGGATCACGTGGTCGCCGTCCAGGCCCCTGACGTCGAAGACCGTCTGTCCGACCTTCTCGGGGGTGGAACCGAACACCTGGTACTCGCCTCGGCGATCAAACACGAAGATGTACAGGTCGCGGTCGCGAAAGGCGCCACGCGGGTCGTGGAATTCCTTGGCCGCAGCGCTCAAGCCCACTTTCTCGATCAGCGCCAGCGCGCGATTGACGTAGGCGAACGCCTCGTCGGCCGTGCCACGGCGCAGTCGGATGGCGGCCACCGCCTCACTCAGGTTGGACGCGCGGTCGCGCAGGCCGACGGTGGCATGCAAGGCGTGGTCCACCATGGCGCCGTTGCGCTGGGTGATGTTGTCCAGGCCCTTCACCGCCTGCGCTATCTCCGAAAGGGTGTGGCTTTGCTCGGCACTGGCCTGGGTGATGTCGGACAGGCCCTCGGCCACCTCGTGGATGCCCTGGACCACAGTGCGCAGGCTGCCCGTCACGTTCTCGATGCGGGCCACACCCGCATCGACCTGTTCGCTGGATTGGGCAATCAGGCCCCGTATCTCGCGTGCCGAGGTGGCACTGCGCTGCGCGAGCACGCGCACCTCCGCAGCCACCACGGCGAACCCTCGCCCCGATTCACCGGCGCGCGCCGCCTCGACCGCCGCGTTGAGCGCCAGGATGTTGGTCTGAAAGGCGATGCCGTCGATGACGCTGACGATCTCGCCCATGCGTTTGGAGCCACTCTGGATTTCGACTATGGCACGCACCGCGCTGTCCATGGCCTGAGCACCTTGTTCGGCCTCGCTGCGCACGCGCAGGCTCAGACCATTGACCTCCTGCGAGCGGCGCGCCGTCAATTGGACCGACTCGCTCAAGGACACGATGCTTGCGCTGGCCTGTTCCAGGCTGGCGGCCTGCTCCTCGGTGCGCTGCGACAGGTCTCGCGTGCTGGCCGCAAGCGACTCGCCGGCCATGGCCACATGCACCGCCTGATTGCGGATGGTGCCCACCAACCCCGAGAAACTCTCGTTCATGGATTCGAGGTTGTGACCCACCGCGGCCAGTTCATCGCGGCCGGGCACCACGATGGTCTGCGACAAGTCGCCGGCGGCAGCGTTGCGTGCGATCTGGTCCAGTGAAGACAACGACCCGGCCACGCTCAGGTAGAACGCGCCGACTGCGTAGACCATGAGCAGCAGGAAGCCCAGGTACAGCACGCCGATCCAGACCGAGTCGCCCGCGCTGCTGAATGCCTGTGCGACCTGGTTGGCGCCCAGCAGCAGCGCCGGCAGGCCCAACAGGAGCGACACGGCCAGCAGCCGGGTGCGCAGCCTCATGCCCTGCATCAGGCGGACCCCCGGACCCAGCAATGCACTCAGCACCCGCATCACGAACCCCTCTGAAGGCAGGAGGCTCGATTCTCACTCGCCCGCGAGGCGCGCTGGCAGCCAGTCTTCGAGTGCGCTCGGACGCGTGCGGTCAGACCACCGCGTCGGCGCTATCTGCGATTGTTCACCATTGCCTACGTCCAGCCGCTGTGGCGACGCGTCGCCGTCGTGTCAACGGGCCAGCCGAACCTTGCGCGCAGGGCGCTTGAGCGTCGACTTGGCCTGGCCCATCGGTCCCGCCACTTGCACGTCGATGCGCTGGGTTCGCTTGTAGGCATCGAACAGGCCGACATCCAGCGTTCGAAGCTCATTGGGCTTCGCGCAGGTGAAGACGTAGCTGGCCTGGACTTCGGCATGCTCATCCTTGGCTGCCGGTTTGGCGCCGGGCTCGAGCACCGGTGCCTGCACCTCGGCCTTGCTCAGGGCGCACTGCGCCGCGGCGTCCGCCGCAAAATGCGGCGTGCCCGTGTCGGGGCTGCGCAGCCGGGCCAGCACATCGGCTGCCGCCTTGCGCTCGGCATCGGTACGCGGGGCGCGCTCGAAGCCGAGCAGGTTGTCCAGCGGCGCCTCCATCGAAATCGTGAGCAGGTTGCCTTCGATGGCCACGTCGAGCTTGAGGGCGCCGTGTTCGTGGGCCTTGCCGGCGGCCCACACCGTGCTGGCGCTCCCGGTGATTGCGAAGGCAAGTACGATCATCGAGCGGATCAGTGGGTGTCGGTGCATGGGTGGCTCCGTCGGCACGGGTAGTGAAGTGGGCGTCAAACCTGCAGGGCGGCTGCCAGGCTGCGCGCGTTGTGTTCGAACAGCTGCAGGTAGGTTGCAGCGGGACCATCGGGTTTGGACAATGCATCGGAGTAGAGCGTTCCCCCGATGCGCGCGCCGCCCTCGCGGGCGATGCGCTCCACGAGGCGTGGGTCGCTGATGCTCTCGACGAAGATCGCGCGCACGCGCTCCTTCTTGATCTGGCGGATGAGCCGCGCCACGGCTGCTGCCGAGGGCTCGCTGTGCGTGGTCCAGCCCTGCGGCGCCAGGAAGTCCACGCCGTATGCGGCGCCGAGGTAGCCAAATGCATCGTGCGAGGTGATCACGCGGCGCTGCGCGCGCGGCACGGCGCCCAGCCACTGGCGCACCCGGGCGTCGAGCTGGTCGATGCGCGCCACGTAGTCGGCGTTTCGCCGGGCGATCTCGTCGCGTTGACCGGGCCAGCGCTGGGTGAGGGCGGCACTGATGTTGGCCGCATAGCGCCGTGCCAGCGCCAGGTCCTGCCAGGCGTGCGGATCGACGTCGTGATGACCGCCGCTGCGAGGCTGGATGCCTCGGCTCGCGACGGCGACCGGGCCACGGTAGCCCGACACCTTGACCATGCGCTCGATCCATCCCTCGAATCCCAGGCCGTTGATCAGCACCAGGTCGGCCTGGGCCAGACGCCTGCCGTCGGCCGGGCTGGGCTCGTAGACATGGGCATCGGAGTCCGGCCCGACGAGGGGAATGACCTGCACACCGGCCGGCGCGAGTTCCTGCGCCATGTTCGCCAGGATCGAGAAGCTGGCAACGACGCGTTGCTCGGGGGCCTGTGCCTTCAGGGCCAATGGGTGCAACGCGGCCAGGGTGGCGCAGCCCTGGCAGAAGGTTCGGCGAATGATCGGTCGCATGGTGTTCAACGGACGAGGTGAGCCGTGGCGCGCAGGCGCCGCGTGACGATGCCGTCACGAGCGCCGAACAGCACCGAGGCAATGTAGGCCGCGCCACACACCAGCACGATGCAGGGGCCTGAGGGCAGCTCGGCGTGATAGCTCAGCAGCAGCCCAGCCACGCCGGACAGCGCGCCGACAGCCACCGACAGTGCCGCCATTGCCAGCAGCCCCGCGACCCAGAACCGTGCAGCGGCCGCCGGCAGCATCATCAGCCCCACCGCCATCAGCGTGCCCAGGGCCTGGAAGGCGCTGACGAGGTTGGCCACCAGCAGCACCAGCAGCAGCATGTGCGCCTGCGCGCCCGGGCCACCCACGCTGCGCAGGAAGCCGGGGTCGAAGCTCTCCAGCACCAGCGGCCGGACCATCAGCGCCAGCGCCCACAGCGTGACGCTGGCCACCACGGCGATCTGCAGCAATGCGGCGTCGTCCACCGCCAGCACGCTGCCGAACAGCATGTGCATCAGGTCGACCTGGCTGCCGCGCAGCGACACCAGCAGCACGCCGAGTGCGAGCGCAATCAGGTAGAAGGCAGCGAAGCTGGCGTCCTCGCGTTGCGGCGTGCTGCGGGTGACGAAACCGGCCGCCAGCGCCACCGCCAGCGCGGCAACGAAGCCGCCAAGGCTCATCGCGGGCAGCGACAGCCCGGCGAGCAGAAAGCCCGCCGCCGCACCCGGCAGCACGGCATGCGCCATCGCGTCGCCCACCAGGCTCATGCGGCGCAGCACCAGCACGCAGCCGATGGGCGCACAGCCGAGCGACAGCGCCAGCGTGGCCACCAGCGCCCGGCGCATGAACGGGAACTCGATGAAGGGCTCGAGCACGGACGTGGCCAGTACGCTCACGACGAGCCCTCGCAGCGAGGCGCGGCTTCGTCCCAGGCCTCGGCCATCCGGCGCGCCTTGAAGAGGTGTTCGGCCTTCAGCACCTCGGCCGTGGGTCCCCAGGCCACGCGCTCGCGGGCCAGCAGCAGCACCTGCTCGAAGTGCTCGCGCACCTGCTCCAGGTCGTGCAACACCGCGATCACGGTGCGTGCTTCGTACTTCCAGCGTTGCAGCAGCCCCAGCAGGTCGGCTGTGGTGCGGGCGTCGATGGCGTTGAACGGTTCGTCCAGCAGGATCAGCCCGGCGTCCTGCACCAGCACGCGCGCGAACAGCACGCGCTGCGCCTGGCCGGCGGACAGTTCGCCCAGCCAGCGCTGCCCGAATCCGTCGAGGCCCACTGCGGCGAGTGCGTCATCGACGCGGCCGCGGTGTTCGGGCCACAGGCCGCCGAAGCTGCCGATGCGCGACCACAGGCCCATTGCCACGACCTCATGCACGCGCACCGGGAAGTGGCGGTCCAGTGCCGAGGCCTGCGGCAGGTAGGCCACGTGCAAGGCCGGGTTGCGCTCGATGCGGCCTTCGTAGTCGCGGATCGTGCCGCCCAGTGCACCCAGCAGGGTGCTCTTGCCCGCGCCATTGGGGCCGACCACGGCGGTCAGCTGACCGGCGCCGAAGGCACCGCTGAGGTGATGCACCGCCGGATGCCCGCGATAGGCCACCGTCAGGTCGTGGAGACGCACGGCGGGGCTCACGAGAGCGCCCATGCCACAGCCGCCCAGAGCGCGGCAATTGCAACGGTGGCCCAGGCCAAACGCACGGTGGCACTGGCCGTCAACATGCCTGGCCCCCCAGGGGATGTCGAGACGTCAGCCGCGATGACGATGCGTGCGGCCGGGCGCTGCGGCTGACGCGACCGCCGGGCGACGCGTGGTCTGGGCCGGCGGCGCGCAGTCGGCGCAGCGACCATACAGTGTGAGGTCGTGGTCCTCGATAGTGAAGCCCTGCGGCGCCAGGCGCGACAGGTCGCCCGGGCAGGCATGCACGTCGAACACCCGCTGGCACTGCCGGCATTGGAAGTGGTGGTGGTGCCGATGCCCCACCAGCTCGAATCGTGGGTTCTCGCCCGGGAGGTTCACTGCCTGCAGTTCGCCATCCGCGGTCAACGCCTTCAGGTTGCGATAGACGGTGGCAATACCCAGACCTGGCACTTCCCTCTGTGCGGCGTCCAGCACTTCCTGTGGCAGCAGCGGGCGGTCGGCCTGCGCAATGGCGCCGCGGATGGCATTGCGCTGGCGGGTGTTGCGTTCCATGCATCTAGGGTACCGGATGTGGGCTGTGGTGCGCGTTGCGTCTGCGCTGCCGTCTTCGCACAGCTTGCGCAGGCTTGACACCGCCTTCCTAATGATAATGTACTACCATTACCAAAAATGCGCACGCGCCACACCAGTCCTGCAAGCGGGCCACATCCAACGAGCTGCCACCCGCCGCCAGCGTCGCCGTGCAGGCCCGCGCCGGTGGACACCGACCGGGTGTGAATTCGTCACGGAACACGCGCGCCGAGCGCGTAGAGGGGTCAAGGCCAGGCCGGTTTCATCCGTAACCACGGTGGACGAGGGCGCTCGGCGCCATCGAGTTGTATCGTCAATCCGAGTTGGAGTCGTTTCCATGAACGTTCTGTCCCGCCTGCGACTGGGTCATCGGCTTGCACTGGGATTCGGAATGGTGCTTGGCATGCTCGGGGCGATATCGGTGCTTTCCTTGCACCACATCGGTGGCTTGGCGGCGACGCTGGACGCTGTGGCTGCCAAAGGCGCGCAACGCGGTGACGCGCTGAAGGCGCTCGAGCGGGAGGCAACGACGTTCATGTTCGCGCTGCGCGACTTTCCCGGCGGCGAACTCAGCGATGCACCGAAAATGATGGGCAGGGCCGGCGTTGCCTGGAAGCGCTACGAGGACCAGGCGGCCGCGGTGGGCGCCCAGCTTCCCTCCGATGCCGACGTGCAGGGACTGCTGGCCGATGTGACCAAGGCAGCGACGGCGGCGCGTGAAGTCGTCGCCCTGGGTCAGAAGGAGGCCGGGGATCGGGGCGAAGCTGCCGCTTTCTTCGCGATTCGCGAACAGATGTCATCGAACCAGGCCAAGTGGTCCGAGCGCCAGCAGGCCTGGGCGGCTGCACTGGCAAAGCTCGCGACGTGGGATGTCGACCAAAGGCGTTCGGCTTCGGCCCATGCCACCCAGGGCGCCAGCATGGCCGTCTGGCTCGTGATCGGGTTCTCGCTCGCAGCGCTGGCGCTGGGCGGCTGGGCCGCGTACTGGATCACCCGCGACATCACCAGCGGCATCGGTGCCGCTGTGGCCGTGACGCAGCGCATGGCTGGTCACGACCTGGCGGTGGCGGTGAAGGTGGATCGCGGCGATGAACTGGGGCAGTTGGCGACAGCGCTGGAGTCGATGCGTCGGTCCCTGTTCGAGCTGGCCTCCGGCGTGCGCCTGGCGTGCTCGGACATCGCGGTGGCCAGCAGCGAGATCGCCCGGGGCAGCCAGGACCTCAGCGACCGGACCGAGCAGGCGGCCATGACCTTGCATGGCGCGATCGGAGCGATCAGCAACCTCAACGCGTCGGTCGAGCATACGGCCGGTTCGGCCGGGTCCGCCGATCAGCTGGCCTCGCAGGCCCAGGAAGTGGCCACGCGCGGCGGCGCGGTGGTCGCAGAGGCGGTCTCTACCATGGACGAGATCGACGGGGCTTCGCGCAAGATCGCCGACATCACCGCCATCATCGACGGCATCGCGTTCCAGACCAACATCCTGGCGCTGAATGCCGCGGTCGAGGCGGCCCGAGCCGGTGAGCAGGGCAGGGGATTCGCGGTCGTGGCGGCAGAGGTGCGTACGCTGGCGCAGCGCAGCGCCACTGCGGCGCGCGAGATCAAGTCGTTGATCGTCGCCTCGATGGAAAAAGTGGCCTGCGGAAGCACCCAGGTTCGCCGCGCCGGCAGCACGACCGAGGAGATCATGAAGTCGGTCAAGAGCGTGTCCAGCATGATCGCCGGCATCAGCGGGGAAGCGCAGGGGCAACGGCAGAACGTATGCCAGGCGCATACGTCGATCCAGGCCCTGGACAACGTGGCCCAGCAAAACGCGGCCTTGGCCGAGCAGTCGGCAGCGGCGGCCGCGTCTCTGCAGCAGCAGGCTCAGCGGCTCAATCAGTTGGTGGCGCGCTTCAAGCTCGACGTATCCGCAGCCTGAGCGGCGGCGGCGCGACCACGGTGGCTTGGCACCCGCACGGGTGAACGAGGCGGTGGCGCGGTCACCCCGACCGCTGTCGGCTGGTGGCAGGTGCGGGCGTAGCCGCTCCTGCGTATGCGGCGAAACTGCGGATCAGCCGGGCGTCGCGTCGGCTGGCCAACCAGATCAGGTGTGCGTGCGTGGCCATCTGCGGCTCGGCAAAGGGTATGCCCACCAGGCCCGGCCCCGGCACGTAGCCGATGTCGGCCACGATGCCCAGCCCGAGGCCTTGGGCCACGGCTTCGCGCACGGCTTCGCGGCTGCCGACCCGCAGGGCGACCCGGATGGTCACGCCGGCCTGCGCGAGCGCAGCCTCGAACACACGCTGGGTGGTGGAGCCACTGTCGCGCACGACGAATGGCTCGCCGGCCAGGTCTACCAGCCGCACCTGGGGTCTGCTGGCCAGCGCATGGTTGGTGGGCGCCAACAGCCACAGCGGCTGGCGGCGCAGCGGCTGGGCATCCAGAAGCGGGTCTGAGGGGCGCTCGACCACCAGTCCCAGGTCGGCGGCGAAGTCGAGCACGCGGGCCATCACCAGCGCGCTGTCGCCGGTGGCCACCTGCACCTGCAGGTGCGGATGTTCGACGCGAAATCCGGCCAGCAGGCGCATCACGTTGTATGGGCCCACGGCGGCGATGCGCAGTTCGCCGGTCAGCGTGCTGGCGTTGGCGCTCAGCAGCCCCAGTGCCTCGGCCTCCAGTTCGAACAACCGGTGCGTGCGTTCGCGCAGGGCCATGCCAAGCGGGGTGATCGCCACGCGGCGCCCGCGCCGGTAGAACAGCTCCACCTGGTAGTGGCGCTCCAGCTCGGCCAGCTGCGCGCTCAAGGTGGGCTGGCTCACGCCGGCCAGCCGTGCGCCCCCAGTGATGCTTCCTGCTCGGGCGACGGCATGAAAGCCCCTGAGAAGGCTCATCAGCTTCATCGACGGCGTCTATGTGCATCGCAAGAATGCGCGCGGATCTTTTCATGGCTGTGACATCGCGTGACGCGATGCTCGAGCCCATCGTCAGAAAAGCGCTCGCCGCCTCCTGCACACCGCCATGGCCGAGATTCGAATCCGCAACCTGCACAAGTCATTCGGCGCCACGCCGGTGCTCAAGGGCGTGAGCCTGGATGTGCAGGACGGCGAGTTCATCTCGCTGGTCGGACCGTCGGGTTGCGGCAAGTCGACGCTGCTGCGCATACTGGCGGGCCTGGAGGCGCAGGATGCCGGCGAGGTGCACATGGCCGGCCGCAGCATCGACGAGCTGGCCCCGGGCGCGCGCGACATCGCGATGGTGTTCCAGAGCTACGCGCTATACCCGCACCTGAGCGTGCGCGACAACATCGCCGTGCCATTGGCCGTGCGACGCCTCAGCCGCTGGCAGCGTCTGCCCCTGCTGGGTCGGCTGTGGCCCGGCAGCCGCGAGACGCGGCGGCAGATCGACATCGAGGTGTTGGCTGCGGCGCAACTGCTTGACATCAGCCATCTGCTTGCGCGCAAGCCCGGGCAGCTGTCGGGGGGGCAGCGCCAGCGCACTGCCCTGGGCCGGGCCATGGTGCGCCGGCCGCAGGCCTTCCTGATGGACGAACCACTGTCGAACCTGGACGCCAACCTGCGCGTGCAGATGCGCAGCGAGATCGTGGCGCTGCACCGCAAGTTGAGCGGCACGTTCGTCTACGTGACGCACGATCAGGCCGAGGCGATGACCATGTCCGACCGACTGGCGGTGATGCTGGGCGGCGAGCTGCTGCAGGTGGCCAGCCCGGCCGAGATCTACTTCAACCCCGTGAACCTGAGGGTGGCCGAGTTCCTGGGCAATCCGCGACTGAACCGCCTGACCTGCGAGACCGACAGCGAGGGCCCCGTGCTGCACCATGGCGTACCCGTCGGGCTGCACCTGGCCGATGCCCGCGCAGGCCAGCGCTTGACCCTGGGGCTGCGACCCGAGGCGCTGCGCTTTGCACCCTGGTCGCGCACCGGCGTGCGCGCCACGATCACCGGCCACGAACACCTGGGCAGCGAGGTGCTGGTGCACGCCGAGCTGGCGCCGGGCGGCGATGTCGTGGTGGCGCGCTGCGATGCCCTGGGCGCGCTGCCCGAAAGAGGCGCCGTACTCAGCCTGAGGTTCGAGCCCGGCCGTGCGTTGGCATTCGACGCCGAGGGCAGGCGCCTCGCGTTGGCGGAGCCCGCCCATGGCTGATCTCTCGCCAGGGCTGGTGATGCCGATGCCGCGGCGCGCGACGGTGCCGAACTGGCCATTGCGCATCGGGCATGCGCTGGCGGCTCCCGCTGCCCTGCTGATGGTGATGCTTCTGATCGGCCCATTGGCCGTGGTGCTGGGGCTGTCGCTCACGGACTACCAACTCGGTGCCGATGCGCTGGCGTTCATCGGCCTGGACAACTACCAGGCGCTGTGGGCCGACCGCGTGTTCTGGAAGTCGTTGACCAATACCGCGCTGTACAGCCTGGTGGTGGTGCCGGGATCGGTGGGGCTGGGGCTCGCCGCCGCTTTGCTGATCCACGGCCTGGCGTGTGGCCAAACCACCTACCGGGCGATCTTCTTCCTGCCGGTGATGGCCACGTTGATCGCGATGGCGCTGGTGTGGGAGTTCATGCTCCACCCGAACTTCGGCCTGGTGAACCTGGGTCTGCGCGGCCTGGGCCTGCAGACGCACAACTGGCTCAATGAAGAAGGGCTGGCGCTGTGGGTGCTGGCGGTGATCGGCATCTGGCAGGGCTTCGGCTTCAACATGGTGTTGTTCAGCGCCGGCCTGCTCGGGGTCCCGCGGCCACTGTACGAGGCCGCTGCCATCGACGGCGTGCCCGCTGGCTGGGCCCGCTTCCGCCTGGTGACATGGCCGATGCTGGCGCCGGTGACCCTGTTTGTGGTGGTGGTCAGCAGCATCAAGTCTTTCCAGGTGTTCGACACCGTGCAGGTGCTCACCAAAGGCGGGCCAAACAAGGCCACCGAAGTACTGGTCTACACGTTGTACGCCGAAGGCTTCGAGTTTTTCCGCTCGGGCTATGCGTCTGCGGTGACAGTGATCTTCCTGGCCATCGTGCTGCTCATCACGCTGGTCAAGTCGCGTTGGCTGGATCGCCGGGTGCACTACACATGAAGCCGCTGCGAACCCGGGTGTTGCCGCTGGCCCCACAGTTCGCACGCCATCTGGCGCTGGCGGTGCTGGCGCTGTTCACGCTGCTGCCGTTTGCGTGGATGCTGTCGACCGCCAGCAAGCCGGAGACGGAGATCTACAGCGACGTGCTGCACTGGCTGCCGCAGAAGTTCGCGCTGCTGGACAACCTGCACACCGCCTTCGCCAAGGCGCCCATCCTGCGGCTTGTGCTCAACGGCCTTGTCGTCACGGCCAGCATCTACGTGCTGCAGTTGCTGGTGGCGATGCCGGCGGCCTATGCGCTGGCCAAGCTGGACTTCCGTGGCCGCGAGACGCTGATGGCGCTGGTGCTGCTGGGGCTGCTGGTGCCGCAGCATGCGGTGGCGGTGCCGGTGTTCCTGCTGCTGCACACGCTGGGCCTGCTCGACAGTTATGCAGCTTTGATTGCCCCGTGGACGCTGTCGGTGTTCGGCATCTTCCTGCTGCGTCAGTACTTCAAGACCGTGCCCAACGACCTGATCGACGCCGCACGCATCGACGGGCTTTCGGAGCTGGGCATCGTCTGGCGCGTGATGTTGCCCACGGCCTGGCCGGCGGTCACGGCCTTCGGCATTTTCTCGGTCGTGGCGCACTGGAACGACTACTTCTGGCCGCTGATCGTCATCAACAGCCCCGAACTGCTGACGCCGCCATTGGGCGTGGCGCAGTTCCGCAACCAGGAAGCCGGCACGAACTACGGCGCGCTGATGGCCGCCGCGCTGGTGGTGATCACGCCGCTGGTGGTCGCGTTCCTGCTGGCGCAACGCCGCTTCATCGAAGGCATCACGCTCACCGGCATGAAGTGAGCGCCGCCACCCCACCTCGTTCCCCCACGCACCGGAGCCGCTCACCATGAAACCCACGCTGCACACCCTGGCCGCTGGCCTGCTGGCCCTGACCGCCGCACTCGCCCATGCCGCGCCCACCGAGATCGTCATCCAGTACCCCTACGGCGAGCTGTTCGACGAGACCAACAAGCAGATCGCCGCCGAGTTCGCGAAACTGCAACCGGACATCAAGGTGAGCTTTCGCGCGCCCTACGAGAGCTACGAGGAAGGCACGCAGAAGGTGCTGCGCGAGGCCATCACGCGCCAGACGCCCGACATCACCTTCCAGGGCCTGAACCGCATCCGCATCCTGGTCGATCGCAAGATCGCGGTACCGCTCGATGGCTTCATCAAGGCCGAGAAGAACTTCGGCGTGCAGGGCTTCCACCAGGCCATGTTCGACATCGGCACGCAGAACGGCAAGGTCTACGCGCTGCCATTCGCGATTTCGCTACCCATCACCTACTACAACCTCGATCTCGTCAAGCGCGCCGGCGGCGACCCCGACAAGCTGCCCACCACCTGGGACGGCGTGATCGCGCTGGCCAACCGCATCCGCGCGCTGGGTACGGATGTCAACGGCGTCACCATGGCCTGGGACATCACGGGCAACTGGCTGTGGCAGGCGCCGGTGCTGAGCCAGGGCGGCAGCATGCTCAGCGCCGACGAGAAGAAGGTGGCCTTCGACGGACCAGCCGGCCAGTTCGCGATCGACCTCTACGCGCGCCTGGTTCAGGAAGCCCGGATGCCCAACCTGTCGCAGCCCGATGCACGAGCGGCCTTCGCTGCCGGCAAGACGGGCATCCATGTGACCTCGACATCCGACCTGGCCAAGGTCACCGGCATGGTGGGCGGCAAGTTCACCTTGAAGACGCATGCCTTCCCGGATGTGAAGGAGGGCACCGGCCGCCTGCCCGCCGGTGGCAACTTGGGCGTCATCGTCACCCAGGATCCGAAGAAGCGGCAGGCCGCCTGGGAGGTGCTGAAGTTCTGGACCGGCCCGATCGGCGCGGCCATCGTGGCGCGCACCACCGGCTACATGCCGCCCAACAAGGTGGCCAACGAGATCTACCTGAAGGACTTCTACGTCCAGAACCCGAACAACTACACCGCGGTGAAGCAACTGCCGTTGCTGACGCGCTGGTACGCCTTCCCGGGCGAGAACGGCTTGAAGATCACCGACGTCATCAAGGACCACCTGCAGACCATCGTCTCGGGCAAGCGGGCCGCGGAACCACGCGCCGTGCTCAAGGACATGACCGCCGACGTGCAGCAGTTGCTGCCCCGCGGCGGGCGCTGGGACTGAGCATGGCCTGGACCAAGTTCCTGCACCTGACCGACACCCACCTCGTGCCGCCGGGCCAGTTGCTCTACGGCAACGACCCGCACCAGCGGCTGCAGGCGGCAGTGCGCAGCATGGCGACCGAGCATGGCGATGCGGCGTTCTGCATCGTCACGGGTGACCTGGCTCACCTGGGCGAGCCGGCGGCCTATGGTGCGCTTCAGGATACCTTGGCGGCCTTGCCCATGCCGGTGCACTTGATGATCGGCAATCACGATGACCGCGTGGCGTTCTGCCGGCAGTTCGCGACCACGCCGGTCGACGGGGCCGGCTACGTGCAGCAGGCGCTGCCCTTTGCGCAGGGCCTGCTGCTGATGCTCGACACCAACGAGCCCGGCGTCTCGCACGGTGTGTATTGCCCGCGCCGCTGCCAATGGTTGGCCGACCGGCTGCGCGACAGTGGCGACGTGCCGTTGTGGATCGCGATGCACCACCCGCCGTTCGACGTCGGGCTGCCGAGCATGGATGCGATCGGACTGCGCGACGCATCGGCGTTCTCCGAGGTGCTGGCGCCGCACCGTGGGCGTGTGCGCCACCTCTTCTTTGGTCATGTGCACCGGCCCATCAGCGGCAGCTGGCAGGGTGTGCCGTTTTCCACCCTGCGCGCCACCAACCATCAGGTGGCGCTGGACCTGAATCGTCGCGATGCCGTGCCGGGCAGCTTCGAGCCACCCGCGTATGCGGTGGTGCTGGCCGACGCCAAGCAGACTCTGGTGCACAGCCACGACTTCCTCGATGACAGCCGGCGCTTCGATCTCTGAGCCGCCGCTGCCGGCACCGCAGGTGCTGGTGTTCGACGTCGACGGCACGCTGATCGATACGCTGCGGCCGATGCGCCAGGCGCTCAACGAGGTCCTTGCGGCCATCGGGCTGCAGCCCTGGAGCGAAGCCGCGGTTCGCGACCACCTGAGCCTGGGCCTGCAGGGCCTGCTGCGCACCGCCCTGCGCAGCGCCGCAGAGTTGCCGCCCGGCGACTGCGATCGCGCCAGCCTGTCCCAATTGTTGCAGCGCTACCTGGTGCTGGCGCCGCGGCAGGCACGCTGCTACGAGGGGGCCTCGGCAATGCTCGATCAGGCGCGCGCCGCCGGGTGCCGGTTGGCCGTGTGTTCAAACGCTGCGGGACCGGTGTTGCAGGCGCTGTTCGAGGCGCAGGGCTGGCATTCGCGGTTCGACGCGGTGGTGCATGCCGGCAATGCCGTGGCGCTCAAGCCCAGCGGCCAGCCGCTGATGCAGGTGTTGGCACAGCTGGGCGTGAGCCCGGCGCAGGCCTGGTTGATCGGTGACAGCGCGCTGGATGCCGCCTGCGCGCAAGCCGCCGGCTGCGCCTTCGTGTGGTTCAGCGGCGGCTACGGGGGCGTGCCGCCGCAAGCCGTTGCGGCCCAGGTGGATGCGCTGGATGGCGTGATCGAGTTGCTCGCCCGTGCACGCCGGCGGCCCGATCGGATCAATAGCGGCCAACGTCTATAGGGACTTCGGTCGCGATGCTGTGCAGGCGCTGCGTCCATTGCGCCAACCAGGTCTGGCGCTGCGCCTCGTCTGCCCGCACCGGGCCGTAGACGACGTGCGGCCGTAGCACCGAGAAGCCGGTGAAGTTCAGCATGCCACGATGCATGGGTTTGAGGATGGCCGTCAGATCGCCGTTGAAGCCATCCTTCGCGTAGGCGGCCTCGGGCCCGCCGGTGGTCAGCGACAACAGCGCTCGCTTGCCCTTGAAGGCGCCGGCATCGTAGATGCGCCCGTTGCCATAGGTGCGGCCCATGGCGAACGTGCGATCGACCCAACCCTTGAGGATGGCCGGTGGCCCGAACCACCACATCGGGAACTGCCAGATCATCAGGTCGGCGGCCTCGACCTTGGCAATCTCGGCTTCGACGTCGGGCGCGAAGCCGCCGGTCTCGGCGGCCCACAGCTCTTCGATCTGCAGTTTCAGGTAGCCGGCGTCCTTGACGCTGGTGAAGTTGTGCCGGCCCGAGACCGGGTTGTAGCCCATGCGATACAGGTCGCTGGTGACCACGGTGTGGCCGGCCTCGCGCAGCGCGGCCTCGGCGGTGTCGAACATGGCGCCGTTGAAGCTGCGGCGCTCGGGATGGGCAAGGACGAGTAAAACGTTCATGGCCTGCTCACAGGGGCGTGCGGGCACCACCGTCGATGTCCAGCAGCATGCCGGTGGCGAAGGTGTTGGTCACGAGCATTTCCACGCACTGCGCGACATCGTCGGGCGTGCCGGTGCGGCCGACGGGCAGGCCCTTGGCCGCGCTGGCGAACATGCCGGCCTTGGCCTGCGCGGGCATACCGTCGTAGGCCGGCGTGTCCACCAGGCCGGGTGAAACCACATTCACGCGCAGTGGCGCCAGCTCCTTGGCCAGCGTCTGCGCCATCTGGGTGATGCCACCGTTCACGGCTGCGAGTCCTGCAGTGCCCACCATCGCCACGCGCGAGGCTGCACCGGTCAGAAAGACCACCGAACCGTTCTTGCGCAGGACGGGCAATGCGGCTTGCAGGCTCTGCCAGTAGCCCAGCAGCTTGGTCTCGAGCGCGTCGCGTATGGCCTGCGCCGGCAATTGGGCAAATGGCCCCCAGGCCGCGGCACCAGCGGCCGCCAGAACCAGGTGATCCAGGCGTTCGATGCGGCGCATCAGAGTGTCGAGCGAGCTGCGATCGGTGAAATCGGCAGTCATGCCGATGGTTTTGCCACCCAGGGAAGTGACGGCTGCATCGAGCTTGGCCGCATTGCGGCCGGTTACCACCACTTCTGCGCCGGCTTGCACGAGGCGCCTGGCGCTGGCCAGGCCCATGCCGCTGCTGCCGCCGATGATCAGGATGCGCTGGTTGACTATCGACATTTTCTGCGACTCCATTGAGGAAGTGGATCAGGTGATGGACGCACTCTAGGCAGTACGCAGCAATCCGCAAAATCGATTGTCATTATTCGTACGATCCAAGCTGCTTATGACCGCTGCGCTGCCCCGGATGGATCTGAACCTGCTCGTCTCGTTGGACGTGCTCCTGGCGGAGTGCCACGTCACTCGCGCGGCATCGCGGTTGGGCCTGTCGCAGCCGGCGGTGTCGGCGCAGTTGAGGCAGTTGCGCGAGGCCTTCGGCGATCCGCTGCTGTTGCCTGGCCCCAAGGGCATGACACCCACGCCGCGTGCGCAGGCTCTGAGGGCGCCGCTGCGCGAGCTGCTGGCCGGTGTGCATGGCTTGATCAGCGCAAATCGAACCTTCGACCCGCTGACGGCGCAGCAGGTGTTTCGCGTTGCTGCTACGGATGCCATACACAGCACCGTGACAGCACCGATGGTGGCGCGCCTGGCCATGTTCGCACCGCATTGCCAGTTGGCCATGCACCGCACAGACCTGCAGGCGCTGCCCGAGCAACTGGCCAGCGGCGAGCTCGATCTGGCCTTGCTCACTCCGCAGACCACGCCCAGCATGCTGCGAACGCGCAAGCTCTACGACGAGACGTTCCTATCCGTGTTGCGTCGCGGCCATCCCGCCGCCAAGCGCAAGCTGGATCTGGACGCATTCTGCGCGCTGACACATGTGTTGGTCTCACCCAGCGGCGGCGGGTTCGTCGGTGCCGTGGACGAGGCGCTGCAGCGCCTGGGCCGAACCCGCCGTGTGCAGATCTCGGTCAACAGCTTTCTGCTTGTTCCCAGCCTGATCGAGAGCACCGACCTGATCGCCACCGTGCCCGCGCGCCTGGCGCGGCGCTGGGTCGGCCCGCTGGTGGCGCTACCCGTACCGCTGGAGGTGCCGGGCTTCTCGATCGCCATGGCCTGGCATGTGCGCGCCCATGCCGATGCAGCCCAGGTCTGGCTGCGCGAGGTGATGCGGCAGACCGTGTCAGCATGATCGCTTGCGGGAGCCTGTGGGTCGTCGTTATCGAATGGCCCGCCGTGAGCGCCAGACTCGAGCGGGTTGCGCCGGACGGTTCCGCGTCGCGACTCGAGCCCAATCATTCGCGATCAGTCAACGAGCCAAGACCCGGTGCGTGGCAGTGGGCAATGCGGGCATTAGAGGAACATTTCGTCGCCGCTGTCGAAGGGCAGCCAGGTGATCATGTGGTTGAAATCGTGTTCGTCGATTCGTCGCGCCCGACGCAGGTGCCGTGCCGCCTGCGCCAGCGTCAGCACGAACTTTGTGCAGTCAACGCCAGCGGCGGCGGATTTGGCCTTGGCAGCGCTTTCCTCGATGACGATCCAGCGTATGGGCGTCAGCCCACTGGGGCGGGTAATGGGTTCGGTGCCATCGTGCGCGCGCGGCGCGGCTGTCGAGCTTGAGCTTGCCAGTACAGCGAGGGCTACAGCCAGCGTAGCCTCGACCCTTCGTTTTCGCTTAGGGCACACCCACTTCGCCGTGCTCGCTTCTGTTGGAAGACACGAGGCCTCGGTGGCGTTTGATATGCCGTCGTTCTGGAACCATAATGGAACCATTTCAGCGAAGGACAAGCCATGCCTACGACGATCACGCTCAAAGGTATTCCTGACGAGGTTTACTCGCAACTGAAGGCCTCGGCTGAAGTGCACCATCGTAGCCTCAACAGTGAGGCAATTGCGTGCCTCGAGACTGTGCTCCTGCCAAGGAAGATCAGTGCTGCTGAGCACGCCGCCAGGGCGCGGGAGATGCGCCAAGGGCTTCAAGGCCGTACGTTCAAGCACGAAGATGTTGACAAGTTCAAGCGCGAGGGCCGGGCGTGATAGTCGCCGATGTCAACGTCATTGCGTATCTGTATCTACCGGGGAAGTTCAGTGAAAAGGTGGAGGACCTCCTTCTTCGCGATGGCGAGTGGGCGGTGCCTCGCCTGTGGCGGAGCGAGTTTCGCAACATTTTGAGCGCGTACATGCGCCAGAAGTTGCTGACACTTGATGCCGCCATGGCCATCGATGCCCGCGCCGAGGCACTGGTTGCCGATAACGAGTACGACGTGTCTTCTCTGGCGGTGTTGAAGCTTGCGGCGGAGAGTGGTTGCTCGGCGTATGACTGTGAGTACGTGGCTCTTGCAGAGCACCTCGACGCGAAAGTCGTGTCAGCGGATTCGAAGCTCCGCAAGGCCTTCCCGAAGCGGGTGGTCTCGCTCTCTGAGGCCTAACGCTGCATGGCCGAAGCTCAGGAGGTTCAATCCACTCATATTCAGTCCTGTGCCTTGTCCACAGGCAGCCAGCCCTTGGCCGTGTGCTTTTCCCAGGCCAGGCCGTCGAGGCTGCGATAGGAGCCGCCGCTGAGGTTGCCGCCGCCGGCACCGAAGGCCATGTTGCTGAGTTCCACCCGCAGATAGCCCGACTCGAAGCGGATCGATTGCCCGGTGCATGCGGTGAACCACGGGTAGAAGCCGGGCTGGAGTACCTGCGTGCGTGTCACCTTGCCGGGTCCGCTGGCGTCCAGCACGTACAGCTTGCAGTCTTGCAGCAGAAAGGCTTTGGGCTGGCCCTGAAGTTCCTGGCGCAGGACGATGCCGCCGCTGGGCGTCACTTCCTGTTCCAGCGCCGCCAGCTTCTCCTGTGGGGTCGGCTCGCGCAGCTTCAGCCAGATGGCGGCAACCGCGGCGGCGACGACGAGCGCCGCGAGCACGGTGAGCAGCAGAACCTTCATGGTCATCCTCCTCGTCGGCGTGGGCCGGCGTCAAGACTCGTTCAACGCGATGATCCGTCGTGCACCGTTGCCGTGGTGGTCGCGCTGGTGGGTGTCCCGTCGGCTGCGTAAGATCGGGCGGCGCCCACCGCAACCGTGAGGCACGCGTGGGCCGAGGTCGATCTGCAGATGGCGAGGCTGTTCATGTACGGCGGCAAGGCTGCATTGTGTTTCCTGATCGGAGTGTCGAGCATGTGTGCACAGGCCGGCCCCGGCGCCGCGGCGCCGATCTTCCTGAGCATCCGGTTGGGCGAGACGCTCGAGGCGCAGTTGCAACCTTGCGCGGGAGCCGACCTGCGCTGGACCGATGCCGGGCAACCGTGCTGGCGCCAGGGCTCGCGCGGTGAGCGCACAGTGGCATTGCCGCGCCGGTTGCAGTCGCTGTCGCCGACCCTGCGCGTGCACCACCTGACGGAGGCGCAGGGGCGCGTCGTGGAGGTCGCGCTCGAGTTCCGCCCGGAAGACTTTGCACGCGTGCAGCAGCACTTCGAGGTGCAGTACGGCCCGCCCGCCGAGACCGAGGAGTACGAGCGCCACAGCCGGGTAGGGGGGGTGTCGCGCCACCGCGCACTGACATGGAAAGTGGCTGGGGCCACGGTCTTCCTGCAACCCGTTGCACCGTCGGACCAGGGCAGCGTACGGGCCTTCCTCGACCAGTGGGCGCAAGCCGAGAGCGCGCGGCAGCGCGAGGAAGCCGCGCGCGACAAGGCCGCGGCCAACGCCAGGCTCGATGCCCTGCGCCGCGAGGCGGCCACGCCAGCAGCGGCGGTGAGCGCTGCCCTGATGCGCCGCGATGCCGCCGGCTTGAAAGCGCTTCTGGCCGGGAGGCCGGATCTGAAGGTTGCGTCGTGGCACGGAACGACGGTGCTGCACACAGCGGCGGTGACCTGGGGTGACATCGATGTGCTGCGGCGCCTGCTCGATGCCGGCGCGCCCGTGGACGCGCGCAATGACGCCGGTCGCACGCCGCTGGCCGAGGCCATGGCCAGCGCCCACTACCGCAGCGAGAGTGACGCCGCGCAGCGGTTGATTGCCGTTTTCGACCTGCTGGTGGCGCGTGGGGCGAAGGCGCAGGCGCGCGACCGCGCAGGGCAGGCACCCATGTCGCATGTGCTGGGCAACCGCAACTTGCTGCCGGTGGCCGACCACATGCTGGGCGCGGGCGTGCCGCTGCCAGAGGACGCGCTGCTGGCCCTGCTGGCTGGCAATGTGACCGATGACGACGTCCGCCCTCTGACCCGCCTCATGGACGGTGCAACGCCAGCGCATGCCGCGGCCCGCGGGGCCGACGGCCGCACCGCGCTGCACCTGGCGGCCCAGCGCACGGCCACGCTCGACCTCCTGGGCGGTCTCATCGCTTTCGGCGCGCCGCTCGAAGCGCGCAGCCAGTACGGCCAGACGCCGTTCCTCGAAGCCGCGTTCCACGGCAATGTTGCGGCGATGGAGCTGCTGGCCGCGCACGGCGCCAACATTCGCGCGACGGACGACGACGGCAGCACGGCCCTGCACCTGGCCGCGCCATTCGCGCGCGTGGCGCAGATCCGGTGGCTCGTGGCGCACGGCCTCGACCCCAACGCCCGCGACAGGGCCGGCAAGCGCCCGCTCGACCTTGCCCTCGCGTCCGATCGCTATGCGCAGCGCCCCCAGGCCGAGCAGCACGAAGTCTCGGTGCTGCTGGGTGGCCACGGGGGACCGGCGAAGTAGGGTGGGGTGCGCCGCGCACGGCACGAGGTGTCACGCGCTGGTCAAACGCGGTGGCTACCGTGTGCGGCTGCACGTCAACCGGACCCGGCTCGAAGCCAGACCCACATGCCCCTCACACCATTTCCGAAGAATGCCATTGCGCTGGCGCTGGCTGCTGTGCTGTCCCTTGCGGCTTGCGGCGGCGATGACGACGATCCAGTCGCACCGACTCCCAAACCCTCCGTTCCCGATCCCGCGAGCCACTTCAACCGCGTGGCGACATTTGCCGTGTGCGAGCAGGTGGGTTCGTCCTGCGAATCCGACGATGCCGTCAATGCCGAGATCGTGGCTGCCAGCAACGACGGGATGACACTGGCCTATACCAACGGCTTGAAGGGGGAAATCGGCTTCGTCGACATCACCGATCCCGCTCGCCCCAAGGCGTTGGGTGCGCTGGCCGTGGGCGGTGAACCGACTTCGGTGGCGGTGGCCGGCACCTATGCACTGGCCGCGGTGAATACGTCACCGAGCTTCACCAGTCCGGCTGGAAAGCTGGTCGTGATCGACATCGCACGTCGCAGCGCGACCCACACGATCGACCTGGGCGGCCAGCCCGATTCGGTGGCCGTGAGCAAGGACGGCAAGTACGCCGTTGTCGTGATCGAAAACGAGCGTGACGAGGACGTCAACGACGGAGCCATTCCCCAATTGCCGGCGGGTCGCCTGGTCATTGTCGACATCGCTGGTGCGCCGTCGACTTGGAAACTGCGCAACGTCGACTTGGCCGGGCTCGCCAAGCTCTATGGCAGCGACCCCGAGCCCGAGTATGTGTCGATCAACGAGAACAACGTCGCCGTCGTATCGTTGCAGGAAAACAACCACCTGGCATTGGTCGACCTGGTGTCGGGTCGGGTCACCAGCCACTACAGCGCAGGCAGCGTCACGCTGCAGAAGGTCGACCTGATCGACGAACGGCCGAACATCGTGCGCTTCGACCAGACCCAGGCTGATCGACTGCGCGAGCCCGATGGAGTGGCATGGATCTCGGCAAATCAGTTCGCCACCGCCAACGAGGGTGATCTCGACGGCGGCAGCCGCGGTTTCACGGTGTTCAATGTCGATGGCACGGTGGCGTACGAGGCCGGCAACGATCTGGAGTGGCGCGTGGCCCGCATCGGGCACTACAACGACCGTCGCTCCGATGCCAAGGGCAACGAGCCCGAGAACGTGGCCTTTGGCCGATACAACGATACCGACTACTTGTTCGTCGCGTCCGAGCGCAGCAGTGTGGTTGCCGTCTACGACATGAGCAAGCCGTCGGCCCCGACGTTCAAGCAGGCATTGCCCGCTGCCCTCAGTCCGGAGGGCCTGCTGCCCATTGTCTCGCGCGGCTTGCTCGTGGCGGCCAGCGAGGTCGACGACCGAGGCGGCGCCGTGCGCAGTTCACTCAACATCTACAGCTATCAGAAGGCGGCTGCCGCGTACCCGACGTTGGTATCGGCCGATCGCGCCGACGGTACCCCCCTGCCATGGGCAGCGCTTTCGGGGATGGCCGCGGCCGCCAGCGGCGCAACGGTCTATGCCGTCGACGACAGCTTCTTCCGCGCCAATCGCATCTTCGAGATCGACACAGGCGTGACGCCGGCAGTGATACGGCGCGAGACAACGATACGCGACAGCGGTGGTGTGCTGGCGGCCTTCGCGGCCACCCTGCCGTCGGCCAAGGACAACCAGGCGTTCGACGCAACCGATGTGGCGGCGATGATCAACGCCGACGGCAGCGTCAATCTCGATCCGGAGGGCATATCTCTGGCCAGTGGCGGGGGTTTCTGGATCGCCTCCGAAGGGGCGGGATCGGTGACTGCCTACGAGAGCGGGCGCAACATCGTCTCGGCCAACCTGCTGCTGCGCGTGAGTGCCAGCGGCGTGATCGACGACGTGGTGGCATTGCCGGCCGAAGTCAACGCGCTGCAGGCGCGCTACGGTTTCGAGGGCGTGGCCGAGTCCGACGGCAAGCTCGTCGTCGCCTTCCAGCGCCCCTGGGCCGGCGAGAGCCAGCCGCGCATCGGCCTGTTCAACCTGACGACGCGCAGCTGGCGCTTCGTGTTTTACCCCCTGGACGCTGTTCAGTCGCCCAATGGCGGCTGGGTCGGGCTGTCTGAAATCACGGCAATCGGCGGCGACCGGTACCTGATCGTCGAGCGGGACAACCAGGCCGGACCTGACGCGCGCATCAAGCGCATCTACAGCATCGACCTCAACGGGGTGGCCGACGGCGCTTCGGTGTCCAAGACCCTGGTGCGCGACTTGATGCCCGATCTGCGCGGCCCAGCGGGACTGGTGCTCGAGAAAGTCGAAGGCTTGGCCCGCCTTTCCAGCGGGGAGGTATTGATCCTCACCGACAACGACGGCGTCAACGACGTCGACGAGGCCGGCGGCCTGACCGACGCCGACGGCGACGGCATCGCCGACGGCGCCATCGGGCCCAACGGCATGATCGCCAGCCCGCAGAACACGCCGCAGAACACCGACGGCGCCGACCAGCCCGACTACCGCGACCTCGACAGCGACAACGACACGTCCTTCGACGTCGACGAGGCGGGGCTGGGGGCGCTGGACACGGACGACGACGGCAAGGTGGACGGGACGGACCCCGATGGCGACGGCATCCTGGGCGGGGCGGACGGGCTGCCGGGGGCGTTCGGGGATGCGCCAAGCGCGCCGACCAGCACCCCGACGAGCACGCCGACCCACACCGCGACCAACACGCCGGTGAACACCGCGACCAACACACCGGTGAACACGGCGACCAACACGCCGACCAACACGCCCGTGAACACGGCGACCAACACGCCGACCAACACGCCGACCAACACGCCGGTGAACACGCCGACGAACACACCCACCAACACGCCGACGAATACGCCGACCAACACCCCGACCAACACGCCCGTACCGGGGCCCGACTCCGATGGCGACGGCGTCGCGGACGCACTCGATGCCGACGACGACAACGACGGC
>JABWBN010000189.1 GCA_013360485.1 Burkholderiaceae bacterium | reverse complement strand
GGCAGGCGATCACCACCAGCGCGGCCGCCCGGCAGCGGCGAGCCAGCGAACGGCGGTGTGCGAACCGCGGCGGCGCGGTGATGGCGGCGGGATCCGGATGCTGCGATGGCATGTGTCATCTCCTTTCGTGATCGTGACCTGGGCTTGTACGCGCCACAACCCCTGTCAGGGTTGACAGGGTGCCCCCCGGATGCGTGTGATTTGCCGTGGCGTTGAAACAGGCACACGCTTCGCAGGTGTAACCGCGGGTGCTATCGTGCCGCGTCGTATTGCGTTGGGTGCTGGCCAATGCCGGTTTTTCTCGAGCACCTTGATCCGAACCAGCCGCCGGCCGGAAACAGCCAGGCGCAGCCCGTCGTGGCGTGCCAGTCGATGGCGCGGCAGGCGCGCGCGCGCCCATGGTGGGTGGGGCTGGCACTTGCCCTGTCGGTCGCCTGCGTGAGCGCTCAGCCGGCCATGCCCCTGCAGATGCACTACCAGGAGCGGCCTCCCTATTCCGCCACCAGCGCCTCCGGCGAACCCGTCGGCCTGCTCATCGAGCCCCTGAAGCGCGCGCTCCAGCTCGCCGGAATCCCATATGCCTGGGTGCGCACCCCCAGCCAGCGCCAACTGGTGCTGGTGCAGCAGGGACAAGGGCCCGACTGTGGCATTGGCTGGTTCCGCAATGCCGAGCGCGAGACCCGCGGGCGCTTCTCCGCACCGCTGTACCAGGATCGCACGTTCATGGCGCTGGTGAAGGCCGATGCGGCAGCGCCGCCGCATCCGGAGCTTGGCCAGCGACTGCGCGGCAGCGCGTTGCCGTTGCTGGCCAAGGAGGGCTATTCCTACGGTCCACTGATCGACGACCTGATCCGCCAGCATCCTCAGCACGTGGTTCGAACCACAGCCGAGAGCGCGCAGATGGCACGCATGATCGACGCCGGTCGCGCCGGCTGGATGATCATGGCCCCAGAGGAAGCCGATGCCCTGTTCGCCAGCATCGGCGACGCGGCGCGCGCACTGCGACTGGTGCCGCTGCCGGGCGCACCCGCTGGCCAGACCCGGCACTTGTACTGCAATCGATCGGTGCCCGCGGACGTGATCGAGCGGCTCGATAGGGCCCTGGTCGAACGCTGAGCATGCCTGCGCCGCGCCTGTCGATCCGCACCACGGTACTGCTCGCCCTGGTTCTGGCGGTGCTGATGCCGGCTGTCGCGCTGTGGGCCATGGAACAGCGGCTGGCGCGCGAGGTGCAGCAGCCACTGGTCACCCAATACCGACAAGCCCTGGTGGTGCTGGCCGCCGAGGCGCTGGCCGAGCCCTTGTGGACGGTCGACCAGACGCACACGCGCGCCGCCCTGGAGCGACTGGTGCACGAGCCCTCGGTGCGCGCCGTTCGACTGACCGAACGACGCCCCGGCGCCCCGGTCATCGTGATCGTGCGCCCCGGTGCGTCACCGCCCGAATTCGATGAGCCGCAGCAGCCCGATGCCGAGCGGCCGCAGAAGCGCCAGGTCCTGTACGAGGGCCAACTGTTGGGCGAACTGGAGGTCACATTCGAGGCCAGTCCGCTGGACCGAGCGTTGTTGGCACGCCGCAACGCCGCGCTCGCCCTGACGGTGCTGCAGATCGTGGCAGCCACCTTGCTGCTGATGGGCGTGCTCTATTGGCGCCTCGTGCGGCCCATCGAGCGCCTGAAGCAGCAAGCCAGCCTGCTGGGCCAGCCCGGGGCGGGTCCGCCTGTGCCGTGGCGCAGCGACGATGAGCTTGGCCAACTTGGCCAGCACCTCAACGAGGCCCAAGCCCAGATCAAGGAGCTGGTGACGCGCCTGGAGGGCCAGAAGGCCGAGCTGCAGAACATGGCGCTGCACGACGCGCTGACCGGACTGCCCAACCGTACCTTGCTCAACGAACTGCTGCTGCGCGCCATGGCCACAGCCCGGCGCGACGACCAGCGTCTGGCGCTGCTGTTCATCGACGTGGACCACTTCAAGGCCATCAACGACGCCTGGGGCCATGCCATGGGTGACCGCCTACTGGTCGACCTGGCGCAGCGGCTGCGCGGCCAGTTGCGTGGAGGGGATGTGCTGGGGCGGCACAGCGGCGACGAGTTCATCGCATTGCTGCGCGAGCCCCGCACCTGGGAGGAAGTGGCCACCACCGCCGATCGGCTGTTGCGCGTGGCCGAGGAACCCGTGCATCTCGACGGGCGCGAACTGCAGGTTTCGGTGAGCGTGGGCATTGCGCTTTATCCTGACGACGCCGGTGACCCACAGCAGTTGATGCGCCAGGCCGACACCGCGATGTACGAAGCCAAGCGACTGGGCCGGGCGCGCTGCAGCTTCTATCGCCACGAGCTCAACGCACACCTGCAGGCCACGCTGCAGCTCGAGCAGGAGCTCAAGCGCGCCTTGGCCGGTGACGAGTTCGTGCTGCACTACCAGCCGCTGGTCGACGCCGGCACCGGGGCCGTCGTGGGATGCGAGGCACTCATCCGATGGCAGCATCCGCAGCGCGGCCTGGTGCCGCCGCTGCAGTTCATACCCGCGGCCGAGCAATGCGGCCTCATCGGCCAGTTGGGGCACTGGACGGTGCGGTCGGCCTGCGCCCAGATCGCCCGCTGGAAGGCACGCGGGCTGGCCTTTGGAACGGTGGCAGTCAACGTTTCGGCGCTCGAGTTCCGCCAGCACCGCCTGGTCGATACCTTCACCCGGGCCATGGCCGATTTCCACGTGCAGCCACACGAGCTGGAGATCGAGCTCACCGAGAGCGTGCTGATGACCGATACCGACACGTCGCGCCGCATCATCGAGCAGCTCGGCGAGCTCGGCCTGCGCCTGGCCGTCGATGACTTCGGCACGGGCTATTCGTCGCTGGCCTACCTCAAGCGCCTGCGCCCCTCGAAGATCAAGATCGACCGCGGTTTCGTGCGCGATCTGCCGGATGACGAGGACGACCGGGCGTTGGCACGCGCCATCGTACAGATGGCCCGCGCGCTCGACATCACGGTCGTGGCCGAGGGTGTGGAAACCCCGGCCCAGCAGGCGTTCCTGCACGACATCGGGTGCGATCTTCTGCAGGGCTATCTCGTCAGCCGCCCGCAGCCGGTCGACGCGTTCGAGCGCCTGGTGCTCGAGCGAGAGCGAGCCCCCGCCTCGCCCGCCGACGATTGACACCTCCCGGCCCGAGCGGGCACCGCATCGGGCAAGCCCCGATTCGAGTGCCCACTAAGGCCGTGGGAACATGCACCGAGAATACCCACGGCCTGCTGCCCTGCCTCACGCCGGCTCCGCCGCGGCTGCAAACAGCACGCCGGCACCCTCATCCATCGCCCCAAGGACCACCTCCCATGTGCTCGACCCGAGTTCCGACCGCTGCCCTCGCACTGGCCCGTCGCACCCTGCTGGCCACCACGGCTGGCCTCGCGTTACTGGCTGCGGCCCCGGCCCAGGCCCAGGAAGCCCAGATCAAGTTCCAGCTCGACTGGCGCTTCGAAGGCCCCAGCGCGTTCTTCCTCTGGCCGGTCAGCAAGGGCCACTTCAAGCAGGAGAAACTGGCCGTCACCATCGACGCCGGCAACGGCTCGGGCAATGCCGTCAACCGCGTGGCCTCGGGCACTTACGACATGGGTTTCGCCGATCTGGCGGCATTGATGGAGTTCCACGCGAACAACCCCACCGCACCCAACAAGCCGGTGGCGGTGATGATGGTCTACAACAACACGCCGGCCGCGGTCTTCTCGCTGAAGAAAACAGGCATCAAGTCACCGGCCGATCTCACCGGCAAGAAGCTGGGCGCACCGGTGTTCGACGCTGGCCGACGCGCCTTCCCGGTGTTCCAGAAGGTCAACAACGTGGGCCCGGTCAACTGGGTGAGCATGGATCCGCCGCTGCGCGAAACCATGCTGGCCAAGGGCGATGTCGATGCCGTCACCGGGTTCTACTTCACCAGCATGCTCAACCTCGAGGCCCGCGGCGTGAAGGCCGAGGACGTGGCTGTGATGCTCTACCCCAGCCACGGCGTCAAGCTGTATGGCAATGCCATCATCGCTTCGCAGGAGATGATCACCAAGCGGCCCGAGGTCGTGCGCGCATTCCTGCGCGCGTTCGCGCGTGCCGCGCGCGACGTGGTGGCCAACCCGAAGGCCGCTGTCGCGGTCGTGAAGGAGCGCGACGGCATCATCAATGCCGCACTGGAGGAGCGCCGGTTGCGGCTGGCCATCCAATCATCCATCGCCACGGCGGACGCCCGCAAGGAAGGCTTTGGCCAGGTCGATTCGCCACGGCTGGCCCTGATGGCCAGCCAAGTGGCGGACGCCTATGCCACCAAGTCGCGCGTCAACCCCGATGCGGTGTGGAACGGCAGCTTCCTGCCCAAGCCCGAGGACCTGGACATCTTCAGCGCCGCACGCAAGTGACATCCTTCGTCGACTTCGACGGCGTCTGGCTGGCTTACACCGCGGAGCTCGAGGCCGCCGGCCAGTACGCCGTCGAGGACATCTCGCTGCAGGTGCGCGAGGGCGAGTTCATCGCCATCGTCGGCCCCTCGGGCTGCGGCAAGTCCACCTTCATGAAGCTGGCCACCGGGCTGCGCAAGCCCAGCCGCGGCACCATCGCCATCGGCGGCCAGCGCGTGAACGGGCCGCTCAAAATCACCGGCATGGCCTTCCAGGCGCCCAGCCTGCTGCCCTGGCGCACCACGCTGGCCAACGTGATGCTGCCTCTGGAAATCGTCGAGCCCTATCGCTCCAGCTTCAAGGTCCGCCGAGCCGAGTACGAAGAACGTGCCCGTGCGCTGCTGCGCAGCGTGGGCCTGGCCGGCTACGAAGACCAGTTCCCCTGGCAGCTCTCCGGCGGCATGCAACAGCGGGCCAGCATCTGCCGGGCGCTGGTGCACGAACCCAAGATGCTGCTGCTCGACGAGCCCTTTGGTGCGCTCGACGCCTTCACCCGCGAGGAACTGTGGTGCACGCTGCGCGACCTGCATGCGGCGCGCGGCTTCAACGTCATCCTCGTCACGCACGACCTGCGCGAGAGCGTATTCCTGGCCGACACCGTCTATGTGATGAGCCGTGGGCCGGGGCGCTTCGTGCAGCGCCGGCTGATCGACCTGCCGCGCCCGCGCGACCTGGAGCTCACCTACACGCCCCGGTTCACCGACATCGTGCATGAGCTGCGCGGCCACATCGGCGCGGCCCGGGGCGCACCCACCGGCGAGGCCACGCGATGAACACCCGCACCATCGAGCGCTGGGCGCCCTGGGCGCTGCTGCTGGCCGTGGTGGCGCTCTGGCAAGTCGTGTGTTCCGTCTTCGCGGTCAGCGAATTCATCTTCCCGAGCCCGGCGCGCATCGGCGAGCAGATGCTCGAGTACCGCGACATCATCGCCCAGCATGCCTGGCGCACCTTCTGGGTCACGCTGGCAGGGTTCGGCATCGCCATCGTCGTCGGGGTGATGCTGGGCTTCCTGATCGGAAGCTCCCGCATCGCCTATGCCGCCATCTACCCCCTCATGACCGCGTTCAACGCGTTGCCCAAGGCAGCCTTCGTGCCCATCCTCGTGGTGTGGTTCGGCATCGGCGTCGGCCCGGCCGTGCTCACCGCGTTCCTGATCTCGTTCTTCCCGATCACGGTGAACATCGCCACCGGCCTGGCCACGCTCGAGCCCGAGCTCGAAGACGTGCTGCGCGTGCTGGGCGCGCGCCGCTGGGACGTGCTGGTGAAGGTGGGGTTGCCGCGTTCCATGCCCTACTTCTTCGGCAGCCTGAAGGTCGCGATCACTCTCGCCTTCGTGGGCACCACGGTCAGCGAGATGACCGCAGCCAACGAGGGCATCGGCTACCTGCTCATCAGCGCCGGCAGCGCCATGCAGATGGGCCTGGCCTTTGCGGGCCTGGTCGTCGTGGGCGTGATGGCGATGGCGATGTACGAGTTGTTCTCGCTGCTCGAACGCCGCATCACGGGCTGGGCGCACCGGGGGTCGCAGTCCATGTAAGTGGCGCCGGGCGCAGGCCCTGCAGGCGCACGCCGCCTGCCCGGCCTCACCCGGCCGGCTGGGCTGGTTCGGCGTAGGCGTAAGGCCCGCCGCGCTTCAACGCGCGCCGGTACGCCGGCCGCGCATGGATGCGCGACAGAAAGTCCATCAGCCGCGGCCGGCTGGCATCCAGCCCGGCGCGCTGCGAGGCGGCCTCCAGTGGAAAGCTCATCATCACATCGGCTGCACTGAACTCGGCTCCCGAAAACCATGGGCGGTTCGCCAGCTCGGCCTCCATGAAATCAAGTTGGCGCCGGATGTTCGGCCGTGCCGTGGCATCGAGCGCCTTCTCGGCAATGGCCCGGGCCACCGGCCGCACGAAGAACGGCATCGGCGCCCGCGCGACATGGTCGAAGATGAGCGCGATCAGCAGCGGCGGCATGGCCGATCCTTCGGCGAAGTGCAGCCAGTACCGGTAGCGCAAGTGCTCGGGCGTGCCCGGCGCGGGACGCAACCGCCCCGCACCATGCGCGTCGAGCAGGTATTCCACGATGGCACCGGTCTCCGCCACGGTCACGTCACCGTCGGTGATGACCGGCGACTTGCCCAGCGGATGCACAGCCGCGAGCTCCGGCGGCGCCAGCATCGTGTGCTTGTCGCGCTGGTAATGGCGTATCTTGTACTGCAGGCCCAGCTCTTCCAGCAGCCACAGCACGCGCTGCGAGCGCGAGTGCTCGAGGTGATGAACGATGATCATCGCGCCATTGTTGCGCGCAGCGCGGCCCTGTGCTGCCACCAGGCCGCAAGCCCCTGCCCCGCCACCCGGCCACTGGCCATGCAAGCGGTGAGAAGGTAGCCGCCGGTGGGCGCTTCCCAGTCCAGCATCTCGCCCGCGCAGAACACCCCGGGCAGGCCCCGCAGCATCAACCCATCGTCCAGGCCCTCGAGCACCACACCGCCCGCGGTGCTGATGGCCTCGGCCACCGGTCGCGGCGCACGCAACGTCAAGGGCCAGGCCTTCAACTGCCGGGCCAGCTCAGCCGGCGCCTGCGCCAGCATCTGGCCGATCACTGCCGCATCGAGGCGCTCACGCAGCAGCGCGGATTTCACCCCGCTCAGACCCGCGTGTTCACGCAGGTGATTGGTCCAGGACCGTGCACCGCGTCCGCGCGCCAGGCGGGCGGCCAGGGTCTGCTCGTCCATGCCGGGCACCAGATCGAGCTCGATCGTGGCGCTGCCCGCACGCTCGATCTGGTCGCGCAGGCGCGCCGCCACCGCGTAGACCAGGCTGCCCTCGATGCCGGTAGCGGTCACCACGAACTCTCCGGGCCTGTCGAAACGCCCGCCGCCATCGCCGTCGAACATCAGGCGCACCGGCTTGATCGGCGCGCCCGCATGGTGCGAAACCATCCACGGTGACCAACCCACGTCGAAGCCGCAATTGGCCGGCCGCAGCGGCACCAGCGCGACACCCAGCGACGCCAACACCGGCCACCACGCGCCGTCAGACCCCAGCTGCGGCCAGCTGGCGCCGCCCAGCGCCAGCACCACCGCATCGCAGCGCACCTGTGTGCGCCCTGTCGGCGCATCGAAGCCCAGG
>JABWBN010000188.1 GCA_013360485.1 Burkholderiaceae bacterium | reverse complement strand
ATGCAATTCGTCGCTGCCAATCGCCACCGCGTCCGCTCCTACTTCCAAGATCCGATCGTCAAGTACGCAGCGTGAAGACTTCATCGTGCCGGATCAATAATGTGGTGCGGCGACCTCTTAATCCGTTGGTCGTAGGTTCGAATCCTACAGGGCCCACCAACACGCCTTCGGTACCGACGGCCTGCGCGCAAACGCGGGCCGTTTGCGCATCTGGGGCACGGGCGGCACACTTGACCGCCACGACGGCTGCGCGATGATGTGCGCATGCCTGAAGGTCTGAAACCATACCTGCGCAGCGCGGCCCTGCGCGCCCTGTGCGGGCTCGTGTTGCTGAGCGGATGCGCGCTGCCGCCGCTGCAACCCGGCATGCACGAAGTGGACGTGCTGCGATCGTGGGGCGTACCCACTGGCCGGCATGCGTTGCCCGATGGCGGCACCCGGATGGAGTACGCCAGTGGCCCCTACGGGAAGGTCACCTGGATGGTGGACCTGGACGCCCAGGGGCGTTACCAGCGCGCGGAACAGGTGCTCGACGAGGCGCACTTCGATCAGGTGACCCTGGGCATGCCTGTCGCCGAGGTGCTTCGTCTGCTCGGTCGTCCCGCCGACCGACTGGTGGACTTCAGGGATCGTCAGACCTGGTATTGGCGTTACGAAAGCGTGCTGTGTCTGTGGTTTGGTGTGACGTTCTCGCCGCAGGGCATCGTGATCGAAGGTGGCCACTACTCGGTCGATCCGATCTGCGAACCGCGCGAACCGCCCGTGTGACGTTGATGGGCGCTGGTGCGGGCCGTCAGCGCCCCGCCCAGCGCGATACCAGCAGCAGAAGCGTCGACAAGCTGGCCAGCAGCGCCAGCGTGCGCCAGAAGGCGACGGGGTGGCGTTCGATCAGCGGCGCCGGACCGGTACGTTGGTGGTGGGTCCCCGGGTGACGCAGTTCATGCACGAACTCGCTCAACGCGGCCTGGCGCTGCCGCGGCTGTGGGTGCAGCGCCTGGCGCAGCACGGCGTCCAGCCAGGCTGGCAGATCCGGCCGGTGTGCGCGCAGTGGCGTGTAGTGCAGGCGGTACAGATCGCGCGGCTGGCGCAACCGTGGCACCTGCAAACCATACGGCAGCTGGCCGGCGAGCATCTGGTAGGTGAGGGCGGCCAGCGCCCAGAGGTCTGAAGCGGCGCTGCCTCCCTGGCCCGTGAAGTACTCGGGGGCGGTGTATTGCAGGGCGCCGACGATCTGCAGCGGCGCAGGCTCGGTCGAGCCTTCGGCGAGGCCGGCCACATGCACCGCCGCCAGATCGATGAGCGTGACGGTTCCGGCGTCGTCGATCATCAGGTTTTCAGGGCGCAGGTCCTGGTGCAGCATCTGGCGTCGGTGCAGCGCCTGCAGGCCTCGCGCAGCCTGCTCGACGACGCGCCGCACCGGGTCAATTTCAGGGCGCGGATGGTCGGTCATCCATTGGGCGAGCGTGCGCCCTTGCACGGGCTCCAACGCCACGAACAGGTGGGCGCGCGGCCGGTCCCACGGTGCAGCGCGGATCACATGCGGGCTGTCGATCCGTCGTGCCGCCCACTCCTCGAGCACGAAGCGGTCCAAGCCCGCTGGGTCTTCACGCATGGCGGTGGCGGGCAACTTCAGCACCAGGGTGTGGCCGCTGTCGTTGTCGCGAACCAGGTAGACGTGGCTGCGCGCGCTGGCGTGCAGCTCCCGCAGCACGGTGCAGCCCTCGAACTGCTGGCCGGGCGACAGCGGCGCGGCCACTTCCCAACCCGCCCGGTCGGTGTGCGGCACCGGTGCCGGTGCTTCGGGCAGAGCCATGACGCGTGCCAACTGCACCGTCGCGTTGTCGTCACCACCCTGCGCCAAGGCGTGCATCACCATGGCTCGGGCGCAGGCCTGCAGGTCGTTGCCATGCCGGTGCAGGCAGGCTTGCACGGCCGCCGCGTCGAGGTGCTCCCACGCGCCGTCGGTGGCCAGCAGGTAGGTCTCGCCGGGCGCGGTGGGCCAGCAGTCGTAGTCGATCTCGACATGGGCCGCGATGCCCAGCGCGCGACCGAGGTAGGTCTCGCCCGGCCCCAGGCGGACGCGGTGATCCACGGTGAGAGGCTCCAGCGCGCCGTGGTGCACGCGGTAGACCCGGGTGTCCCCCACATGCAGCAGGTGCGCCTCACGACCTTTGAACACCAGCGCGCTGAACGTGCAGACGTGGCCGTGGTCGCGGTCGTGCCGGCCGGGGCCCTGCAAGGTCTGGGCATGCAGCCAGGAGTTGGTGGCTGCGATCACCCGCTGCGCGGCACGTCGCACGGTCCAGGCTTGCGACGTGGCGTAGTAGTCATCGAGGAAGCCGCGCACGGCCGCGGCACTCGCGATGTGGCTGACCTCGCTGCTGCCGATGCCGTCGGCCAGCGCCAGGGCGATGCCTTTGCAGCGCAGGGCGGCACCGGTGGGCACCGCTGCGCCGTGGAAGTCCTGGTTGATCGGGCGAGGGCCGGCGTCCGAATACTGGCCGATGGCCACCTGCAGTTCGGTCGTCATCGTGTCGAGCGTGTCCGCACTTCAGCCTCCGACGAGCCGCGCGCGCCGGCTGCGTGCCATTTGTGCCGTCAGGCGATGGCACGCCGAGGCGCGGTCTTGTAGTGCGTGGAGTACAGCGTGGCGCCGACAAAGGTGAGACCACCCACCAGGTTGCCGACCACCGTGGGCAGTTCGTTCCACAGCAGGTAGTCCATAAACGTGAACTGGCCTCCCAGCATCAGGCCGGCTGGAAACAGGAACATGTTGACGATGGAGTGCTCGAAGCCCATGTAGAAGAACACGAGGATGGGCATCCACATCGCGATGACCTTGCCCGAAACGGTAGTGGACATCATCGCGGCGACCACGCCGGTGGAGACCATCCAGTTGCACATCACGCCGCGGATGAACAGCGTGAGCATGCCCGCTGCACCGTGGGCGGCATAACCCAGTGTGCGCCCTTCGCCGATGGTGCCCAGCTTCTGTCCCACGGCATTGGGGGGCTCGGTGAAGCCGAACGTGAGGATGATGGACATGAACACGGCCACCGTGATGGCGCCGGCGAAGTTGCCGGCGAACACGAGGCTCCAGTTGCGCATGACGCCACTCCAGGTGGCGCCTGGGCGCTTGTCGAGGACGGCCAGCGGCACCAGCGTGAAGACACCGGTCAGCAGGTCGAAGCCCAGCAGGTACAGCAGACAGAAGCCCACCGGGAACAGCAGCGCGCCCACCAGCGGATTGCCTGTGTTCACGTTCACGGTGATGGCGAATGCCGCCGACAGTGCAAGGATGGCACCGGCCATGTAGGCACGAATCAGTGTGTCGCGCGTGGACATGAACAGTTTGGACTCTCCGGCGTCGACCATCTTGGTGACGAACTCGACAGGGGCTAGGTAGGCCATGCGGAACTCCTGTTGGACGCGCGGGGCAGCGCGGTTGCGATAAGGGCATCAGGCCCTGATATGCAACCTGCGTGCCAGCGGTCGTGCCCGCTCGTCCCGCCCTGCGCCGGGCAGCACTGTCACCGCGCGATGCCCGCATGCATCCGGTCGTCTTGCACCACATGGGCGCGTGCGACCGACGTTTGCGCACCGTTGTGGCGCCAGCGGCGTCCCGTGGCGCTGACCGCGCTCAATCGGCGCGCAGTGCCTGCACCGGGTCGAGCCGGGCCGCACGCTGCGCCGGCAGCACGCCCGCGGCCAACCCGATGGCCACGCTGCTGAGCACAGCAGCGACCACATAGCCCAACGGCGTGGCCACCGGCAACTGGGGCAGTGCGGTCCCCAACGCATAGGCGATCGCGCTGCCGGCGACGATGCCCAGCAGGCAGCCCAGCACCGCCAGCACCACGGCCTCGCCCAGGAACAGCGCAAGGATGGTGCGGGCGCTGGCGCCCAAAGCGATCAGCAGGCCGATTTCATGCGTGCGTTCGGTGACGGCTATGGTCATGATGGTCACGATGCCCACCGAGCCCACGAGCAAGGAAATGCTGCCCAGGGCGGCCACCGCCATGGTGAGCACATCCAGGATCTTGCCCAGCGTGGCCAGCATCTCGGCCTGCGTGATGGTGGTGACATCCAGCCGCCCATGGCGGGCGGTGATCAACTGCTCGACCGCGCGCACGATCCGGTCCGGGTCCAGCCCTTCGGCGTAGCCCAGGTTGATCTCGGCCAGGCCTTCGCGGTTGAACAGGTCCATGGCACGCGCGGCCGGCACCCAGGCCGAGTCGTCGAGGTCCATCCCGAGGAACTGGCCCTTGGCCTCGAGCACACCCACCACCCGGAATGCCTGGTTGCCAATGCGCACCCGCTCGCCCAAGGCTGGCGAATGGCCGAACAGCTCGTGCTTGAGCGTGGCGCCCAGCACCACGTAGGGCCGTGCGTGTTCGGGCTTGTCGTCGGGCAGGAACTGGCCGCTCGAGACACGCATGTTGTAGGCCGACAGCGCCGCCGCCGACACCCCGTAGACGAGGGTGCGCCGCACCCGTGCGCGTGCCGAGACTTCGGCGTTTCCGAAAGCGGTGGGAACCACGGCGGTGACGCCCGGTATCCGGGCGAGTGCGGCGGCATCGTCCAGTGTGAGCGGCCGCACCGAGCTGGGCAGCCCTGAGGGCATGCCGCCGCGCGAACCGCTGCGCCCGGGGTGCACGCCGATGATGTGGGTGCCGAACTGCGAGAACTCGGCGAGCACGAAACGGTGGATGCCTTCGCCGATGGAGGTGAGCAGGATCACTGCCGCGATGCCCACCGCGATGCCGGCCAGCGTGAGCGCGCTGCGGGTGCGATGCGCGCGCAGGGCCTGCAGCGCGTAGGTGGTGGCGTCACGCGGGCTCATCGCTGTGACAGCGCCTGCACCGGGTCCAGCCGTGCTGCGCGGCGGGCCGGCATGACGCCGAACACGATGCCGGTGACGAGCGCCGTGCCCAGGCCGGCCAGCACGGCCCAGTCGGGAGGGTAGGCCGGGAATTCGGGGTACATCTGCCGCAGTACCGCGGCGCCTGCCACACCCAGCAGATAACCCGCCAGGGCACCGGCTGCAGACAGCAACGCCGCCTCGGCCAGGAACGCGTTGCGGATGGTGGCGCCAGTCGCGCCCAGCGCCTTGAGCAGGCCGATCTCGGCTCGGCGCTGTGTGACGGCCACCAGCATCACGTTCATCACCAGGATGCCGGCCACCGCCAGGCTGATGGCCGCAATACCGGCCACACCCAGGGTGAGGGTGCCCAGCAGGCGATCGAAGGTGGCCAGCACGGCATCCTGTGTGATCACGGTCACGTCCTGCTCGCCCTCGTGGCGGGCCTGCAGCAGCTCGGCCACGCGTGCCTTGGCCGGCTCGAGAGAGGCGCGGTCTCGGGTCTCGATCAGGATGCGAAACAAGGTGTTGGTGTTGAACAGCGCCAGCGCCAGCGGCGCCGGGACGATGGCCATCTCGTCGGTGTTCATGCCCAAGCCGCTGCCGCTGGATGCCATCACGCCGATGACGCGCAGCCGCCGGCCGCCGGCGCGCACGAAGCGGCCCAGCGCGTTCTCGGTGCCGAACAGCTCATCGCGTATCGTGGCACCCAGCACGATCACCGGGGCGCCGCGGTCCCAGTCGTCCTCGGGCAGGAAGCGCCCCTGGCCGATCTGCAGGCGCCTCACCTCCAGGTAGTCGGCGGTGGTCCCCATGATCATCGTGCCTTCGCGCAAGCGACCACCGGCGCTGAGCTCGGACGTGCCCACGGCGATGGGGGCCACCGCGCGCACGCCGGGCAATCGTTGCAGCGCGCGCGCGTCGTCGACGGTGAGGTCGCGCGGCGTGGCAGAGACAAAGCTGCCGGCATTCACGCCGCCCGTGGCGTTGCGCCCGGGCAGCACGATCAGCAGGTTGGTGCCGATCGCTGAAAACTCGCGCATCACGTACCGCCGCGCGCCGTCACCCAGCGCCGTGAGGGTGACCACAGCGGCCACGCCGATCGACATGGCCAGCACCAGCAGTGCCGAGCGCAGGCGGTGACCGGTGGCGGCGCTCCAAGTGAAGGCGAGCAGATCGGTGGTGCGCATGGGGCGGCGGGCTGTGCGGCGATGCTGCGTGATTCACCCGGCCGCGGGTTCCGTCGACGACGGGTTGCCCACCGGCGTCGCATCCGCGGCACCAGGCTGCGCCACGTCGCTGCGCACGGCGCCGTCTTCCATACCCACGCGCCGGCGCGCGCGATCGCCCAGGGCCTTGTCGTGCGTGACGACAACCAGAGTGACGCCCTGCGCGTTCAGCGCCTCGAGCAGTCGCACCACCTCGTCGCCGGTGGCCCGGTCGAGGTTGCCGGTGGGTTCATCGGCGAGCAGCAGCGCCGGGCGCATCACCGTGGCTCGGGCGATCGCCACCCGTTGGCGCTGGCCGCCGGAGAGTTGGTCGGGGCGGTGATCGCGGCGGTCGTCCAGGCCGAAGTCGTGCAGCGCCTGCTTCACGCGCTCGGCCCGCTCGCGGACGGCCACGCCGGCCAGCACCATGGGCAGGGCGATGTTCTCCGCGGCCGTCAGGCGCGGCACCAGGTGGAAGCTCTGGAAGACGAAGCCGATGCGGTGCGCCCGCACATGGGCCTGCTCGTTGGCATCGAGCGTGGTGACGTCGCGGCCTTCGAACCGGTAGGTGCCTGCGTCGGGGCGGTCCAGCAGACCGAGAACATTGAGCAGCGTCGACTTGCCCGAGCCGGATGGGCCCATCACCGCGACATATTCGCCGGCGTCGATACGCAGGTCGACCGACGCCAGTGCGCGCACGCGGCTGTCGCCGAGCATGAAGACGCGCTCGATGCCGGCGAGCTCGATCAGCGCCGTGCCGGCGGCAGCGTAACCGTCAGCGCCGCTGGGCATCGTCGGGCACCGTCAGTGCACCGGCCTGGACACCGGCGCGGTCCAGCGACACCACGATCTGCTCGCCCGCCTGCAACCCCTGCAGCACTTCGGTGTGCTCCCAATTGGCCAGGCCGGTTTGGATCGACCGCTGCTGCAGGAGGCCATCGGCAGCCCGCACCAACACGGATTTGCCCCCCTGCAGCAGCGCGGCGGTGGGCACCCGCAGCACGTCGGTGCGCGTGCCGAGGATCACCTCCACATCCGTGCTGCTGCCTACCAGCAGGTGCCCGGGTGCCTTGGGGTCGTCGAACGTGACCTCGATCTCGACGGTGCGCGCCTGGCGCTCGACGGCGCTGACCACCGGCGCGATGCGGCGCACCTGGCCAGCAAAGCTGCGGCCGGGCTGGGCATCGATGGTGATGCGCACCGGCAGACCCACGCGCAGCCGCGGCGCGTCGATCTCGTCCATGGGTGCCTTCACGTAGACGCAGCTGTCGTCGAGCAGGTCGATGGCCGGGGGCGTGGGCACGCCAGGCGGCGACGGCGTGGAGTACTCACCCACCTCGCCCACCACCTTGGCCACGGTGCCGTCGAAGGGTGCCACCAGCACGCTGCGTTCGCGCGCCGTGGCCACGACTGCAACCCGGGCCTGCGCCTGGGTGACGTCGGCGCGAGCCGTGCGGCAGCCCAGCTCGCGCGCTTGGGCCT
>JABWBN010000187.1 GCA_013360485.1 Burkholderiaceae bacterium | reverse complement strand
GGTTCGGCCTGGGCAGCCGGTGCTGGCGCCGCCGGGCGAGGCAGTGCGGCGCGCTCGTCGTCGGACAACTCCAGCCGCGGCGTCTTGCCGCTGGGCTGGGTTCGGCTGATCGATGCGACGAACTCGCGCTCCGAGGGCAGTGTCGGCGCGTCCAGCCGCTTGAGTACGTCGCCGTCGAAGTGGGCGACGACCGTGCGGCGCTGCGGCTCGGTGCCCTGGCGCACGATGGTGAAGACATAGTCCCAGCGATTGGCATGGAACACGTCGGTGAGCATGGGCGAGCCGAGGATGTCGCGCACCTGTTCACGGGTCATGCCAGGCTTGACCAGCGCCGCCCGCTCCGCGGTGACGACATTGCCCTGCACGATGTCGATGCGATAGGGCGTGACGACGCCGAGGAAGCGGTCCGCCATCGGCGTCGAGCTGCAGCCACTGGCCAGCAGTGCCGCAGCGATGGCAGCGGGGACGACCGGCCGGTCGAAACGATTGCGTCCGGGCATGAATTCCTCTTTGGAGCCACCCCGCCGGGGGCGGGGCGTTCGCGTGTCTGGGTAAGATCGGACGATTCTAGCGACCCGAACGTTCAGCCCGCCGCAGGAACCGCCCATGACGCACGCCGAAGAACTGAAGAGCAGCGGGCTGAAGGCCACGCTGCCGCGCATCAAGGTGCTGGAAGTGTTCCAGCGATCGGCCCAGCGCCACATGACGGCCGAAGATGTCTTCAAGGCCCTGCTGGCTGAAGGCGCGGACATCGGGCTGGCCACGGTCTACCGGGTGCTGATGCAGTTCGAGCAGGCAGGGCTGCTGTCACGCAGCCATTTCGAGTCAGGCAAGTCGGTGTTCGAGCTCAACGAAGGCCGGCACCACGACCATCTGGTTTGCCTGACCTGCGGCCGCGTCGAGGAGTTCTTCGATCCCGAGATCGAGAAGCGCCAGCGCGCGGTCGCCCAGTCCAAGGGCTTCGAGTTGCAGGATCACTCGCTATCGCTGTACGCCGTCTGCAACCGCAACCCCTGCCCGCACCGCGGCAAGTGATCGACCGGGCCGCAGCCAGCGCCCGCTAGTCCTCCCCGTGCTCCATCGCCTTCTGGTGCCGGGCGATGAACTCCCGGTAAGTGTCGATGCCGCGCAGTTGCAGGACGGTGTTGCGCACCGCAGCCTCCACCAGCACGGCAAGGTTGCGGCCGGCGTCGACGGTGATGACCGCCTTGCGCACCGGTATGCCGAGGATCTCTTCGTAGAGCGGCTCGTAGGGCAGGCGCTCGAACTCGCGTTCCATCGTCTCCTTGCGCACCAGGTGGACGATGAGCTTGAGGCGCATCTTGCGCCGCACCGCCGTCTCGCCGAAGATGGCCTTGATGTCGAGCAGGCCAATGCCGCGCACCTCGAGCAAGTTGAGCAGCAGGTCCGGGCAGCGTCCCTCGAGCGCGCTTTGCGACACCTTGTACAGGTCGACCGCGTCGTCGGCCACGAGGCCGTGGCCGCGGGAGATCAGTTCCAGGCCAAGTTCGCTCTTGCCAAGACCGGATTCGCCAGTCAAGAGCACACCCAGGCCCAGGATGTCCATGAACACGCCGTGGCGGGTGATGCGGTCGGCAAACAGTTGTGCCAGGTAGGCACGCACGATGTCGATGACATGGCCGGCCGAGTCGGCGGTCACGAACAACGGGATCTCGGCGCGGTCGCACATGGCCACCAGGCGGTCGGGCGGCGCCACGCCGTCGGCCGCGATGATCACCGGCGGTTCGAGCGTGACGATGCGCGAGATGCGACGCTCCTGGTCCTCGGGCGACGAGAACGACAGGTAGGCGACTTCGCGACGCCCGACGATCTGCACCCGGTAGGGGTGGATGTAGTTGAGATAACCCACCAAGTCGGCGGCGGATTGCGCGTCGCGCACCGCCGCCTCGTCGAAACGACGCTCGGGGTGAGCATGGCCGGCCACCCACTCCCAGCGCAAGGTGCTGCGCTGCGCTTCGAACAGCGCTTCTGCGCTGATCGAGGTGGGCTTCATCGCGCGGTGCAGTCGCGCGCTGCCCCTCGCGCAAGCCCGAAGCGCCGGATCATGCGACTGACTTCAGCGGCGCCCAGTCGGCGATCAGTCGGTGCAATGCCACTGCGTCCTCGGCGGACTTCATGCGCTCGCGCAATTCGCGGTCCGACAGCAGCTCGGCGATCTCGGACAGGATCTCGAGGTGGCGCTGCGTGGCCGCCTCGGGCACCAGCAGGAAGATCAACAACCCCACCGGTTCGTCGTCGGGGGCATCGAAGGGAATGGGCTGCTGAACCCGGATCACCGCCGCCAGGGGGTTTTTCAGGCCCTTGATGCGCCCGTGCGGGATGGCCACCCCGTGTCCCAGGCCAGTGGAGCCCAGTCGTTCGCGCGCGAAAAGGTTGTCGGTCACGGTCGCTCGCGCGATGGCGTGCTGGTTCTCGAACAACAGGCCAGCGTGCTCGAACGCCCGCTTCTTGCTGGTGGCATCGATATCCACCAACACGTTGGAAGCAGGCAGGATGGCGGCGAGACGATTCATGGCGTTCACCTTGGAGCGTGCCTGAAATCGGCCGACACGCGCCCAGGACCTGTGACAGATCGGTGATTATAGAAATGCATTGCTGCACTGCACGGTTGACAAGGCCCGGGTTTCCGGGGGTGTAGCGCCATGTTGTCACGTTGTCGCCGACGGCGCACCCTCGCCGCAGACAACAACGGCCCCCAAATGGGGGCCGTCGGGTCGCCGGACGCGCTGCCGGCAGACGCTGGCGGGCCGCTCACAGCCCGCCCGAGCGGGGTCAGACGGCGCCGGCGTCCAGTCGTTTCGCCGCAACATGATGGTGGTTTTGCAGCCGATCCTTGTGGCGGCAAACCTGCCGGTCAAGCTTGTCCATCAACTGGTCGATCGCGGCGTACAGATCCTCGTGGGACTGCTCGACGTAGATGTCCTTGCCCTTGACGTGCACGGTGACTTCGGCCTTCTGCCTGCGTTCCTTCTCAGCCAGTTTCTCTACCGTCAGCAGTACATTGATGTCGACCACCTGATCGAAGTGGCGCGTGACCCGATCGAGCTTAGTAAGCACATACTCACGCAATGCCGGCGTCACTTCCAGGTGGTGTCCGCTGATCGTCAGGTTCATCCGAACCTCCTATTCACAAGGGTTGGCCCAAGGCTGGCGAGCCGGACCGGGCGCAGGCGCCGGTTCGACCCACTGACTGCTCGCGAAGTGGACCTGAGACGCCTTGGAACGCCGCCGCTGGCCCCCTGCCGCGAATCCAGTGTGCTCCTGTTTTGACAACCGTGACAAGTGTGGGGCCCGGTGTAGCATCGGACGGTTTGCCAAACCCGACACGACCGATGCGCAAGAGCGCGGCCAATGCCGATGTGCTGTCCACCCGCGAGGCCGCTGAACGCCTGGGCGTGGCGCTGCGCACCGTGCAGTTGTGGGTTGAAGGCGGGGTGTTGCCGGCCTGGAAGACCGCCGGCGGGCACCGCCGCATCTCGCGAACGGCCGTCGAGCAACTGATCGCCGAGCGTGCCCAGGCGTTGCATGGTCACTCATCATCGGCGGCCCACGCTGCGCCAGGGGGGGCCCGCAACGGTCACGTACTCGTGGTCGAAGACGACCCGCAGCTGCTCGAGCTGTACGCACTGATGATCAACGGCTGGGATCTCGGACTCGAAGTCACCACGGCGGCCGACGGCTTCCAGGCGCTGCTGCGCATCGGCGACCGCTGCCCGGATCTCCTGCTGACCGACCTGCGCATGCCGGGCATGGACGGCTTCCGGATGATCCGAGCCCTGCGCGAGCACCGCTCCGCGGGCAAGGCCATGCGCATCGTGGTGGTGTCCGCGCTCGACGATGCCGAAGTGGCCGCCCATGGCGGCCTGCCGCCCGATGTCACGATGTTCGGCAAGCCGGTCGACTTCAACGAACTCGAGGCACTGGTGCGAGGGCACTTCCGGTCGGATGCGTGCAGCGGGGTGTCGGCCTGAGCCCGTTGCAGCGCCCGCGCTGACGCGCGGCAGCCGTGTGGGCCCATGCGGCGGACGGCCCAATGCCATAATTCGCAGGTTTAGATTTCGGAGCCATCCGTTGGACCAGAGTCACCGTCGGTGACCGTCCGCTCCGGCGCTGCGAATCCGCCCGAGGCGGTCGCGCAGCCTCAGGGGTGAGACGGTCGATCGACATGCCCGCCCCGACCCGTCACGCGCGCATGCCCAGCCGCTCCTTTCGGTTGGGCGCGCGCCGGAGTTGCCCCGATGCTCAATGTGTTCGCCCTGGTCAGCGGCCGGCTCGTCCAGGAAGAAATCGAGTCGGCCGAAGCACTGGCCCGCACCCATCCGGTGTGGGTCGACATGGAATCGCCCACCCCGCTCGAAAAGGGCTGGATCGCCTCGCGCTTTGCCCTGACCATTCCCGGCGACATCGTCGACGATGATCTCGAGGAGTCCGCCCGCTTCTACGAGGAGGACAACGGAGAGTTGCACATCCGCTCGGACTTCCTGATCGACGACGACGTGACGCCACGCAACGTGCGCGTGGCCTTCATCCTCAAGGACGGCGTGCTGTTCTCGGTGCATGGCGAGGACTTGCCGGTGTTCCGGCTGCTGCGACTGCGCGCGCGTCGCATTCCGGCACTGATCGAGGATGCCAAGGACGTGCTGCTCAAGCTGTACGACGCCGATGCCGAGTACTCGGCCGACGCGCTCGAAGGCATCTACGACAGCCTCGAGAAGGTCAGCGCTCGGGTGCTCAAGCAGGACGTCGACGACAGGGCCGCCGGCGAGGCGCTGGGCGCCATCGCCAAGGAAGAAGACCTCAACGGCCGCATCCGCCGCAACGTGATGGACACCCGCCGCGCCGTCAGCTTCATGATGCGCAGCCGCATGCTCAACGCCGAGCAATTCGAGGAGGCGCGGCAGATCCTTCGCGACATCGACTCGCTCGACTCGCACACCGCGTTCCTGTTCGACAAGATCAACTTCCTGATGGACGCCACCGTCGGCTTCATCAACATCAACCAGAACAAGATCATCAAGATCTTCTCGGTGGCCTCGGTGGCGCTGCTGCCGCCGACGCTGATCGCCAGCATCTACGGCATGAACTTCCGGCACATGCCTGAGCTCGAGCAACCGTGGGGCTACCCGTTCTCAATTGCACTGATGGTGGCTTCGGTCGCGGCCCCGTTCATCTACTTCCGGCGCAAGGGCTGGCTGCGCTGAGGCGGCGCCGGCCCGAGAAGTCCGTCAGCCACCTGCCGTGCCACGCGCTCCGTCGCGAATGAAGGAGTCGTGCAGCACCCTGACGCGAACGAGGGAGGGAGGGAGGAGGAGGAGAACCGCCTCAGGGGGTCATCCGGCTTCCCGGACGGCTGCACGACTGAAAACCGCTGCCTCGTCACGCCCGGCTGGCCGGATACCGACACAGCCTCGCTCGGCGCGAGAGTCGTAAGCAGTGGAGTGCAGATGGCTCGGAAAAGTTCCGCACCCCGCCCACGCGCCTAGCCTCGCTTCGCCAGCGCATCCTGGTCGACCTTGCGGTCGGCGGCTACCTTCTGAGCGCTCGAACGCTGTCCGACGAGCGCCGCATAGGCCTTCCAGTCGACACCGCCGGCCGCCAGCAGGTCCTCGCCCAGCACGATGCGGCTGGACAGGCCCACCAATGGCAGGCTCACCCACCCCGAGCAGTCGGCCAGCGTGAACTGCTCGCCGGCCAGGTAAGGCGCCAACCGCGCCAGGCGCCGGAACGCGGCCACATTGCGGGTGAGCTGCTGACGCACCCGCTGCTGTGTGGCCTCGGGCACCGTTCCACCGAAGAAGGCCTGCGCATACAGGTCGCGGGCCACGAGTTCGAGATGCAGGTCGACGAAAGTGCACAGCTCGCGCACCTTGGCGCGTTGCCACGGGTCGCTCGGCAGCAGCGCCGGCGACGGGTAGGCTTCTTCGAGGTAGTCGACGATCACCTGGCTTTCGCACAGCGCGCCGTCGGGCGTGCGGATGTAGGGGATCTTGCCCAGCGGCGAACAGGCCAGCACGGCCTCGTCCGTGCAACCGGTGGGCACGCGCTCTTCCTGGAAGGGCACGCCCTTTTCGAGCATGACGAGCTTGACCTTGTTGTAGTAGTTCGACAACGGGATCCCGCACAGGGTGATCATGGTTCGGTTCTCCGGGGTTGCAGGGGCAGCGGGCGAGTCTAGGGCAGGCAGCAGCGTCCGTCAGCGGGGCCGGTTGACCAGTGCGATGCCCAGCGCCACCGCCACGCCGGCGACCGTCAGTCGCAGCGTCAGCGGTTCGTCGAGCAGCAGCACGCCAGCCAGCAGACCGAGCAGCGGCGTGAGCAGCGTGAACGCGGCCAGGCGAGTGGCCGGGTAGTGGCGGATCAGCCAGAACCACAGCAGATAGCTTGCAAAGCAGACGATCACCGTCTGGAAGCCCAGGCCCGCCCAGCCCGCGACCGGAATCTGCGCAGGCCAGGCCTCCCCGGCGGCGGCCGCCGCTGCTGCCAATGCCACGCCGGAGATGGCCAGCTGGTAGAGCAAGGTGACTTCTGCGGAGGCCGTGGACAGCCGACTGCCCCGGATCACGAGCGTGGTGCCTCCCCACAGCAGCGCACCGGCCACGCCCAGGGCGTCGCCCAGCCATTGCCGTGGCCCGGCCGAGGGCGCCTGCCAGCCTTCCGCAAATGCCCAGGCCACGCCAGCGAAGGCGACGAGCAGGCCCAGCAGTTGCCAGCGGTCGGGATGCTCGCTGCGGGTGACCAGCGGCATGCCCAACGCCACCACGAAGGGCGCCAGGTAGATGAACACCACCATGCGCGAGGCGGTTGTGTACTGCAGGCCGACGAAGATGCAGCCGAACTCCAGCGCGAACAGGACGCCGGCCAGCAGCCCGCCTGCGAGCGTGCCGTCGCGCACGCTCAGCCGCTGGCCCCGCGCAAGTGCCCATGCCGCCACCAGCACCGCAGCGCCCAGTGATCGCGCTGCCGCCTGCGCCAGGGGCGGGATGTGCACCAGCGTCAGCTTGGTCACCACCTGGTTGACTCCCCACAGGGCGCAGCACAGCACCAGCAAACCCATGGCCAGGGCGTCGAGCTGCGGCTTGCGCTCGGCACTCACGCGCAGTCCCCGAGCGTCATCGGCGCAGCGCGATCGCGCAGCACAGTCCCGCCAGGGCCCCGGTGGCATGGGCCAGCGGCGCAATCGGGATGTCCCATCCGGCCATGGTGCGCACGGGGCCGGCCCAGGGGGCTTCCAGCAGCAGCTTCACCGCCAAGCCGGCGAGCACGGCGATGCCGATCGCCCGCCGCGCCCCCCGCGCGGCCGCCACCAATTGCCAGGCTGCAACCGCCACCCCGGCATGCAGCACCCCCGACAACCCCCCGTAGTGCAGCAGCCGCGGCTGCACGAGCAACAGCGCATGGCCGATCGGCCATGCCAGCGCCCAAGCCAGCGTGGCCCTCCCCGGGCAGCCGGCTGCGGCGCCCAGCGCACCCACCAACAGCAGCGTCACGTAGACTCGCGTCTCCGTCTCCCCCAGTGCGGGGATCCGAAACGGAACC
>JABWBN010000186.1 GCA_013360485.1 Burkholderiaceae bacterium | reverse complement strand
GGCGGCCAGCGCCAGCGCATGCGCCAGGCCGAGGCCGCCTCCGGCACCCGTGACGATGGCCACACGATCGGTGAACTGCAAGCTCATGGTGGTGATTCCTTCCAACGACAATGATCCTGCCTTATACCAAGGACCGACCAGGACCCCCCGCCGCCCGCCATGACCGGCCTGACCCTGCACTGGATCGACGACGACGCGCCCCTGCCGCCCACCGCCCTGGCACTGGGGCCGCAGAGCGATGCACCCGGACTGCTGGCAGCCGGCGGGCGTGTCACCGTGGCACGCCTGGAAGAGGCCTACCGCATGGGCGTGTTCCCGTGGTTCAGCCCGGGTCAGCCCGCCCTGTGGTGGACGCCGGATCCGCGCATGGTGCTGCCGGTGGCGGAGTTCCGCCTGTCCGCATCCATGCGCAAGACGCTGCGGCGCTTCGCCCGAACGCCCGGTTGCGAGGTTCGGGTCGACAGTGCCTTCGAGAAGGTGATGACCGCCTGCGCGGCAACGGCACGGCCCGGCCAGAGCGGCACCTGGATCGTGCCCGAGTTGATCGAGGCTTACGTGCAGTGGCATCACCTGGGACGCGCCCACAGCTTCGAGACCTGGATCGATGGCGAACTGGCTGGCGGCCTGTATGGTGTTTCGATCGGCCGCATGTTCTTCGGCGAATCGATGTTCTCGCACCGCACCGATGCCTCCAAGATCGCGCTCTGTGCGCTGGTGGCTTTCTGTCGCGGCGAAGGCATCGATCTCATCGATTGCCAGCAGCACACGCGCCACCTTGCGACGTTCGGCGCGCGCGAGATCCCGCGCGCGCATTTCGAGGCCCACCTCGAACGGGTGGTGAGCCGGCCGCCCCCGCGAGCCTGGGCCTATGATTGCCGGATGTGGGCGCAGTTGGGCATCGAACTCGACGCCCCAGCCAGCCCGGGAGCCAGGCCCGCGTGACGCATCCGAAGGAACTACCGCTGTCGTCGCTGCAGTTCTACGCGACGGCGCCCTATCCCTGCAGCTACCTGCCCGACCGCCTGGCACGGTCGCAGGTGGCCACGCCCAGCCACCTGATCCACGCCGACGCCTACTCCGGCCTGGTGGCCAACGGCTTTCGGCGCAGTGGCATGTTCACCTACCGACCCTATTGCGACAGCTGCCGCGCATGCGTGCCGCTGCGCGTGCCGGTGGCCACGTTCCAGCCCACTCGCAGCCAGCGTCGCGCGCTCAAGCGCCATTCCACGCAGCTGCGCTCGCGCGTGCTGCGGCTGGGATTCATGCCCGAGCATTACGCGCTGTACCTGCGCTACCAGGCCGGCCGCCACGCCGGCGGCGGCATGGACCACGACAGCGTCGACCAGTACACGCAGTTCCTGCTGCAGAGCAGGGTCAACTCGCGGCTGGTGGAGTTCCGAGACGCGGTGGCCGAAGGCACCGGCACGCTGCGCATGGTCACCATCGTCGACGTGCTCAACGACGGCCTGTCGGCCGTCTACACGTTCTACGACCCGCAGTTCAAGGGCAGTCTCGGCACCTACAGCATCATGTGGCAGATCGAGCAGACCCGTCTGCTCAAGCTGCCCCACGTCTACCTGGGCTACTGGATCGCGGGCAACGACAAGATGGGCTACAAGGCCGACTTCCGGCCACATCAGGTACTCGAGGACGGCCTTTGGCAATGGGCAGCCGATCCTTCGCCCGAGGTTCGCGGCCCGGGCTGAGCGGATGCCCCCGGGTGCATCCGTGGTAACCCTGGGCGCCACCTACAATCCGGCGATGCCTATCACCCCTGTCCCCGAGCTGGTGGCCGAACTGGCCGCCGGCCGCATGGTCATCCTCGTCGACGAGGAAGACCGCGAGAACGAGGGCGACCTCGTCCTGGCGGCCGACCACGTCTCGCCCGAGGCCATCAACTTCATGGCCAAGTACGGCCGCGGGCTGATCTGCCTGACCTTGACGCGCGAGCGCTGCGAGCGGCTGCGGCTGCCGCCCATGACCACGCGCAACGGCGCCGCCCATGGCACGGCGTTCACTGTGTCGATCGAGGCCGCAGAAGGCGTGACCACCGGCATCTCGGCGGCCGACCGCGCCCGCACCGTGCAAGCCGCGGTGGCCCGCGACGCGCGGCCAGCCGACCTGGTGCAGCCGGGCCACATCTTCCCGCTCCAGGCCCAGGATGGCGGCGTGCTCATGCGCGCAGGCCACACCGAGGCAGGCTGCGACCTTGCCCACATGGCCGGCCTCACGCCCGCGGCGGTGATCTGCGAGATCATGAACGACGACGGCACGATGGCACGGCTGCCCGACCTGCAGCGCTTCGCGGCCGAGCACGGGCTGAAGATCGGCACCATCGCCGACCTGATCGCGTTCCGCAGCCACAACGAGACCCTGATCGAGCGCGCCGGCGAGCGCGTCATCGACACCGCCCAGGGCCGTTTCCAGTGCACCATCTACCGCGACCGCTCCGGCGGGCTGCACCTGGCACTGCGCCACGGCAGCTGGAGCGCCGCCGACGAAGTACCCGTGCGTGTGCACGAGCCCTTCACAGTGATGGACCTGCTCGACAGCGGCGCCAGCCCGCACTCGTGGCCGCTGCCGGCCGCGTTGGGCGCGTTGCAGCGCGGCCCCTGCGGCGTGGCGGTGCTGCTGAACTGCGCCCACGACGTGCAGGCCCTGCTACCGCAGCTGCTGGGCGAGAGCCCGGCGCCGCGCAGCACGCCGCTGGACTTGCGCACCTACGGCGTCGGCGCACAGATCCTGCGCGATCAGGGCGTGGCGCGCATGAAGCTCATGGCCAACCCCCGCCGCATGCCCAGCATGGCGGGCTACGGGCTTGAGGTCACGGGCTTCGTCGCCCCGAACTGAGGGCGTCGCCGTCGCCCGTCGTCCTCACCATCAGGAAATCCGCTCATGCAGAACGCCGACCAGGGCACCAGCGGCAACCTCGACGGCCAGGGGCTGGCCATCGGGATCGTGCAGGCGCGCTTCAACGCCGAGATCACCGACAAGCTCGCCGAGGCCTGTCTGGCCGAACTGGCCGCGCTCGGGGTGCAGCAACGCCACGTCACCCATGTCACCGTGCCCGGCGCACTCGAAATCGCCGTCGCGCTCAAGGCCATGGCCGATAGCGACGACTACGACGCCCTGATCGCCCTGGGCTGCATCATCCGGGGCGAAACCTATCACTTCGAGTTGGTGGCCAACGAGAGCGGCGCCGGTGTCACCCGGGTCGCACTGGACCATCAGGTCGCCGTGGCCAATGCCATCCTCACGGTCGAAAACGAGGAGCAGGCCTGGGCACGCGTGGCCGACAAAGGCCGCGACGCCGCACGCGTGGCCGTCGAAATGGCCAACCTGCTGGACGAACTGTCATGAGCGTCACCACTGGCAAGTCGGCCTCCGGCAAACCTCCGGTCGGCAAGCCGCGGCCGAAGTCGCCGCGCCGGCGCTCGCGCGAGTTTGCGCTGCAGGGGCTTTATGAGTGGTTGGTCGGGCGGGCCGACGTTGCCGCGGTCGACACCCACATCCGCGAGCAGGACGGGTTCGACAAGTGCGACAGCGCGCACTTCGATGCACTGCTGGCCGGCTGCATCGACGACGCCTCGGCGCTCGATGCCGTGCTGGCCCGCCATGTCGACCGCAAGACCACCGATCTGTCGCCCGTGGAGCACGCGGTTCTGCTGATCGGCACGTACGAGCTTGCCCATTGCCTGGATGTGCCCTACCGCGTCGTCATCAACGAGGCGGTGGAACTGGCCAAGTCGTTCGGTGGTACCGACGGCCACAAATACGTCAATGGCGTGCTCGACAAGGCCGCCGCCGACCTCCGGGCTGCCGAGGTGGCGGCCCACAGGCGCAGCTGACGCCAAGGCGCGATCAGCACCAGGCCACCATGAGGCTCGCCCGCCGGCTCGACCACATCGAGCCCTTCTACGTGATGGAGTGCGCCAAGGCAGCGGCCGAGATCGCCGCCAGCCCGGCCTGCGATCCGGCACGCGGCGGCCAGCCGATGATCTACCTGAACATCGGCGAACCCGACTTCACCGCCGCGCCGCTGGTGCAGGAGGCCGCGGCACGGGCCATCCGCGACGGCCGTACCCAGTACACCCATGCCACTGGTCTGGCCGCGCTGCGCCAGCGCCTGTCGCATTGGTATGCGCAGCGGTTCGGGCTGACGGTGCCGGAGCACCGCATCGTGATCACGGCGGGGGCCTCGGCGGCACTGCAACTGGCCTGCCTGGCCCTTTTCGAGGGCGGCGACGAAGTGCTGATGCCCGACCCGTGCTACCCGTGCAACCGGCACTTCGTGGCGGCGGCCGAAGCCGTGCCCCGCCTGCTGCCGGCCGGACCCGCACAGCGTTTCCAGCTCGATGCCGATGCCGTGCGCGCTTCTTGGTCGCCCGCCACCCGGGGCGTGCTGCTGGCATCGCCATCGAACCCGACCGGCACGTCGATCCACCCCGACGAGTTGCGACGCATCGATGCCGTGGTGCGCGGCCACGACGGCCATCTCGTCGTCGACGAGATCTACCTCGGCCTGGGCTACGACGACACCTACGGCCACAGCGCGCTGGCGCTGGGCGAGCACGTCATCTCGATCAACAGCTTCTCCAAGTACTTCAGCATGACGGGCTGGCGCCTGGGCTGGATGGTGCTGCCCGAGGCCCTGGTCGCGCCTGTGGAGCGGCTGGCGCAGAACCTGTTCATCTGCGCGAGCACGGTGGCGCAGCATGCCGCGCTGGCCTGCTTCGAGCCCGAGTCGTTGGCCGAGTACGAGCGCCGGCGGCTCGAGTTCCGGCGGCGGCGCGACTGGATCGTGCCTCAGCTCGACCGCCTGGGCCTGGCCGTGGCGGTTCCGCCGGATGGTGCGTTCTACGCCTGGGCCGACTGCAGCGCGCACTCGGCCGACAGTTGGGACCTGTGCTTCGACCTCATGCGCAGGGCGCATGTTGCCCTGACACCCGGACGCGACTTCGGTCGCCATGACCCGGCACGCTGGCTGCGGTTGTCGTATGCCAGCGCCATGCCGCAGTTGCACGAAGCCGTGCATCGGCTCGAACGCGCGTTGGCCTGAGCGGTTGCCTGCCGGCAGCCGCGTGACATTTGCCCCGTGCCGCGTGGCGCAGCCGTGACAACTGGTTAACCGTCGGCAGTACGCCACGCATTTCGAAGCATGATTCGGTGCGTTCGGCCCTAAGCTGGCGGCCTGTGAGTACCTCCCGTCCAGACCCAGCGGGTGCGCCAGCCGGCTTTGCACCCACGCAGATCCTCTCCGACTCGCTGCCCAGCGAACCGGGGCCGGAGGACTGGCCAGGCGCGGACGACAGCGCCCCCATCCCGCTGGACCTGGTGCCCCCACCCAACCAGGCCGAGCCCACCATCGGCCACGTGGGCCGCTACGCGCTCAAGCGCCGGCTGGGCGAAGGTGGCCTGGGCCGCGTGTTCACGGCCTGGGACCCGATCCTGTCGCGCAACCTCGCCATCAAGACCTTGCAGATCGGCGCGGCCGGCGCCGACCGCGAGTTGCTCGACACGATGATCCTCAACGAGGCGCGTGCGGTGGCCGGGTTGAGCCATCCCAACATCGTCACCGTCTACGACGCAGGGCTGTCCGAACGCGGCGTGTACATCGCGATGGAAGAGCTGCTCGGCAGCGACTTGCGCGAGATGCTGGCAACCGGCTGGCGGCCCGACCCGTTGCGCGCGGCCAAGATCGTGCGCCGCGTGGCCGATGCCCTCACCTATGCGCACGGCAAGGGCGTCGTCCATTGCGACATCAAGCCGGCCAACATCTACATGGTCGACAGGCGCAAGCCCAAGGTGCTCGACTTCGGCATCGCCCGGGTCGCCCACAGCCCTGGTGCCAAGGCCTTCGAGGGCCTGATCACAGGTTCACCACACTACCTGGCGCCCGAGCAACTGCGCGGCAGCCCGATCGACGAACGTTGCGACGTCTATGCGCTGGGCGTCCTACTGTACGAGCTGCTCACCGGCCACAAGGCGTTCAGCGGCAAGTCGCTCACCGAGATCACCCAGGCGGTCCTCCACGGCGAGCCGATGCCCATCCAGGCGTTCGTGCCCGGCCTGCCCATGGAGCTGTCGCAGATCGCCATGCGCGCGATGGCACGCAACCCGGCCCACCGGTTCCCCAACGCGCTCGAGATGGCCCGCGTTCTACGCCGCTGGATTGCGCAGAACACTCCGGCGAGCGCCTCGAACCACGCTTTCGCCGAGACTCCCTCGAGGCCGCGAAGCGTCTCCAGGTCCGGAGCCTTCCCGACGCGCCGCATGGAGCCGCGAAGGCGCACGATGGCCTGCTTCGAGACCGTTCCCGGGAATCCCCAGCCGCCATCGCCGAGCGCCCGGACCGTGGCCTCCAGCTTGGCCTCGACGAACCGCCGGGCGAGGGCCAGCCTCGTCGCCGCGTGCGCATGGGTCCGGTACTGGGCGAGGCGCAGGTCGATGCGGGGCGCGAGAGGCGGCTGCAGATGGCCCAGAAGCTCCCCGTGGGGTCCGAAGAAGCTCACCGGCACCTCCGCGAGGAGGGCGAGCCTCGCCGCGCGGGTGCGAAGGCGGCCCCCGTGCTCGACGAGAATCTGACGCACCGCCACCGTGGGCAGCTTCACGGGTCCGCCGCCCTCCTCTTCCCGCCTCAGCAGAAAGTGCCCGTCTTCCGCGTCGAGGGATACCCCCGGGGAACTGAGACAAAGGGTGCGGGGATTGGCCTTGGCAGTGGTGGGGCGTGCGCTTCGTTTCATCGACCGGGCGGTGTCCTTCTTCCGCCCGTGATGAAGAAGGACACCCCACGCGACGGAGGATTACCGGAAAATTCAAGAACGTCCGGCGCGCGCTCCGCGCGCGCATGGGAGGCACGACCCCGGAGCGAGGACGGGGCTCCTCCGTCGGACGCTGCCTTGTCGCAACCTACCGCATGGGGAGTAGTACGCCTCCGGAGAAGAATACGACCGCTTTGCCGAACGTCTCGGCGCGTCTCAACCTCCCCTACGGGGAGCAGCGCCCTCGAGGTAATTTCCCAATCCGGCCGAGTGGTCGGGTTCAGTCTCAACCTCCCCTACGGGGAGCAGCGCCCTCGAGCGCAATTCTGTTCTCGAATCCTCGGAACCTTCGGTCTCAACCTCCCCTACGGGGAGCAGCGCCCTCGAGTCGAAGGCCGTCTCCTTTCAGCAGGCCGTTGAGTCTCAACCTCCCCTACGGGGAGCAGCGCCCTCGAGTGGCCTTATGTGATTCATCATCCTGATCACTCAGGTCTCAACCTCCCCTACGGGGAGCAGCGCCCTCGAGCGCCGTTGACGCCGAATTCGACGAAATCAACCCCGTCTCAACCTCCCCTACGGGGAGCAGCGCCCTCGAGTACGCTCTTGATTGCTCCTACGCCGAGGCTGGCGTCTCAACCTCCCCTACGGGGAGCAGCGCCCTCGAGATCTTGTATCCATGGAATCATTTGAAGCTTATTTGTCTCAACCTCCCCTACGGGGAGCAGCGCCCTCGAGTTCAGCCGAAAGATCCTCGTGAGCCGAGATTCATGTCTCAACCTCCCCTACGGGGAGCAGCGCCCTCGAGCGGCGTTGTAGCAACAAGCCCCAGGTCCGACAAGTCTCAACC
>JABWBN010000021.1 GCA_013360485.1 Burkholderiaceae bacterium | reverse complement strand
ACTCGAACTCGACCCCGACGAGGCCCCGGCACCACCGGAGGCCGGCGCTGCGTCGCCCCCCGAACTCGTGGGCGTGTCGTCGGCTCCGCTGGACCCGGGAACCGGATGGCTGGCTTGATTCAGCGCTTCTTACCCAACCACTGCGGGCAAACCATGGCACTTACCAAATTCGGATTCATCGTAACGGGCGACGACTTCATTCAGCACCAGGGAACAGAGCGGTTCTCAATGAAGGTCGTTGGGGTCAGAAGCGCAAGCCAAGGCCCTGTTTGCTGTTGCTCAGCCACCGAGGCGACCCCGCAATACGCCGATGCGTTGTGACGCACAAGCCCTGTTCTCACTGATCCCCAATTCCAATGCAAGTTGAACACCGAATCGTAGTGGCCGCCTCTCCAGAGGAGATTTTTGACATCTACACAGATGTTCAGAACTGGCCGATCTGGGATCCAGACACAAAGCGAGCCAATATTGACGGCCCGTTTCAGGTTGGAAGCCGTGGCCGTCTCACTCCTTCGAAGGGCAACACGGTTTCCATTGTCCTTACGCAAGTCGTGCCCGCCAAGTGCTTCACTGTTGAGTCAAGAGTTCCTCTGTTTCATCTGCTCTTCGAGCATGAACTTGCCCCGGTACCAGGTGCCACTGAGGTAGTTCACCGAGTTACCCTTTCAGGGCTGCTGTCCATTGTGCTGGGACCCATCCTTGCGAGGCAACTCCGTTCAGGCCTTCCCGTCACGCTCCGAAACCTGAAGGCACTTGCAGAGGCTCGAAGGGCAGCCCAGCAAGTGAGCTGAGCGGCGGACGACGACGGCGACGGCGACGACGACGGCGACGGCGACGGCGAGGGTGCCATGCCGCCGCCCTGGCCCGAGGCGCCTCGCGGGTCGTCGCCGTGATGTCCAACCCGTCGTTCCACCGGACGCTGCGCGATGACACCGCGCAACGGCCGACCGAACCCGCTGGAGCGGCTCGGACTGGGCTATAGCACCTCGGTGCAAGCGCATCCCCGAAGCAGGCGCCGCGCGGCTGGCGGACGACTTGTCGGCGTGGCCTCAATGGCCTGTGGGCAGCACGAACACTGAGCCTCGGGTCGCGGGTACGAAGCGGTACGTTGGAGTGCTGTCTTGAGACAAATTTGACTGGCAGGCCACTCGGGAGGTATGTCAGAATCGCGCCTGTCGTTTGGTGACCGGTGCCCTTGCGGGTTCCGCCGGAACCGGCCTGGCTCGCGCCAGATGGTCGCCCGGAGCCGCATAGGACCCGGGGGGCGCTCCGGTGACCCGGGTACCGCGAATTGCTTTGTTGCGCTGCGAGTCGCCTTGTCACTCGCCCGGGTTCCCAAACCCGGCCGCCCCTCACACGGGCTGACTCGACCGACGCGCCATGCGTCGGAAACAGGCTCCTGTTGGGCCTGATCCCGCAAGGGACGCTTTCTCGACCGATCGCCCATGCCGGGTGACGGCGCGACCACCCCTAACCCCTAGCCCCAGGACGCCGCATGTCGCGGTCCACCCTGGGCACAGGCCCTCGCGCGGTGCATTGCACGCGGCACTGGGCGCTAACACTCTTCCGCCGGTGTGCACCCGCATATCCCCGGCCCCGGGCACTGCCCGTCGTGTTTTATGAAAGGCATCATCAAACTTCTATTCATCCTCTTCATCCAACTCCTTTCCCCCGCTGCGGTTGCAGCGGCCACACTTCCGGCTTCGGAGCTGCCGGATGTGATCGAGTCAGCGCCGGCACGCGGCGAAACCAACGTGCTCGCACTCACCATGACCGCCGCGCAAAAGGCGATCGTCGTCGCAGTGCAGGTCGTTGAACGGGAATGGCTGGCCCCCTCCAGGGTGTCCAAGCCCGCTCGCAAGAGCCCCCGATCACGTCGCGTGGCGCCCAATGGCCCACAAAGCGGCGAGATCAAGGTTGCCCGGCAGACCGTGCGCGGCTGCTACCAGGCGCTGGAAAGCGTCTCAGGCCTGCGCCTGCTCACTGATCCGCGTGCAGTCGCCGCCATGCGCCTCGCATGCTCGCCCCAGCGCAAGCAAGCTACGGCTGCGCGGCTGGCGCGCCCGAATCGGGCCGAGACGCGGACTATCCGATCTCGTGAGGCTGTCCAAAGCGACGAGAGACAAGCGCCAACTTTGGCGCGCTCACCCGTCAACTTGGGTGCCAACCGAAAAGCAGTCGTAGCCAGGACCGGCCGCGCGCAGCGCAAGCAAGCCACGGCTCAGAAAGCAAATTCTCAGTCGGTCGGCCCCTTCGCGGTCGCCGCACGAGGCGCCAACACGGCAGCTGCCGCCTCGGCCGCGCACAAGTCGCGCGCGCCACTGGCCCAGTTCCGAGCCAGGGTCGACGTCTTCGCACAACTCCAAGCGCACTCCAAGTCACGGGTTGCGCTCAACGGGGATGGGCCGAGTTTCGTCGGCCTGGCGTTGCGCCCGTTGGCTTCACTTGGAATCGAAGCCGAACTGGGACTTCTCTCGTTCGCAGGCGAGTTGCCGCGAGAAAGGCGGGCACTCGGCCCAACGTGCAAACAGTGCGTCACCAAGCTCGGTGACACTGGTTTTGCACTGCTGAACCGCCGTCAGGCGGCGGTGCTGGACTGGAAGGGCACTCACTTCGAGGTCGGCCGCGTCTGGTCGGTGTTGGGCCTTGATTCCGGCCGCGGTGGGTTGATTGCCCACGGGCTGGGGCCGGTGGCCCTTGGCGGCGCCTTGCTCGTCAATCAGGTGGGCGGCCCTGCCGCGCTGCGCAGCTCGGCGGCATCGGTCGAGCGCAAGCTGGGCCCGGCAGAGGTTACCGCAACGATCGGGCTGCGTGAAAGCGGCTTCCGAGTCGCCGTGAACAACGGCCCGGTTGATGCCGCAGTGGCCGTGCAGGCCAACTACGGCGACCGCACCGTGCTTCAGGCCAGCCTGCGCTGGTCTCATGCAGTGGGCAGCGTGCTGCTCGTCGGCCAGCAAGCCACGTGGAAGGGCGGCAACGCCACCACAGGTGCCTTGGCTGCGCGCTTCGTGCGCGGCAACAGCGAGATGCTCATGCTGATGGCCGGCCAGCGGGCACCGGGTGAAGCCGGCGGCCTGCAATTCGGCCACCAACTCAGGCATCGGTTCGGACCGAACATCAGCGGTTACGTTGCCACGTCGGCCGCAATGCCGGGCAGGGGTGCCACGTGGACGCCTGCCGGAACCACGCCGCCTCAATCTGGAGTACGCCCCGGCTGGGGCATTGCCGCCCGGTTGGGTGTGGCGCTGAGCTTCTAGGAGGAAAACATGTCGGCATTGGAAAAGAACCTCCGCCAACTGAAAGTCCTCCTCGACAACGGCACCGCGCCGCCCGAACCCGTGTGGCACGTCGAGCTGGAGGATGCCCTCGTCACGGTGCCGGTCTTGATCGGCTGGACCGCGGCAGCGGGACTCACTCCGGTCAAGGTGTTCCTGCCCTTGACGACCTCGTCGCAGGAAATGCGGCAATGGCGACGTCAGATCCGTCGCGATCCGAACATCCTCGTGCCCTTCGTCGTGACGAAGGTGCTCCGAACGGAGTTCATCACACTGGTGCAGGCCCACCGCTTGCACTGACGCTCAAACCCTCACCGCCCGCGCCGGGGCGTAACCAACGGCGCCAACCAAGTATGAATGAGAGAAACGGGAGGGGCCGCTCATGAGCTCCTACATCGATTTGCGGTACCCGGTTGCCGCCCTGGCGCGCATGCGCCAGGCACCTCGACCATTCGGCGCCGAGCCCACCTGTTGGGTCCGGGGCCTATACATCGCCGGCATCCGTGCCGTGGACGGGTCCCCCATCTGCGAGGGCAAGCTGCTCGCGATCGACGCGTATACCAGTGCGGGCGACGTGTGGCTGATCATCGGCCGCTTTGGCGAGTGCGGCCGGGCACTCATGCGACAGGTCAAGTGGTTCAGCACCCTGGAACTCAGCGTGCGCCCAACCTGGCGCCACCTCAATCCGTCATGGCATCGTCCGGCAACGGATCAGGATCAAAGATCCGGCATCCTGTTCACGACGCAGCCACTCAAGTGGCGGCGACTCAACGAAGAAGCCTGGCAACAGGAATGACCGCTCGGCCGACGCCGAGCTTGACGCACCGTTGCGCCCAACACCGCGCTGTGCGATTGGAGTGAACCCATGTCTCAAACGGCCGCCGGCCGCCGTATTGGCCGGCATGAAACACCATGAAGACAACAAAAAAGTTCCTTGGAGCCCTGATCGGGCTTGTCGTCACCCTAGTCCTGACCGGCTGCGAAGCCGGGTCAATATCAATCGAGGAGACCGTGCAGTGCGCCGATGCCCAAGGTGTTGTGCGCATTCGTTGCGCGATCGAGTTCGACATGGAGTTGTCCGCCAGCGATGCGGGGAAGGAGGTCTCGGCGCGATCCAACTTCGGCGCCGCGGCCGGCACCGTCTGTCACGAGCTGGGGTCGCCCGCCGTGGCGGCTGACCCCCAAGCGTTCGGGGACTTGGTGGCGAAAAAAACCGAAGACAACCTCAGCCGCAAGGCCGGGGTGACATCGGAGTTCGACGCGGACTGCGAACTCGAGTGACCACGGCGCCGACACGGTCGGCGCTTAGCAAAGCCAGCATACGTTGTCAATGGAAAACCGGTACGCACAACGCCTTCGATCTGCGCCGATTCTTCGTTGACTTCGAGGTGCCCGGCACACGAGACTGCCGATGCGCGAGGCGCTCTGCGCCCACTGACCCGGGGCAGGCCACAAACCTGCTCACCTCCTCGACCCAGGGGACGGGCCCTCGCGCGCCTCAACATCGACAGTGTCGCCAAGCGCTGGCCGCTCGATCGGTGTCCGCTTTCTTCCTGTGCAGCCCAGGCATGGCTGTCGTGTCCGCTCTTGTCGGCACGCCGCCCTCTTGCGAGGGTTTTCAAGGTCGGGCCTCGCTCCCGATCTGACGCCAGCTCCCGCTGGTGATGTCAACGGCACCTCCCAATTCCGGGTTGGTGACCGTCGCCCAATTTTGGGCAGCCTAAGGGTTCACCGGTGCATTGCGCATCCGGTCGAAGAACCCCTCGACCACCCCGGTCGAGACTGGCCACCGCACGGTGGTTGTCTTCTCCCGTTCACGCGCGCTTGCGGCGCACGGCGGGCCCCGCCGGAGGATTCCGGTTGGAAATATGGAAAAAGAAAAAAAGATAGAGATTCGGCTCGGCCAAGAGGCCGACCATGCGGAAGTCAGCGCGCTCCGCGCGCTGAACTACTGGGGGACGGGCTCGTTCGCGGGCTCCGTTCTTTGGCTCGAGCCAGAGAACGACCCGCCAAACGCGCGGCTCATTGTCGCTCGCGACGAGGAATCAAACCTCGTCGCGACGGCCATCGTCGCCCTCTTCGAGGGCGGCTTCGGAGAAATGTGCGAGGCCACCCATATTCTGGGTGGCCTCGGGGGCTATGAGCCCCCACCGGGGCCTGTGCTATACTTCGGACGAGCGGCCGCCCGTGAGGGCGGTGGTGCATACAAAGCGATAAGGCAGGCCCTCCATCGTTGGGCTGCGACGTTCGCCGTTTACGGCGAAGTCTTTCCCGCACTCCAGTGCGGGATCAACATGGCCGACGGCCGAGCGATTTCGGGGGTCCGACGCCTGGGTTACCAGGTGTTGGGACCCCTGAACATGGGGGTCGTCACGTTCGCGGGAGAAGCCTATTTAGGCGTTCTCACGCGGACGGGCGAGGTTGACGGGGCAACCGTCAACCAATTTCAGAGGGCGGCCGAGCAGAACGCCGCGCCGCCATGGGAATGGCACGGCCCCAAGCCGTTCCATGAAATGGCGGCGCGCCGCCCCCGCTGACACAGCGCAATCACCGCGGCCCGCCGTGAGGCGCGCCACCCTCTCTTACTGGACGCGCGATGGTGCTCGTCCACCTGCCTCGGGTCACGAGGTACCACTTCTTCCGGGCGGAATACGCCCAAGCCTTCCGCCGCCTTCTGGCGCGCCGACTGCGCAATCATGCGTGGCGCCGTGCTGGTGGGTCGGTAGGGGGCAGCAAGGACTTATCAGAGGCCAAATTTTCTTTCCCCCGAACCTTGTCGGTCGGGGCCAGTGGGTTGCAGCGTGCTGGCTAATGATCGCCGTGCACGCAACAACGGCAACGCTAGCCGGTGAGTTCGCGCTCACCATACTGTGGCTGACAACCGTCCGCTACGTCGGCGGAATGGTTCTAGCGCTCGTCATGGGCGCTTGGACCTCTGGCGGGTTGTCGTTCGTGAGAACCCGCCACCTGGGGTTCCAGCTGGCGCGATCAGCGTTGCTGGCGATGGTTACAGTCGGTGCCTTTGTTGGAGCCACGCGTCTACCGCTGCCGGTAGTCACGGCACTCGGCTTTTCGTGGCCGGCCATGGCCACAGTCTGGGGTTGGGTGTCCCGGGTCGAGGCCCCGTCTAGGGCGAAAGCCCTGTCGGTCGCCGTTTGTGCGACCGGGGTTACGGCCCTGGCGACCACAGCCGGCGCGACGGACGCGGCCGGGATTCTGATAGTCTTGACCGGCGCGACCGCGAATGCGGCGCAGGTCGTCCTAAACAGGCGCCTGGCGCTCCTCAACGAAAGCGCGGCCACTTCGACTTTCTACATGGGGGTCGGTGGCGTCGCCGTCGTCGCCGGCTGGTGGCTGATTGCGCCGTCGTCGCCGCTGCCGGCCCTCGGCCTGCAGGGCACCCTCCTGCTGGTCGCGGTCCCGGCTGTAAGCGTACTTGGCCAGACGCTATACGCGCTGGCCCAGGCCCGCGTTGAAACGGCGCAGCTCGCGCCCCTCACCTACATCTTCCAATTGCCGTTCAGCGCGGCGGTGGGGGTGTGGGTACTAGACCAGCCGGCGCCCACAGTGCCGCGCCTGGTCGCAATGGCGACAATCGTCGTCGGTGCGCTCATCGCGTATTGGCCCAAACGACTCGCCGCTTAGGCGCGCCTTGCGCGCCATCTGACTGAGCCCCCATGGGTCGGCTGAACAGCCGGTCCGTGGCGGGCTCTTTTTCATTTGGAATGCCGCCGGGCTGATGGGTCCGGCGCAAGAGGGCATGCACGGATACTCCGCGATGTGGGCGTGCAAGCTGCGCACGGTTGCCGGCGCAGTTGGCGCCGGCCAGACCGTTGTTCGTCGCAAGGCGATGGCTTCAGGGCCGGTGCGGCGCTAAGGTGCAGCGTTTCAACGGAGCCCCATCATGAACATGCACGCACGACTGGTCATGTCCGCAGCCGCCACCGCCATTTCGGTGGGCTGCGCCACCGCCCCGGCGCCGGCCGACTTGCCCGCACCGAGCCTGGCCGGCCACTGGCTATTCGAGGTGGATACCGGCAAGGCCAAGACGCTGGGCGCGATGCAGCTCATTGCGCAGGGCACCTATTACCAGGGCACGCTGACGACGAATCAGGGCACCAACGTGCTGCCGATCCGGCGATTGACGGTCCAGGCCCGGGCCATCGTCATGACGGTCGAGTCGCCGAACGGCGAGGTGGTGTTTCGGGGTGCGCTGGACGCCGATGACCGGTCGTTCAGCGGCACCGTCACTTACTTCAACGGTCAGGTGTTTCCGATGACCGGTCGGCGGTCTTGAACGGCGATCGTCACAGCCGCCCTTCCTCGACGGCATGGCAGGCCACCCGGTGGCCATGGCGGGTCAGCATCACGGGCCGCTCGCTGCTGCAACGCGGCGCCGCATGCGGGCAGCGCGGGTGAAAGGCGCAGCCTCCGGGCGGATGCAGCGGGTTGGGCACTTCGCCACGAACCGGAGAGCGTGAGCGCCCGCTCATGGCCACATCGGGGATGGCGTCGAGCAGCATGCGGGTATACGGGTGCTGCGGCGCCTCGAATACGGCCTTCTTCGGCGCCTGCTCCACGAGCCGTCCGAGATACATCACGCCCACCTCGTCGGCCACATGGCGCACGACCGCCAGGTTGTGCGAGATGAAGAGGTAGGTCAAGCCGCGCTCGCGCTGCAGATCTTTCATGATGTTGAGCACCTGCGCCTGCACGGACACGTCGAGCGCCGAGGTGGGCTCGTCGCAGACCAGGAACTCAGGCTCGGTGGCCAGCGCCCGCGCGATCGAGATGCGCTGGCGCTGCCCGCCCGAGAACTGGTGCGGAAACTTGCCGGCATCCGCCGCGGCCAGCCCCACCGAGCCCAGCAGCTCGGCCACGCGCGCGGCCATGCCGGACTCGTCGGCCATGCCGTGCTCGCGCAGCGGCTCGGCCACGATGTCGAGCACCTTCCAGCGCGGGTTCAGGCTGGCATAGGGGTCCTGAAAGATCATCTGCATGCGCCGCTGCATGTCGCGCCGCGCGCGCGCCGGGCTCTGGCCGTGTGCGGTGGGCTGGCCATCGAAGTGCACCTGCCCGCGCGTGGGTCCGTACAGCCCTACCAGCAGGCGCGCCACCGTGCTCTTGCCGCAACCCGACTCGCCCACCAGCGCGAGCGTCTTGCCGCGCTCGATGTCGAAGCTCACACCGTCCACCGCATGCACCGCCACGCGCGGCTTGCGCTCGATCACCCGGTTGAGCCAGGGTGCCGAAACGTCGAAGGTCTTGGCCAGGTCCTTGACCTGCACGAGCGGGTGGGTCACTGAGTTGCCCTCGATCATGCGGCTTCCTTCCAATCGGCTGCGGCCAGCCAGCAGGCCGCCTGCGTGGCGCCGGCGGCCATCAACTCCGGCCGTTCGCTTCGACAGCGTGGCCCGGCTTGCGGGCAACGCGGATGAAACGCGCAACCCGCGGGGATGCTGTTGAGCCGTGGCATGGAGCCGTCGATCTGCAACAGGCGCTCGCGTTCGTGCGTCATGGACGGGATCGAGCCCATCAGGCCTTCGCTGTAGGGGTGCCGCGGTCTGTGGATGACGGCACCCACGGGGCCGATTTCAGCAATGCGCCCGGCGTACATCACCGCCACGCGGTCGCAGGTCTCGGCGATCACGCCCATGTCGTGCGTGACCAGCATCACCGCCGCTGCGTGCTCCTTGGCCAACCGCTTGAGCAAGGCGATGATTTGGGCCTGTATCGACACGTCCAGCGCCGTGGTGGGCTCGTCGGCCACGATCAACTGCGGCTGCGCGGCGAGGGCCAGTGCAATGACCACCCGTTGGCGCATGCCACCTGAGAACTGGTGCGGATACTGGTCGATGCGCTGCGCGGCGGCGGGTATGCCGGTTTCTTCCAGCAGCGCGATGGCCCGGGTTCGCGCATCGCGCTCGTTCATGGGCAGGTGTGTGCGGATGGTTTCCACCAGTTGCCGGCCTATGGTGTAGAGCGGGTTCAGCGAGGTGAGGGGGTCCTGGAAGATGGCGCCGATGCGGCGGCCGCGGATGGTGCGCATGTGCGCCGGCGGCAGGTTGTCGATGCGCTGGCCCTGAAGGCGAATCTCGCCGGCGGCAATTCGCCCGGGTGGCTCGAGCAGGCCGATGATGGCCGCGCCGGTGAGCGACTTTCCCGCGCCGGACTCACCCACCACACCGAGTATTTCGCCGGGCGCGATCGAGAACGAGATGTCGTCCAGAGCCAGCAGCTTGCCGTGGCGCGAGGTGAACTCCACGCGCAGGTTCTTCACTTCGAGCAGGTTTGCAGAGGTCATGGTCGTGGGTCTCACCGCAAGCGAGGGTTGAGCGCATCGCGCAGCCAGTCGCCCAGCAGGTTGACCGACAGCGCAATCAACACCAGCATCAGGCCCGGGAAGATCGTGATCCACCACTCGCCCGAGAACAGGAAGTCGTTGCCCACACGGATCAGCGTGCCCAGCGACGGCGATGTGGGCGGCACGCCCACCCCCAGGAACGACAGGGTGGCTTCGGTCAGGATGGCATGGGCCACCTGGATGGTGGCCAGCACCAGCACTGGGCCCAGCACGTTGGGCAGCACATGCCGGGCCATGATGCGCAGCGGCCGCACGCCGATGACGCGAGCGGCCTGCACATACTCCTTGTTGCGCTCGACGAGCGTGGAGCCACGTACGGTGCGCGCATAGGGCACCCACCCTGGCAGTGCGATGGCCAGGATGAGCACCGCGAAGGCCAGGGTGTCGTGCGCGTTCGGAAACAGCGCCCGACCGACGCCATCGATCAGCAGCGCGATGAGGATGGACGGGAACGACAGCATGATGTCGCACACGCGCATGATGAGCGCGTCCGTCTTGCCGCCCGCAAAGCCCGACAGCAGGCCCAGGCACACGCCGACGACCACCGACAGGACGACCGAGGCGCACCCGACGAACAGCGAGATGCGCGCCCCGTAGATCACCGCCGAGAAGATGTCGCGCCCCTGGTCGTCGGTTCCCAACAGGTATTGGCTGCTGCCGCCTTGGGCCCAGGCCGGCGGCCGGCGGGCGTCGCCCAGTTCGAGCGTGGCCAGATCGAAGGGATTGAACGGTGCCACCCACTCGGCGCCAAGGGCACCGAGCAGGCACACCGCGGCGATCAGCGCCGCACCCACCGCGGTGGGCGAGGAGCGGAAGCTGTGCCAGACGTCGCCGGCAAAGAAGCGCTGCAGCGTGGTTTGCATGGGATTACTTCACCGTGATCCAGCGAAACGGCATGTAGTTGTCGGCCAGTTGCACCAGCTCGATGTTCTTCTTCATGCCCCAGGCCAGTGCCTGCTGATGCAGCGGAATGTGGCCCACCTCGTCCTGGTGTACCTTGAAGGCTTCGGCGATCAACGCGTTTCGCTTGGCCTGGTCGGTTTCGCTTTGCACCAGGCGGGTCAGCTCGTCCACGCGGGCGTTGCTGTAGCTGCCGATGTTGAAGTTGCCCACGCCCTTGTCGCCGGGTGTCGACATCAAGCCGTTCAGCGGGTTGTGCGAGTCGTAGGTGCCGGGCGCCCAGCCCAGCATGTAGAAGCCGACGTCGCGCCGCATCAGCTTCGGGAAGTAGGTGGCCTTGCTCTCGACCTGAAGGTTCGCCTTGATGCCCACGCGGGCCAGGTTCGCCGCGACGGCCTGGCAGATCTCGGCGTCGTTGACGTAGCGGTCGTTCGGGCAGTTCATGCCCAGCTCGAACCCGCCGGGGTAGCCGGCCTCGGCCAGCAGCGCCTTGGCGGCCGCCGGGTCGTACGGCAGGCGCTTGTTCAGCTCGGGCACGAAGCCCCGGATGCCGGGCGCCACCAGCAGGCCGGTGGGGGTGGCGGCACCGCGCATGACGACGTTCCTGATGGTCTCGATGTCGATGGCCTGGTAGATGGCACGGCGCACCCGCACGTCCTTGAGCGGGTTCTTGCCCTTGACGTTCGAGGACAGCAGCTCGTCGCGCTTCTGGTCCATGCCCAGGAAGATGGTGCGCAGCTCGGGGCCCTGCATCACCCTCACATTGGCGTTGGCCTTGAGGCGGTCGACGTCCTGCAGCGGCACGGGCTCCATGAGGTCGATTTCGCCGGACAGCAAGGCGGCCACGCGGGTGGCGTCGCTGCCGATGGGCGTGAAGACCACTTCGTCGACGTTGCCCTCCACGGCGCCCCAGTAGGCGGGGTTGCGCACCAGCACCGTTCGCGTCGTGGGTTGGCGCTCTTTCAGGCGGTAGGGGCCGGTGCCGTTGGTGCGGAAGCTGGCAGCGTTCTCGATGCCCTTGCGGCGATCGACCGGTGTGGTGGCCTTGTTCTGCTCGCACCAGGCCTTGTTGAGGATGTAGATCTGTGCCATGAGGTTGGGCAGGATCGGGAACGGGGCGTTGGTCTCCACGTCGACGGTGTGGTCGTCGACCTTGCGCACATCCTTGATCGATGCGGTGTAGCTGCGCATGTCGGAGCCCTCACCGGCGGCGCGCCTGAGCGAAAACACCACGTCGTCGGCGGTGAGGGGCGCGCCATCGTGGAACGCCACGCCCTTGCGCAGCGCGAAGCGCCACACCGTTGGCGAGGGCTGGCTCCATCCGGTGGCCAATCCGGGCACCAGCTTGAGGTTCTTGTCGCGGGCCGTGAGGGCTTCGTAGATGTTGCCGGTGAACGAGAGCTGGAACGACTCGTTCAGCGAGTGCGGGTCCATCGATGTGGCATCACCCTGGTTGGCCACACGCAGCGTTGCCGCGTGCGCGCCGATGCATGCCATGGCCGCGGCGGCGGCAATCAGGGTCGAGGCAAGCATGGTTCGAGTGGTTTTCATGGGGGGTTGTCTCCGGTCGTTTGTTGTGGGGCAGTGGCTGGAACGGGAAGGGCTGACGCCAGCGCGTCGGGTTCAGTGGCCGCCCGCGGGTTGCTCGACCCGCAGGCGTGGGTCGACCGCGAAATACAGCAGGTCGACGATGAGATTGATGACCACGAAGATCAGCGCGATCAGGCACAGGTAGGCCGCCATGACCGGGATGTCGGCAAACTGCACGGCTTGTATGAACAGCAGCCCCATGCCTGGCCACTGGAAGACGGTCTCGGTGATGATGGCGAACGCGATCAAGCCGCCGAGCTGCAGGCCCGTGATGGTGATCACCGGCACCAGCGTGTTCTTCAGCGCGTGGCCGAAGTGGATGGCCATGTCGCGCAGGCCTCGGGCTCGGGCGAACTTGATGTAGTCGGTGCGCAGCACCTCCAGCATCTCGGCACGCACCAGCCGCATGATCAACGTGAGCTGGTAGATCGACAGCGTGACGGCGGGCAGCACCAGATGCCGCCAGCCATCCACCGTGAAGAAGCCGCTGGTCCAGGGTCCGATCTGAACCACGTCGCCCCGGCCGAAGCTGGGCAGCACCTTCCACACCACGGAGAACATCAGGATGAGCAGAATGCCGATGAGGAAGGTGGGCAACGACACACCCAGCAGCGAGAAGGTCATCATGAGCTGCGACAACGCATTGCCCCGCCTGAGCGCGGCATACACCCCCATCGGAATGCCGATCAGCAGCGCCAGCACCGCGGCCAATACGGCCAACTCGAGCGTGGCCGGCAGGCGCTCGGCGATCAGCGAGGACACCTTGCGGCCCTGGCGCAACGACAGGCCGAACTCGCCCTGTACCGCATTGCCGACGAACTTGGTGAACTGCACGATGAAGGGCTGGTCGAGCCCGAGATCGGCACGCAACTGCTCGCGTTGCTCGGGCGTGGCGTCCTGGCCCAACAGGTTCGTCACCGGGTCGCCGATGTACTGGAACAGCATGAAGGCGATGAAGGCCACGCTCAGCAGCACGATCAGCGTCTGCAGCATGCGACGGACGATGTAGGCGATCATGGACTGTGGTTCCGGGTATGCGCGCCAGCGCACTGGCGGCGGTGGCACGCCATTCGATGGCGGTGAGTCGGGTGCGGGGCGCTGCTCGCTGGCAGCGGCTGCGCCCCATTCGTGGGGCATCACTGTGACCCACGGGCAGCCTCGAGTCCATCGACGGTCGGGCGGGCCGCTATGTCATTTGGTCATGCCAGCCCGGGCTCATCAAGGGCGGTCGGTGTGGGGTCGCTCGAAAAGAAAACGCCCCCAGGCCGCGATGCGACGAGGGGGCGAGTCAGGTGTGCCACCACTCGCCTACAAGGTCGGCGATGTGTATGGCGGGATCGCGGGCTACGGTGCGGATGGAGCGGATCCATCCGACGTGCCAGCGCTGAAAGCCGACGTCCAATGCGGGCACTCGCGCGCCCCATTCGAGATCGACGGTGACGGAACCGTCGGCCATTGCCGACGCCAATGCCCTTGTGGCAACGCCTTCGGGCACGAAACCGACGACCGATACGTTGTCGATCGACCAGCCGTAGAAGCCTGCGAGTGGGCTCACGGGCAAGCACGGGAGACCCTGGACGCTCAGCACCTGGGCGAAGACGAGCGACACGCGCTCGACCGCGACTGGCGGCTGTATCGATGGATCTGCCACCAGGTGGCGGAGCCAATGGCTCAGATCGCGACTTCGCCCGAGGATCACGCGCCCTCCTTCGTTCGAAGGATTTCAGCGACTGGTACGAGGTCCGCCGGCAACTCGACACCGCGCAGCGCGACGACGATGAGGTCGCGGCTGCGAAGTGACGTCTCGCCGAGCAGAACGGCGGGCGCCGGAGTGGACCATCGGAGCGACAGTGCGGCTGCTTCCGCCGCACACGCCGGCGGGGCAAATGCGATCACCCGCGCGCCGTCGGACGAGCCGTGGATCACCCACGTTTCCTGTTCCCACGGCGGCGGCAGGAAAGCCAGTGCCGCTGGCACCAGTGACTGTGCGCGAAACGCACCCTCGACCCGAAGGTCTTCTCGACTCCCAAATTTGAGCACCGCCGACAGCAGTGCCCCCAACTCCCCTTGGTTGTTCTCCATATAGACATCCGTTCATGCGACCAATCTGCGGTCGCGGTGATGGCCCGCTGAGCTGCGAGCGGAGCGTCGTGGTGGACCCACAGAGCCGGCTCGAACACCGGCAGAGCGCCAGAAATTCGAGCAGCTGAGACAGCAGAGGCACCGAGCGGTGGCCCCTGTGCACGCCGAAATGAGACGTGCAGCGCATGCGGCTGAGCGCCGCGAAGAATGCCCCCACCGCAGTGGCGACCCGTGAAACGTGGGCTGACGGGCCGGATCAACGTGCGTGGCACGTGACAGAAGCGAGCATCGTATGACAGGACGCAGCGTCGGGCAATACCAGCGCCGAGTGGGTCGCAATGTGCATCTGGCAGCCCAATGCGGTGACCGATGGCGTTGACAGTCTTCTGCACATGGAACTACAGTGCCCGCTCACCCTGCGAGTCGGGTTCTCGCACACACAAATGGAGACGACAATGGATCTGAACGAGGCGATCAGGGCGCATTCGGACTGGAAGGTGAAGCTGCGAGGAGCCATTTCGGCGCAGTCGACCCTGGACGCACCGACCATCGCGAAAGACAACTGTTGCGTGCTTGGCAAGTGGCTGCATGGCGAATCGAAGTCACTGTTCGGCTCAATGGGATCGCACGCCGACTGCATGCGGCATCACGCCGCCTTTCATCGGGAAGCCAGCAAAGTGGCCGAAGTGATCAACAACAAGCGCTTTGCCGAGGCAGAGAAGATGTTGGCCCCAGGATCGCCTTACGCTGTGGCGTCGAACGCAGTGGTCATTGCCATCGGGGCGCTGAAGCGGGAGGCGAAGCTGTAGACGGCTCCCGACCCTGCACCGTGCTCACGAAAAGACGGGCCTGCTGCATCATCGACGCAGCAGGCCCATAAGCGCCGGCCTGGAGTGGGGCCGGCGTGGTCGGAACGGTTCGACCGCGTCAATCCACCCAGCGCTGGCCGTCGGCCAGCATCACGATGTTCACGTAGCGGGTGGCCACGCGTTCGCCCCGGGCGAATCTGAGGCGATAGTGATCCGGCCCGTCGATGGCTGTGTGTTCGAGCGCCTGGATCAGCGCGTCTCGGTCGAGTTGGGGCCCGGCTTGCCGCAGTGCGGCGATCATGAACTGCCCGGCCAGGTAGCCTTCGAACTCGGTGGGGTCCATGGTCGACGGTGGCTGCCGCCGCGCCAGCAGGCTGCGGTAGCCCTTGACGAGCGGGTGCTCGCCACGAGCCGCGTTGGGCACCACCTGGGTCAGCATGATGCCGGTCGAGTGCTCTCCCAGCTCCTTGCGCAGCATGATCGGGTCGACGAGGCTGCGTGCGATGAACTGCGTACCCGGACAGCGGGTGCGCAGCCCGCGGATGACTTCGGCGGCGTCGCGGCCGGAAACTCCGAGGAGCATCAAGTCCACGCAATGGACGGCTGCGCCAGCAATAACCGGTGCCGCTGCGGCAGCGGGATCAGGCGAGGCCAGAGCCATGGGCAGCACTTGTGCAAGGCCCTGTGCGATTGCGGCCAAGCGCCGGCGAAGGTCGTTGGCCAGGGCATCACCCATGGGGATGGCGTAGTGAACGATGCCCACGCGGCGATACCCCACAGTGCCCAGATGGCGCACGATCGCCGATAGCTCGTCGTCGAAGCTGGCACGCAACATGAAGACCAAGGGATGGCGACCCGTGTACAGGTCGCCGACACCGGTGTAGGGCGCAATCAGCGGCACGCCGTGTTCGGCCAGCACAGGCAAGGCGCCGAGCACCGTGTTGCTGAAGGTGCTGCCGATCATGGCCAGCACCCCCACCCGCTCGATCAGCTCGCGCGTGTTGGCGCGAGCACGGACAGGGTCGATGCGGTCGTCGAGCGACACCAGTTCGATGCGCCTGCCGTGCACGCCACCTTCGCGGTTGACCTGGTCGAACGCCAGCAGCAGGCCCGCCCGGTATTGGACGCCGGCGAGTGTGCCGCTGGCTCCACTGAGCTTGGCCGATTGGCCCAGAACGATGCGATCGGCATGAACGCCTGGCCCGGCCTGCGCTGCGAAGGCCCAGGCGATAAGCCCGGACGCGACCAAGCGGCGCCAGCGCACGCTCAGCGCTGCGCCAGGGTGACGAGCGCGCTCGGGCGAACCGGGCAACGTCCTCATCGCTGGCTTGAAGCCAATCGAGGGCATTCTGGCGTCTCTGGGTCTGGATGGGCGTTGGCTGGGTGGAGCTTGCCTTGGGCGGGCTCGCGCGAGCAATTTGACCGACTGCGCCGGCGCGCGTCGAACGACAGGCGCGCACATCGCCATGACGACATGTCATCATTGCGCATGCGCATCCGTTCGCCTTCCTTGACCGAACTGCACGCGTTCGTCGCGGTCGTCGAGTGCAACGGCTTTTCGCGGGCAGCGCAGCGGCTGGCCGTGACGCAGGGTGCGGTGAGCCGCGCTGTGTTGCGCCTGGAGGCGCGGCTGGGCCAGGCGCTGCTGGATCGGGGAACCGACGGTGTGCGCCCGAACGCGCACGGTGAGGTGTACTACGCGCGCGTGAAGCCGGCGCTCGAGGTGCTGGAAGAGGCGGTGGGCCGCGCCGGGGCGGCACGCCGAGACCGTGACGTGGTCAGACTCAGCGTGATCACATCGCTGAACATGCGTTGGCTCGTGCCGCGGCTGCCCGATCTGGCACGCCAACACCCTTGGCTCAAGCTCCAGATCAGGCCCTATCGGGCCGATGGCGCCTACGCGGCCGACGATGTGGACGCATGGATCGACACGCGAACCCACGCCGGCAGTCGCTGGCCGCGGCACATACAGGCCACCTATCTGGTCGGGCGTGAGATCGTATTGGTCTGCCATCCGGACCGAACGGCCAGCTTGCGTCAGCCCGGCGATGTGTTGGCGCACTCGCTTCTTCACCACGAGGCATACCCCGGAAATTGGTCGACATGGGCACAGGCCAACGGTGTCGACCCGGCGGCGTTGCGGCTGGGCCCTGGGTTTGACCTGGCTGCGGCGTTGATCGAGGCGGTTGTCGCCGATCTCGGTATCGCAGTGGTGCAGTCGTGCCTGGTCGAGCGCGAGTGGACGGCACGACGCATCGATGTGCCGATGGGCAAACCGGCTTCGACCGGTCGGGGTTACTACCTATGCCTGCCACGCTCGCGCACGCCTACGCGTGCCGTTCAAGCATTCGTCGAGTGGGTGACTGCCCAGGCGCGTGCGTCAGCGCCGCCGTGGGATCAGTTCGCATCGGCACCCATACCGTCTGCCAGATAGGTTTGTGCCAGCCGCGCCCAGAATGCCGCTCCGGTGCACAAAATGGCATCGTTGAAGTCGTAGCGGGGGTCGTGCAGCATGGGCTGCCCCTGGTCGCAGCCGTTGCCGATTCGTACCAGCGCACCGGGACATGCCATGAGCATGTGCGCAAAGTCCTCGCCGCCCATCTGAAGTGGTGCCTGGCCGTCCACGCGGTCGCGTCCGACCAGCGCAACGGCCACGCGCTCGGCCAGGGCAGCGGCACGGTTGTCGTTGACCACCATGGGGGTTCCGTCGAGGAACTGCACTTCGGCCCTGGCGCCGTAGCCCTGCACATGCGACGTCGTCAGTTCGTGGATGCGCTGCCTGAGCAACTCGCGAACTTTGGGGTCGAAGCTTCGAACGCTGAGCTCGAGAGCGGCATGGCCGGGGATGACATTGGCAGCTTTTCCGGACTGCAAGGCGCCGACGGTAAGCACGGCACTGTCCAGCGGGTTGACGTTGCGCGCCACCACCGACTGCAGCGCAACCACCAGGCTGGCTGCGACCAACGTGGTGTCCACCGTGAGGTGTGGCCGCGCAGCATGCCCGCCTTGCCCGATGATGCGAATGCTCACTTGATCGGACGCGGCCATGAATGGCCCGCGCCTGATCAGGAAGTGGCCCGCCGGCGCCCCGGGGTGGTTGTGCGCCGCGAAGACGGTGTCACACGGAAAGCGCTTGAACAGGCCATCGGCCAGCATGCGTTGCGCGCCACCGTGGGCCCCCAGTTCCTCGGCCGGCTGGAATATCAAGGTGACAGTGCCGTCAAATGCCCGCGTGCGCGCCAAGTGCCACGCTGCGCCCAGCAGCATGGCGGTGTGCCCGTCGTGGCCGCAGGCATGCATTACGCCCGCGTTCTGACTGGCCCACGGCAGGCCGGAGGTCTCCTGAATGGGCAGCGCGTCCATGTCGGCGCGCAGCCCGATGCGCCGCAAGCCCGTGCCCGCCTGCATCACAGCCACCACGCCTGTGCCGCCCACCTCGCGCGTGACTTCCCAACCCCACTCCTGGAGCAGCGAGGCCACCATGGAACTGGTGGCCTCTTCTTCGTAGCCCAGTTCAGGGTGCTGGTGAATGCGTCGGCGCAACTCGCGCAACATGGGCGCGCGGTCGCTCAGGTGCTCCAGTTCCACCTTGGGCGCGGCGGTGGTCAACGTCATGCAGGTCTCCGGAACGCTGTTGGCAATGCTCGCGTCGGCAGGGCTCGCATGTCCATTGAGCCAGCCGGCGCTGTTGCTGCCCACGATACCGGCGCCACCTGGAAACAGCAGCGACAAGCGTGCCCAAACTATGCATTGTTGTCATAGGCATTGCGTGGGCGGCACGGTGCGCAACACACCTGTGTGGCCGCGCAGTTGACAGCAGGCCGCGGGTGCGTCAACGCACTGCCCGAGTGCGCTCGCCCAGCACTCGCGGCCACTTGCGCCAGGGCCCGACCGGCGTGCACACTTTGCACACTTTCCGGCGCCCAGCGTCAACCCCACAAGAAGAGGATCGTCGTGAATCGAACGCCCCCTATCGACTTTGCTCGCAGCGCGCCAGCCGGACGCGGGTCATCCGGTCGGCAGGTTGCGCCACCGCCATTCGTGCTCGACAACGTGCCCGGCCCCTTGCCGACGATGGCCACGCTCGAAATCCTGCGCAAGCTGGTGGGGTTCAACACCGAGTCGTCGGAGTCCAACCTCGAGCTGATTTTCTGGTGCCGCGAGTACTTGCAGTCGCATGGCGTGCCTTGCCGGCTCAGTTTCGATTCGCAGGGGCGCAAGGCCAACTTGTTCGCGTCGGTTGGCACGGGTCATCTGCCGGGCCTGATGCTTGCCGCGCACACCGATGTGGTGCCGGTCAGTGGCCAGACCTGGACGAGTGACCCCTTCGTAGCGGTGCAGCGGCACGGCCGAATCTACGGTCGCGGCGTGGCGGACGCCAAGGGATACATTGCCGCATGCCTGTCCATGGTGCCGCGGATCATCGAGGCGGGACTCGAGCGCCCCATCCATATCGCGCTGACCTTCGACGAAGAGACGAGCATGGATGGCGTCAAGCGCCTGTTGGTCGACATGCGTGACGTCACGTCGCCCATGCCACAGGGCTGTCTGCTGGGTTGCCCGACCGAAATGCAACCGGTGGTCGGCCACAAGGGGCGTGCGCACTGGGTTTGCCGCGTGCGCGGGAAGGATGCACACTCGGCGCTCGTTCCTCGTGCGATGAACGCAATCGAGAACGCAGCGGTTATCGTGCTGCAGATCCAATCGCTGGCCGCTCGCCGGCTCGAGCGCGAAGAACCCGACCGGGCTTACGACGTACACCACTCCACTGTGCAGACCGGCATGATCCGGGGTGGCCTGAGTGCCAATACGGTGCCGTCGTTGTGCGAGTTCGATGTCGAGATGCGACACCTGCCCCGAACCAACGTCGAACAGTTCGAGGCGGAGTTGCGACAGTTCCTCGAAACGGAAATGCTGCCGCGCATGCGCGCGCAGCACCCCGACGCAGCGGTGGAGTGGGTGCGCCGTTCCTACCTGCCGCCATACGAGTTCGCGGGCGAGAGTGCACACGGCAATGGCCGGGTCGCGGCGCTGCTGCGCCGGCTGTCGCGAGCGAGCGCGCAGCGCCCGCGGTATGTCAGCTTCGGCACCGAGGCCGGCTGGTATCAGCGCGACGGAATCCCAACCGTGATGATCGGGCCCGGGTCCATCTCTCTGGCTCACAGGCCCGATGAGTACGTCGAGATGTCGCAGCTGGCGCAATGCGAGGCGCTGATTGCGCGCGTGATCAGCGATTTGCTGCCCGAGGAGCCCAACGGCTGAACAGGCTGTGGGCGCAGCGGTGGCGGGCCAAGGCCCCGCTGGTCACCGGATGAGCTTGCCCTGCGCGCCCAGGATGGTGAGCTCGACCTGACCCCAGCCGCTGCGCTGACGCGGGCTGTAGTGCAGGTAGACACCGCCGAGGTTGAACTCGCCAAACGCGTGCAGCGCCTGCACGATCTTGTCGCGCGTGGGGTTCGGCCCGGCACGTCGCAGCGCTTCAACTGCCACTCGCGCACCCACATACCCCTCGAGGCTGGCGTAGCCCAGCGGCTCGTTGGCGGCGTACTTCTTCATCGTCTGCTGGTAGTCCGCTACCAGGGGCAGCGCGGCAGAATACGGGAACGGCATCGGCTGGGCAAAGACCATGCCGCGCGCGGCATCGACACCCACGGCCTTGACGACGTCTTCTGGGAGCACTACGGACATGGCGTACACCTGTGCACGCCCTGCCGGCGTGGACTTGAGCGCGCGGATGTATCCCGTGGCATAGCGGCCGGCAGCGACGAGGACCACCGCATCGGCCTGCGCGTTTGCGGTTGCCTCCACCGCGGCATCAATGGTGGCTTCGAACTTCGCCGGGTCGCCGTCGAGCGTCAGGCGTGCGGCAACAGGCACGCCCGCCGCCTTCGCTGCCTCTGCCGCATACGGGCCCATCGTGGGCCCAAATGCAAAGTTGATGGAGACGATCACCACGCGCTTGCGCTCGGTCTGGCGCGCCTCGCGCATGATGGCGCGCAACTCGTCGGTGTAGCCCGACCGGAACGGAAAGAAGTTCGGCGCGCCGACGATCGCCTTTTCGCCCTGCAGTGGCGCGATCATCGCGATGCCGGTCTGGCCCGGCATGTTGCTCTTGGCCAGTTCGGCCAGCCCGCCCGAGTTCAGGAAGCCGACAAATGCGAGCACCTTGGGATCGCCGGCAAGCTGCTTGGCCAGGGCAACCATCTTGGGCGCTGCCAGCTCGTCATCTTCATGGCGCAAGAGCACCTTCTGGCCATGAACGCCACCTTGCGCGTTCACCTGATCGAAGTAGGCCTGTATGCCAACCTTCATGCCATGGGCGTTGACGGCGGACGCTGGGTTGCGCAGCGACGCGACTTGCGCCAACAACAGCCCTTGCGCTGCGCACGTCAACGATGCCAGCGCGAGCAGGAAGCCTGCGATCGCCCGAGCCGGAGCCCGAATACCGGGAGTAGTCATCAGTACCTCATGAAAGCCTGTGCGTTCGACGGCGCAATATGGATGGTTGCGGCGCAGGCAACCAGGGTGGAACTCCCGAGGTCAAGAGTTTCCACTTGTGATTGGGGCGCGTTCGACCTGCCGTTGAGGCCGCACCAGCGACCATTCATCGCATTCATTGGCAACCGCCAAGAGTTTGCTCCATGACCGAACCGGGCATGGAGTCCAATTGAGGTCAGCCCTCACGGGTGACCTGCCATGTTCCGTTATCCGCAGCTCGTCAGAATGTCGTCAGTTTGCCCTTGCCCACTCCAGATGATTCGCAAGTGGTGGCGATCGGTTGACCCGCGCGCCGCGGCCGAAGATCACCCGCTGAGCGCGATCCCGACGGGGTTTTGGCCGACAGCGTGTCTGGGCGCCGGACGCGTGTCCGGGGTATCAGGATGAAGCGGCAACTTCGGTTCAGGGCAGTCAGCGAGACGGCAGTCAGTGGCGGCGCGCTAGCGGCGTCTTTGGGCGTGTTGGCGCCGCCAGGGGCCATCACTTTGCTCGACTCGTTCGCCCCGGGCAGCAGCACCGACCTGGTGGCGCGCATGCTGGCGCCGCTGCTTGCTTCGCAGCTGTGCACCGTGGTCGTCGTGCGAAATGGCAGTGGCCGGAGCTGGACACAGGGCATCGATGTGCTGTCCAACGCCCCGGCTGACGGCTGCACCCTGGGGCTGGCGACAGTCAGTACCCTGAGGGCCGCGGCGGTCGTGCATCACCTCAAGCGTGACGCCGAGGCCCGCGCGCTGGTGCCCATCGGTACGGTGGCCAGCGTCCCGAGCGTACTTGGCATTTGTGCTCGGCTTCCGGTGCGCACGTTGCGCGATCTAGTTGCCATGGTGCCGACGTCGAACACGCTGTTGCGGTTCGCGACACGGGGCGTGGGAACCCTGGGTCATGCCCGATTGACCCGCCTGATGCGCCTGACCGGTCTGCCCTTCGAGCACGTCGGCCAAGACGGCAGCACGCGCTCGTACTTCGACGCGCTGGTACGCGGCGACGTGCACCTGATCTTCGAGAGCCTGCCCACGTTGCTGCCGTACCTCCGCGACGGCAGCGTTCGTGCGCTGGCCGTCGCCGACACGACGCGGTCGGTGCTGTTGCCTGACACCCCCACGTTCAGCGAGCTCGGCTTGCCCGCAGTGTCCGATGCGGCCTGGTTTGGTTTGGTTGCCCCACCCGGCACCGATGCCGCAGCGGTGGAGGTGTTGCAGCGCGCATTGCGTGCAACCGTGCTGTCGGCCCCATTCGCCCAGATTACGGCGGCACAAGGCATCGTGCCGTTGGCGGGGCCACCCGAAGGTTTGGCAGAGCGGACCCTCCGAGCGACTCGCCCGGCGACCAGCGGCTCCAGCTCAGATGTGCAGGACTGGGCATCGTCGCTGGTCGATCCCGCCGGGCATGTCGAGGTGGCCAAGACCATCGTTGCATGCGATGGCCGAACCAACGTGGTGGGTTGGCATCGCGGCGAGACAACCTGGGTTCAACGCCATGATGTGCTGCTCGCGTTCACCAGTGGCTCGGTTGGGTTCACCGTGGAGGTCGGCGATGGCGACGCCATAACGGTATCGTCGGCGATCGGCCCTGTGCGAGCGGCCCTGATCCATCCTCTGACACCCCACCGGCTGGTCGGAGCGAGTTCCACGATCGTGGTCGTGGGCGTCAACGTGACCCACCCGTCCTTCGTCGCTCTGAAGCGCTTGTGCACGATGCCCGTCACGGTGATGGACGGCGCCGTTCCCGATGACTTGTGGTCGCACGTGGTGCGCACCGAGAGCGGCCGCATCGGCCTGGGCACCGCACGTGCGCTCGCCGAGCGTGCAATGCAAGCACTGGGCTGCGACCCCTGTGCCCGCCGCGAGAACGACTCCCGCCTGGCTTGGGCGCTGCGGCGGGTCCAGACCAAATTGGACATCGAATTCGATCAAGTCGCGCGCGAGATGGGGCTGTCCACCGCACGGCTGTCAAAGGTGTTTTCAGATGAAGTCGGCTTGCCGTTTCGAAGCGTCGTGGCCTGGCAACGCCTCATGTTCGCCGTGCAACTTGCGGTCCTCGAGCCGGACCTTCCACTGGGGCAGATCGCGCACTTGACCGGATACACGGACAGCGGCCACATGCTGCGGGCCTTCATGAGCCACTTGGGTGACCACCCGAGCGCGCTGCGCGACACGGCTCAGGTACGCGTGGTGGGCCTGCGCTCGAACGAGTTGTTGCGCCATGTTCGAGCGCAGCATCGGCATTGCCCCACCTGCCGCGAATTCGACCGCGACCGACAAGCCAGGGCCCGACTGGGGGCGGCGGCGCAACGCGGGCGGCGCAGCCACGACTGAGCCTATTCTGGCGGCGAGAACCTGCGCAAGCGGGCCGTCGCACGGGTTTGGGGTGACGGTACCTGTCGCATCGGCAGGCGACATGCGGGCAACGAGCGCCATGCGGTTGGGACCTGCGTCGAATTGGCACCGCAATACCACGCAACTTCCGCACTTGCCGGTGGCAGATCAGGCGCAACATTGCGCCCGTAGCGAGTAGCGCGCGGCCCACTGCTGTATCGGGTTCGCCAGAAGGCCTGGTGTGACGCGGGTACGGCGTGCATCGTCGTGTGACGCATCGCAGTTCACGTCACAACGGAGTCATGACATGGCCGCTATCAGCCACGCACTACGCAAGACCACCATCCGCACGCGGCTGGGCATGCTGTCCGGCCTGAGCATACTGGCATTGACAGCCGCTGTGGCGGTAGGTCTGTGGGCCGCCCAGCGGCTGACGCAACTCAGCGAACGGGTCTTCGTGTCGAAAGACGTGGTGGCCGACATCCTGCCGCCGCCGATGTACTTGATCGAGTTGCGTCTGGTGGCATCGCAGTTGGTCGATGGCACGCTCAGTGCGGGCGAAGCGCAGGCCGAGATCAAGCGCCTGGGCGACGAGTACGCCGCCCGTGTGCAGCATTGGCGTGCCAACCCACCGTTCGGGCTCGAGCGCCAGTTGCTGGGTGCGCAGCACCAATCGGCCGAGCAGTTGCTGACTGCCACCCGTGCCCTGTCTGAACGGGCTGTTCGCGAACCACGTGAAGCGCTGCAAGCCGACCTCGCAGCGCTGCACAAACTGTTCGCCCAGCACCGGGCCGACGTGGGACGCACCGTAGAGGCCGGCAATGCGTTTGCCGGCCTGAGCGCTCAGGAATTCACGGGCGTCGTCGCTGGTTCGCGCGTCGCGTTGTGGCTCACGCTGGGCATAGCCGCGCTGCTGGGCCTGACCTTCAGTGCCCTGATTGGTCGATCGATCATGGCGCCGCTCGACGCGTCGATCGTCTCGATCCGCGGGATCGCCGATGGCGACCTCGGCACCCAGATCGACAGCCGCGGTCACGACGAACTGGCGCGCTTGGGTCACGCCTTGCAGATCATGCGCGACAACATCGCCCGCGTGGTTGGCACCGTGCGCGCGGACGCGCAATGCGTGGCCACCGCCAGTGCGCAGATCGCCAATGGCAGCCTCGACTTGAGCCAGCGCACCGAAGAGCAAGCCAGCGCACTGGAGCAAACCGCGGCTTCGATGGAACAGTTGGGCTCGACTGTCCGCCAGAACGCCGACAACGCGCGCCAGGCCGATCAGCTCGCGCAAGGAGCGGCCGACATCGCCGCGCAGGGTGGAACCGCCGTTGCCGACGTCGTGCGCACGATGCAGGGCATCAGCGAGAGCAGCCGGCGGGTCGCCGACATCATCGGCGTGATCGACGCCATCGCATTCCAGACCAACATCCTGGCATTGAACGCTGCAGTCGAGGCGGCGCGCGCTGGCGAGCAAGGTCGAGGCTTTGCCGTGGTTGCCACCGAGGTGCGCAACTTGGCACAACGCAGCGCCGACGCTGCACGGGAGATCAAGAACCTGATCGCGGCCAGCGTCGCGCAGGTCGACCACGGCGCCACCCAGGTCGACCGCGCGGGCGCAACCATGCAGGGCATCGTCGAGGCCATCGGCCGCGTGACCGGCATCGTGGCCGGTATCAGCGCGGCAAGCGCTGAGCAAAGCACAGGCGTGTCGCAGGTAGGGGACGCGGTGGGCCAGATGGACCAGGCCACGCAACAAAACGCTGCGCTGGTCGAAGAGTCGGCCGCGGCGGCCGAAAGCCTGCGTCAGCAGGCGGCCCACCTGCTGGAGGCCGTTGCCGTCTTTCGGCTCCGGGCATAAGTGGATCGACACGCGATTATCGGTATCGCTTCACGTCGCAACTTGTCACAATTGGCGTAAAGTGGCGCCTCTCCCAATGAGGAGCAGGCCGCGATGGAGCAAGTGCAGCGACTGGCCGACGAGTCTGCCCTGGTGCAGACTTTGTGGCGCACTGCGTACCGGGACATGGAGCACGCGAGCACGCTGGCCCGCGCCGCTGCACAGGTCGACCCGGACGGGCCTGAGGGTCTGTGGGCCCGCTATTGGGTGCTCGAGGGCGAAATCACTCGCCGCGCCCGACCGGAACTGCTCACCGAGGTTCACGACCTGAGGCTGGAGTTCGAGGCACTGCGGTTGACCAAGGGCTCGGTGATGTGCCATGCGTCGGCTGCCGCGCTGCGTTCGTCGTTGGGCGACGGTGAGGGGGCTTCGGCCGTCCTCGCGCGCTGCGTCACCCCGCAGTTCAATACGCTTCCCGACTGGTGTCGCTTCCGCTGCTGCAACGCCCATGTGGTGACGTCGCTGGCGACACGCAACGTGCACGATGGCCTGCGCTACGCCCTGCTCGGGCTGGACATCACCCGCGAGATGGGCGAGGACTGTGCCACTGCACTGGCGCTCCACAATCTGGGGTTCCTGCATTTCAATCACGGCAGCTTTCACGACGCGGTGGAGCGCTTCACCGAGGCGCTGGCCCTGGCGCAGCGCCACGACTTGGTCAACCGACGACGCTCGACGCCGCCCAGTCTCGCCATGGCGCATCTGGCGTTGGGGTCGCCCCAGAGATCGCAGGCGCTGATGGCACGCTGGATGGCCGAGTTCGGCTCGGCGCCGCTGGAACGGCACACGCTCTACGGCCAAACGGTGGCCATACACCTGGCCGCAAAGGGCGGAACGACGGTAGAGCAGGCCAGGGGCTGGCTCGATCAGTTGGAGGCGAAGCTCAAGGAGCAGAACCTTGACGGCGGACAGCGCAACTGGGTGCAGGTGTTCATGTTGCACTTGGGCTTGGCCAAAGCGACGCTGGCATTGCGGTGCGACGACCCACAGGGCTCGCTGCAGGCCATCACCCAGGCGCGTGAATACAGCGACCGTTGCGAAGTGACTTATCTGCCATTGCTGTTGGCCGAGCAGGAGCGCCTGACGCACGTAGCGCTGGAGGATTGGAAGGCCGCGCACGACTCAGGTGCCCGCTACGCCGCGCTGCAAGCCGAACTGATGGCCGCAGCATCCGCGTTGCGCGTGCAGGCGCTCATGCTGGAACATGCGCTCGAGCGCGAGCGCGCGGCACGGTTGCAGGCTGAGACGGCCGCGCGAGCCAGCGGCGCGTTTCTCGCGGACATGAGCCACGAGATCCGCACACCGCTTTATGCAGTGATTGGCCTGGCCCACCTGGCACTGCAGGGGCAGCACGATGAGCGAACGCACGACTACCTCGACAAGATCCACAGGGCAGGGCGCACGCTGCTGGGGCTGCTCAACGACGTGCTGGATTTCTCGAAAATCCAGGAGGGCCGTCTCCGTGTGTGCCAGAGCCAGTTTGCCATCAACGCGGTGTTGTCCGACGTGAGCGCGGTCGTCGCCCTGATGGCCGCTGCAAGAGAGGTCGCGTTCTCGGTCGACACCGATCCACTGGTGCCGGCGCATCTGGTGGGTGACGCTCTGCGGCTGACGCAAGTCATGCTCAATCTTTGTGCAAATGCGGTGAAGTTCACCGGACAGGGGGGGCGCGTATCGATGTCAGTCGGTGTCCGTTCGCCTTCGGTCCGCTCTGGCGTGGACTTGTTCGTGCGGGTGCGCGACACCGGCATCGGAATGACGCACGAGCAGTTGGCTCGGGTATTCGAGCCGTTCGAGCAGGCCGACGCGTCGACGGCACAGACCCACGGCGGCACAGGGCTGGGCTTGGCGATTGCCCAGCGGCTCGTGCGACTGATGGGCGGTGAGTTGCGGGTTCAGAGCGCACCGGGCGCCGGAAGCGTGTTCGCGTTTCAACTGCCGTTCGATCGTGCGGAAGAGACGGGCGTTGCCGCGAGCAAGGCTGCCGTGGTTGAGCGGGACACGAGCGCAGACAACGCGGACACTGCTCGGTTCGACGGCGAGCGTGTATTGCTGGCCGAAGACAACCCGGTGAACCAGCACATCACGACCGAGTTGCTCGAGTCGGTGGGGCTGCAGGTGACTTGCGTGGGCGACGGGCAAGCGCTGCTTCGAGAACTCGCCGAGGCGGAAACGCACACGTTCGACCTCGTGCTGCTGGACCTGCAGATGCCGGTGATGGACGGATACGCGACCGCGCTGGAGATTCGCCAGCACGAGCGATGGCGCCAGCTTCCACTCATCGCCCTGACAGCCGACGCCAGGAGTGATGTCTTGGCGCGATGCCTGGCAGCGGGCATGCAGGATGTGCTGACCAAGCCGACCGAGCCGGAGCGGCTGTGGCAAAGCCTTGGCACCTGGCTGAACCATCCCCTGATGGCAAGTGCCAGTGCGGATGAGATTGGAACCTCGGAAGCAGCGGCAACGGGAGTCAGCCCGCCGTGCTCGCCGATGCAGGTCAGTCGATGCGACATCGACTTCGAAAAGGCACGCCAGTTGCTCGGCAGCGATGCGCTGGTGGAGACCGTGCTGGAGCGATTTCGGCAATGCCACGAGGAGACTACCCAGACGCTCGAAGACGCGCGCCGAAGGGGTGATCACGACTCCGCGCTGCGACAGGTCCACACCTTGAAGGGTCTGGCAGCCACTCTGGGAGCCGACGACCTGAGGGCGCGTGCACTGCACTTCGAGTCGCTGTTGCGCGAACAGGTGATGCTGGCCATGGACAGTGGCAAGCCGGTTTCATGGCCCGACCCGGCACCGGTGGTCGATGCACTCCAGATGTTCCTGAACGCGATCGATGCCCATCGGCTTGAAGTGCAATTGATGCAGGTCGCGGGGGGCGCGAAATCGTGACGATGGCACCCCAGGTCGGTGTCTGCAGCTGACCGGCGATCGGGTGCTGCCGCCACCGCCTGATCAGTCGACTTCAGGTGGCGCTGCCAGCGGTGGCGCGAACAGGTAGCCCTGCGCCAGCGTGCAGTCCAGCTCGAGCAGGGCAAGCCGTTGCCCTTCGGTCTCGACCCCCTCGGCGATGACTTTCAGGTCGAGCGAGCGGCCGAGCGCCATGATCGCCTTCACCACAGCGCGGCCGGCCTCCGATGGGTGCGCGGGATCGAGTCCGGCGACGAAACTGCGGTCGATCTTCAGCACCGAAAACGGCAACTGGTGCACGTGCGCGAGCGACGAGAACCCGGTGCCGAAGTCGTCAAGTGCAAGCTGCACCCCGGCTTCACGCAGCCGGCGCAACCGGGCAGCGGCAGTCTGCGGGCTGTCGATGAGCGCCGATTCGGTGATCTCCAGGCAGACTTGGCTCGGCGCCAACCCATACCAGTCGAGCACGGCCAGCAGCTTGGGCACAAAGGTCTCGCGCTTGAGGTGTCGGGGCGAGACGTTCAACGCCAGCGAACCCGACTTGGCCGAGCGTCGAGCGACTGCAGCGCAAGCTGCGTCGTAGACCAGCCAATCGATGTCCTCGATCGACCCGTTGTCGTCAGCCGTCTTCAGGAACTCCGCCGGCCCGATGATTCCGCGACGCGGGTGCTTCCAGCGGACCAAAGCCTCGCAGCCGACGGCCTTGCGTGAGCGCAGATCGACCACCGGTTGGAAGTAGGGGATGAACTCGTTGCCCTTGATGGCCTCGCGCAGTTCGGACTCGAGGTCGAGCACGCGCATGGCGTCCAGGTGCAGTTCCTTGTCGTAGAACTCGAAACGGTGCCGCCCATTCGCCTTGGCGCGGTACATGGCCGCGTCGGCCTGCCTAAGCAGGTCGTCAGCGCCCGCATCGGGATCGTCGCTGATGACGATCCCGATGCTCGAGCTGATCACGATCTCTCGCCCACCCGCCAACATGGGCGGCTCGAGCGACTTGAGCAGGCGTTGGGCGATGTGAGCCGCAGCATCTGGTTGAGCGGCGTTTTCGAGCAGTGCCGCAAACTCATCGCCCCCCAGACGAGCCACCACATCGGGCTCGCGCAGCGCGCCCTTCAGCCGCTTGGCCATTTCGCGTAGCACCTCGTCGCCGACGTGGTGGCCCATGCTGTCGTTGATCAGCTTGAACCGGTCGATGTCCATGAACATCACCGCGAAAGCGCGGCGCGCGTCGCGCTTGTACGCAGCACACAAACGGCTGAGCCGGTCATGCAGGTACTTCCGGTTGGGCAGCCCGGTCAGCGCGTCGTGGACAACCTCGTGCTTGAGCTGCTCCTCCACGCGCTCGCGCACCTGGATCTGCTCGCGCAGCTCGCGCGTTCGCTCCTCGACCCGCAACTCGAGCGCTGTGTTGGCATCGCGCAAGGCATCCGCCGCCCGCCGCCGCTCCAGGCTGCTGGCGATCTGATGCGACACAAACACCAGAAGGTCCCGGTCGCGCTCGTTGTAGCGCGTCTCAGGCGTATAGCTCTGCACGGCCAGCACGCCGAGGGTGGCTCCTTCGCAGCGCAGCGGCACCCCGAGCCACGATGTGGGCCACGCTCCCCACACCTTGACCTCACCCGACAGCTCCAGTTCGCGGATCTGCTCGGGTTCGGCCAGCAATGGCTTGCCCGTACGCCAGACGTACTCGGTCAACCCACGGCCAGCCGGCCGCCGGTGGATGGTCGGGTCGCGCTCATCGACGTGATAGGGTACGTGCAGTTCGGTGCCATCTGCGCTGGGCAGAACGACGAAGTAGTTTGCGGCGTTGAGCAGCCCCCCGACCACGTCATGCACCTCGCGGTGGAATTCGTCCGAGCTGACCGGGCTGCTGCTCAATTCGGCAAGCCGGTACAACGCCTGCTGCAGGTTTTCGCCGCGCTGCCGCGCTGCCACCTCCGCACGCAATACGGTGTTCGCCGATGCCAGTTCAGCGGTGCGGCTGGCGACGGCCCGCTCCAGCGCGTCATGCGTGTGCCAACGTTGCAGTGCAGTCTGCACATGCGAGGCCACGAAGGTCAGGAGTGCCTGCGATGCTTCGTCATAGATGCCCTTGTGCTCATAGCTCTGCACAACCAGCACGCCGCTCACATCGGCGCCATCCAGCATGGGTACACCGAGCCAATCCGCTGCATCGACACCGCGCGCCCTCAGCGGGCCGGACACCTGGCGACCGATTTCCTCCAGCGATCCACGCAGCGGCTTGCGATCGTGGATCACGTACCACGTAAGCCCCTGCTCCAGTACCTGCAGCGGTATAGGCGTATCGATGGGTGGCGACTCGGTTCGAATGTCGGCGAAGTACTGGAACGTGATGGTGGCGGTGGCGTCGTCGTACTGCGCCACGAAGAAGTTCTCTGCCGGCATGAGCCCGCCAACAACGGCGTGCAGCCGCTGCAGCGTCTGGTGGATGCCCAGCCCGGCACTGGCCAGATCGGTGATGGCATAGAGCGCGTGCTGCAGCCGCTCGGCTGCCTGCAACCGTTCGACCGCAACCCGCAGCTCCTCGACTTCATGCACGGCAGGTGGCGGTGCCGGCAGCGGATCGGTCACTCGCGCACTCGAAGAAGCACTCCTACGCATCGATCAGTCGCCCCATGGAAGTGGACGAAACCGGTGCCGACGGCGTGCAACCGCGCCCATTTCGGCATGCCAAAGGCTAGCCGGATCCGGGCCATCTGAACATCCTGAAACACCCCAAAATGCCACGCTTCTTCGAGCTTCGTCGCCCGAACCGCGGGTGCCTGCCGGTAGGCAACTGCCGTCACGCGCAGGCCGGCCAGGTATTGCCGATGCCCGGGTACCGGGGCACACTCGCGAGCTGAGCGCAATGACCTAACGCTCCATGGCCCCGTGCGCATGCCCAGCGGGGCACCTTCCAACGTTTCCCAACGAGGTAGTGATGATCAAGCTCCACAAGGCCGATGTGCCTCACGTACTGGACTGGATGAAGACGCTGTTGGCCATTGACTCAGCCGCCATAGCTGCGTTGGTCTTTGCTTCGCGATCGTCTTCCTACGAGCCTGGTGTCAAGATTGCCATCGTGCTCTTCACCCTGTCGCTTCTCCTGCTACTGAGCGGCTTCCTGGCTGTGGCGGAGCATGGGCGCGCGCCCACCAATTTCATGGCACGGAAGGCGTCGTCAGTCGTCTTCGGTGGATTCGCGGCCTTCTTGTGCGCGCTCTTGTCGTTGGTGTTGTCGGTGGTCGTGCCGTAACGTGGGCGCCACCGTTACGGCGGCACCACACGTCATCGATCCCCTGGGCCGCACCACGGCGCATCCCTGCCAGATCGCCGCGAGCCATCCGACCCGCTACTTGGCAAACAGGTGGTACATGCCGTCGATGGACTCCGGCCCATAGGATACCGAGCCGACCGGGATCTTGTACTCGATCGCCTCGAGTACCTTCGATGTCCAGACTGGACCAAAGCCGCCGCAGAGCTCGATCAGTTGGATGCCCTCGGCGACCATTTCACGTGCGACAGCAGGGCCCTGGCTTGCGCTTCTGACCCCGACGACCTTCATCGAGAACCGCTCTGTTCCCTGGTGCTGAATGAAGTCGTCGCCCGTCACGATGAATCCGAATTTGGTAAGTGCCATGGTTTGCTCGCAGTGGTTGGGTAAGAAGCGCTGAATCAAGCCAGCCATCCGGCCCCCGGGTCCAGCGGAGCCGACGACACGCCCACGAGTTCGGGGGGCGACGCAGCGCCGGCCTCCGGTGGTGCCGGGGCCTCGTCGGGGTCGAGTTCGAGT
>JABWBN010000185.1 GCA_013360485.1 Burkholderiaceae bacterium | reverse complement strand
AGGGGGCCACGCCGCTGGCGGCGGCAGCAGCGCCTGGGCGTGTGCCCGGTGCCGAGTTGGGTGTCTGGGCACACCCGGCCAGCCACAGGCTCGCAGCGGCGGCGATGGCCACAGCGGCGCACGGCATCCGCTTGCTGGGCGCGACGATGGGTTCGGACATGGTGGGCAATTGCATCGCGGCGGCCGGTCATCTGCGGCTTACCGGGTGTAAGCGCAGTGTGCAGCCGTGAGGCGACGTCGGTAGAATCCCGCATTCTCCGAGGAGCGTTGCAACGGCACCCCCCATGAATGCAGGGGTTTGCCGCCAGGCTCGGAGCCACCGCGTGGTGCCTCAGGCACCTGCGGTCTGCCGCAACGGCGCTCACCCATGCTTGCATTGCCCTGGGTGAAACCGCCATGAAGTCCAACCCCAACCCTGCCGCCGAACCCGCCAGCGCCGCGCCGGCTGTCGCGCCCATGCGCCTGTCGGGTCTGGAGGCCGTGACCATCGGTGCGGACTCGCTGTTCGTCAACATCGGCGAGCGCACCAACGTCACCGGCTCGCGCGCCTTCGCCCGCATGATCCTCGAAGGTCGCTTCGAGGATGCGCTGTCGGTGGCCCGCCAGCAGGTCGACAACGGCGCGCAGATCATCGACGTCAACATGGACGAGGCCATGCTCGACAGCAAGGCCGCGATGGTGCGCTTCCTGCATCTCATCGGCAGCGAGCCCGAGATCGCGCGCGTGCCGATCATGATCGACTCGTCGAAGTGGGAGGTGATCGAGGCCGGCCTGCAGTGCCTCCAGGGCAAGGGCATCGTCAACAGCCTGTCGATGAAGGAGGGTGAGGCCGAGTTCCGGCGCCAGGCCACGCGGGTGCGCCGCTACGGTGCGGCAGCCGTGGTGATGGCCTTCGACGAGCAGGGGCAGGCCGACACCTTCGAGCGCAAGACGGCGATCTGCGCGCGTGCCTACCGCATCCTGGTCGAGGAAGTCGGCTTCCCGGCGGAGGACATCGTCTTCGACCCCAATGTCTTTGCCATCGCCACCGGCATCGAGGAGCACGCCAACTACGCGGTCGACTTCATCGAGGCCACGCGCTGGATCAAGCGCCACCTGCCCGGGGCCAAGGTGTCGGGCGGCATCAGCAATGTCAGCTTCAGCTTCCGTGGCAACGATCCGGTGCGCGAGGCCATCCACACCGTGTTCCTCTATCACGCCATCGCCGCGGGCCTGGACATGGGCATCGTCAACGCCGGCATGGTGGGCGTGTACGACGAGCTCGAGCCCGACCTGCGCGAGCGTGTGGAGGACGTGGTGCTCAACCGCCGCCCCGACGCCACCGAGCGCCTGCTCGAGATCGCCGACGCGGTCAAAGGCTCGGCGCGCGACGACAGCGCACGCCTGGCCTGGCGGGCACTGCCGGTGCGCGAGCGGCTGTCCCATGCGCTGGTGCACGGCATCACCGACCACATCGTGGCCGACACCGAGGAGTGCTGGCAGCACATCCGCGCCGAGGGCGGGCGGCCGCTGCACGTGATCGAGGGCCCGCTGATGGCCGGCATGAACACGGTGGGCGACCTGTTCGGCGCGGGCAAGATGTTCCTGCCGCAGGTGGTCAAGAGCGCGCGCGTGATGAAGCAGGCGGTGGCCCACCTCGTGCCCTACATCGAGGAGGAAAAGCGCACGCTCGCCGCGGCCGGTGGCGAGGTGCGCCCCAAGGGCCGCATCGTCGTCGCCACCGTGAAGGGAGACGTGCACGATATCGGCAAGAACATCGTCACCGTCGTGCTCCAGTGCAACAACTTCGAAGTCGTGAACATGGGCGTGATGGTGCCCTGCCAGGACATCCTGGCCAAGGCGCGCGTCGAGGGTGCCGACATCGTGGGGCTGTCCGGCCTGATCACACCGAGCCTCGAGGAAATGCAGCACGTGGCCGCCGAGATGCAGCGCGACGACTGGTTCCGCTTGCGCCAGATCCCGCTGCTGATCGGCGGCGCCACCACCAGCCGCGTGCACACCGCGGTGAAGATCGCGCCGCACTACGAAGGACCGGTGGTCTACGTGCCCGATGCATCGCGTTCGGTGGGCGTGTGCGCGGAGCTGCTGTCCGAGGAGCGCGGCGACGCATTCCGCGCCGAGCTGCGCGCCGACGACGAGCGCGTGCGCGCCCGCCATGCCGGCCGACCGGCCACACCGCTGGTGGGCTGGGCGCAGGCGCGTGCCAACCGCGCCCGGCTCGACTGGACCGCCTACGAGCCGCCCAAGCCGCGCTTCATCGGCCGACGCGTGTTGCGCAACCAGGACCTGGCCGAGCTGGCCGCCTGCATCGACTGGGGCCCGTACTTCCAGACCTGGGACCTGGCCGGTCGCTACCCAGCCATACTGAGCGACCCCGTCGTCGGTGCCGAGGCCACGCGCGTGCATGAAGACGCCCGGCGCATGCTGCAGCGCCTGATCGACGGCCGTTGGCTGCAGGCGCACGGCGTGTTCGCGCTGCTGCCGGCCAACACCGTGGACGACGACACCATCGAGTTCTATGCCGACGAGTCGCGCAGCCAGGTGCTGCTGCGCTGGCGGCCGCTGCGCAACCAGACCGTGCGCCCGGTCGACGACGGCGTGGCACGTCCCAACCGCAGCCTGGCCGACTTCGTCGCGCCGCGCGGCGTGCGCGCCGACTACGCCGGCCTGTTCGCGGTGACCGCCGGGCTGGGCGTGGACGAGCAGGTGCGTCGCTTCGAGGCTGCGCACGACGACTACTCGGCCATCATCGTCAAGGCGCTGGCCGACCGCCTGGCCGAGGCCTTCGCCGAGCGACTGCACCAGCGCGTGCGCACCGAGTTCTGGGGCTACGCCGCCGACGAGGCGGGCGCGCCGCTGTCGAACGCGCAGCTGGTGGCCGAAGCCTATCGCGGCATCCGGCCGGCACCGGGCTACCCGGCCTGCCCGGCCCACGGCATCAAGCGGCCGATGTTCGAGCTGCTCGGTGCCGACGAGATCGGCATGGGCCTGACCGAGAACCTGGCGATGACACCGGCGGCCAGCGTCAGCGGCTTCTACCTGGCGCATCCGCAGGCGCGCTACTTCGGTGTCGGCCACATCGGCACCGACCAGCTCGAGGCCTGGGCAGCAGCCGAAGGGCTGGCGCTGGACGACGCCAAGCGGGCGCTGGCGGCCTTGCTGTAAGTCAGGCAACTGCCGGTAAGCACGCGGCGGTTCGTGACGGATTTGGCACGAACCAACGGTTCGTGCTGCGCAGAATCCGCCCCCGAGGCACTCATTCGAGGGGGTGGTCATGACCATCGGAACCATTTGGCGTACCTGGCGGGGGGCACCGGCTGCATTGGCGGTGGCGGCCCTGGTGGCAGGTTGTGGTGGGGGTGGCGTCGATCCGGCCGAACAAGCGGACACACAGCCCGCGGCGTCGGTGCTGGCCGCACAGGGCGTGACCACCGAGGAACCCGTCGACCCGTCGGTGCCGTCGGGACCGGTGGTGCCAGGTGCGCCCGGCGGGCCCAAGGTGCCGCCGGCAAACGGTGGCAGCGGTATGCCGCTGTCGGTGGCCGACGCGCATCGTTTTCTCACGCAGGCCACCTTCGGGCCGACGGCAGCGGCCATCTCCGAAGTGCAGGCCATCGGCCCGGCGGCATGGATGGAGCGGCAGTTCTCGCTGGGTTCGCCCGGCGCGGCGCGCGCCTACTGGGAAGCCGCCGATGCCGCGATCAAGGCTGCCGATCCCACGCGCAAGGCCGGTAGCGGCGAGGTCTACAACGCCTTCTGGAAGCTCGCGCTCACGGCGCCCGACCAGTTGCGCATGCGCACGGCCTTTGCGCTGTCGGAGCTGTTCGTGATCTCGCTGGATGGCCCGCCCGGCAGCGACCCGCGCGCCGTGGCGGCCTGGTACGACATGCTCGCACAGCATGCATACGGCAACTACCGCGACCTGCTGCAGGCCGTTTCGCTGCATCCGATGATGGGCGTGTACCTGTCGCACCTGAAGAACCAGAAGGCCGATCCGGCAACCGGGCGCGTGCCCGACGAGAACTACGCCCGCGAGGTGATGCAGCTGTTCTCGATCGGACTGGTGCAGCTCAATGCCGACGGCACGCTGCGCCGCGACGCGGCTGGACAGTCCATCCCCACCTATGGCCCGGCCGACATCGCGGGGCTTGCGAAGGTGTTCACCGGCTTCAGTTGGGCCTGCCCGGCCGCGCCGCACAAGAACTGCTTCCTCTACGGCAGCAATGGTGACCTGAAGGACCCGGACCGCGGCTTCAAGCCCATGGTGGCGTATCCGGCCTACCACAGCACCGAAGAGAAGCGCTTTCTCGGCGTCACCATACCGGCGCAACCGGTGGCCGACCCGATGGGCAGCTTGACGGTGGCGATGGACGCGCTGTTCCAGCATCCGAACGTGGGGCCGTTCGTGGCACGCCAACTCATCCAGCGCTTTGTGACCGGCAACCCCAGTCCCGCCTATGTGGCTGCAGTGGCGCGTGCGTTCGACAACAACGGGCGTGGCGTGCGCGGCGATCTCAAGGCCGTGCTGCGGGCCATGCTCCTGGCCCAGGAAGCGCGGTATCTGAGTCCGACCAGTGCCCGGTCGTCGCTGGCCGGCAAGGTGCGCGAGCCGGTGCTGCGCCTGACGGCACTGATGCGGGCCTTCAGCTATGCGTCCGATTCGGCCTGGTACCGCCTGGGCGACACCAGCAACCCCGGCACGGCGCTGGCGCAGGCGCCGCTGAAGTCGCCCTCGGTCTTCAACTTCTTCCGTCCAGGCTATGTGCCGCCGGGCACCCTGGCCGCCTCGCACGATCTGGCCGTACCCGAGATGCAGATCCTGCATGAGACCAGTGCGGCCGGCTATGTGAACTACATCCGCAACGCGGTGGGCAGCGGCGTCGGCAGCTACGACAGCACCCGCAAGCGCAACGACATGCAGCCCGACTTCGCCGCCGAGCTGGCACTGGCCGAGCAGCCGGCCACGCTGGTCGACCAGGTCGGCGTCAAGCTGTTGGGCGCCGCGCCGGCGGGCGCGTTGCGCACCGAGATCGTCAACGCGGTATCGGCCATCGCGGTACCCACGCCCACGACCACCAATGCCGACCAGGTGGCCAAGGCAAAGCGCAACCGGGTCAACGCGGCGGTGTTCCTCACCGCCGTATCGCCCGAGTTCCAGGTCCAGAAGTGAGCGGGAGCCCATCACCATGACGCACATCGACGCTTCCCGCCGGCAATGGCTGTGCCGTGCCGCGGCCCTCTCGGCGCACGCCGCTGCGGCGCCCCTGGCACTGAACCTGGCCGCTCTGGGCAGCGCTGCCGCCCAGAGCGCCGGCGACTACAAGGCGCTGGTGTGCCTGTTCCTGTTCGGCGGCAACGATGCCTACAACACCGTGCTGCCCACCGACAGCGCCTCCTGGGTCAACTACACCGCGGTACGCAGCCAGGCGCCGGACCCGATCGCGTTGCTTGCGCCGGGCACGCCGCCCAACCCAGCAGCGGCGGCTGGCACTCCTGCGCGTCTGGGCGGCGTGTTGCCGCTGATGCCCGCCGTGGCCCTGCCGCGGCCAGTGGCATTGCACCCGGTGCTGGGGCCTTTGCAGGGGCTGTTCAACACCGATCGCCGCCTGGCCGTTCTGTCGAACATCGGGCCGCTGGTCATGCCCACCACCAAGGCGCAGTACACGCTGGCCTCCCATCCCAAGCCCGAGAACCTGTACTCGCACAACGATCAGGCCAATACCTGGCAGGCGCTGGCCCCGGAGGGTGCCACACGAGGCTGGGGCGGACGCATGGGTGATCGCCTGGCGGCAATGAACGGCATGCCGGTGTTCACGTCGGTGTCGGCGGCCGGCAATGCGGTGTGGCTGGCCGGCGATACGGTCAACCAGTACCAGGTGAGTTCCAACGGCGCCATCCGGCTGGGCAGCGACAGCAGCGGCAAGGTCTATGGTTCCAGCGCCGTGGCCCAGGCGATGGAGCGCATCGTTGGAAGTGCGCGTGGCAGCCATGTGCTCGAAGCGGACCTGTCCGCCGTGGCCGCGCGGTCGATGGCCACCGAGCTGGCGCTGCGCAACGCGCTGCGGCCGGCAGGCAGCGCGCCGTTTGGCACCCCCCCGGCAGCCGGCGCGTCGTACAGTGCCAACGACGACCCGCTGCTGCGATACCCGAATCCCCTCACGGGAAGCACCGCATCCAGCACCCTGGCGCAGCAACTGCAGGTGGTGGCGCGCATGATCGACGCCGGCCGCACCACCCTGGGCGCACGGCGCCAGGTCTTCTTCGTCAGCCTGGGCGGCTTCGACACCCACGACAGCCAGAACCGCAATCAGGCCGATCTGCTCGCCCGACTGGCCCACGGCATGGCCTACTTCGATACCGTGATGGGCGGTCTGGGCCTGCGCAACCAGGTGACCCTGTTCACCGCCAGCGACTTCGGCCGCACGTTCACCAGCAATGGCGACGGCACCGACCACGGCTGGGGCGGCCACCACTTCGTGATGGGCGGGGCCGTGCGTGGCGGCGCGGTCTACGGCGCGCTGCCCGTGCTGGGTGCGAAGAACGCCACCAACAACCACTTCGACTCCAGTCCCGACCAGCTCGGCAACGGCGCGCTGCTGCCCACCACCTCGGTCGACCAGCTCGGCGCCACCTTGGGGCGCTGGTTCGGTCTGTCCGACGCCGAACTGCTCGACCTCTTCCCGAACCTGGCCCACTTCGGGACACGCGACCTCGGGTTCATCTAGGAACCCGTCCCAAAGCCCGACAGGCTCCGGGCTAGGGAACAGGCCCCATTGCCGCCGAGTGCCCGGGTGATGGCGCTCGGCCTACCGCCCAGGCAACGCCCGCCGATACTGCAGCGCCTCGGCCAGGTGCACGGTGGCGATGTCGGCCTCGCCGGCCAGGTCGGCGATCGTGCGGGCCACCTTGAGTGCACGGTGCAACGCCCGCGCGCTCCAGCCAAGTTTCAGCGCCGCCTGGCGCAGGAAGGCCGATGCCGGTGCGGCCAGGGTGCAGTGCGCATCCAGGGCGGCGGCCTCGAGCTGGGCATTGGCGCAGCCTTGGCGCGCATGCTGCGTCTGACAGGCCCGAGCCGCGCGCTCGGCCACCTGGGCACTGCTGTCGCCCTCGGGCAGGGCCAGCAGCTCGTCGGGTGGCAGCGGGTTGACCTCCACCTGCAGGTCGATGCGGTCGAGCAGCGGCCCCGACAGTCGCGATTGGTAACGCGTGACCTGCTCGGGTGTGCAGCGGCAGGTGCGGCCCTGGCCGGCAGGTGCGCCCAGCCAACCGCAGGGGCAGGGGTTCATGGCCGCCACGAGCTGGAACGCCGCCGGAAAGCGCGCCTGCAACGCTGCGCGCGAGATGGTGATGTGTCGCGACTCCAGCGGCTCGCGCAGCGCCTCGAGTGCGCTGCGCGGGAACTCGGGCAACTCGTCGAGGAACAGCACGCCGCCGTGCGCGAGCGAGATCTCGCCCGGGCGCGGTGGCACGCCACCACCCACCAACGCGGCCGCACTGGCCGAGTGGTGCGGTGCGCGCACCGGTCGGTGGGCCCAGCGCATGGGGTCGAACCCCCCGCTGGACAGCCCCAGCAGCGCCGCACTGGACAGTGCCTCGGCCTCGCTCATGGGCGGCAGCAGCGTGGCCAGCCGCTGCGCGAGCATGGACTTGCCTGTGCCTGGCGGGCCGACCATCAGTACGCTGTGAC
>JABWBN010000184.1 GCA_013360485.1 Burkholderiaceae bacterium | reverse complement strand
AAGGCCTCGCGCGCGCGGGCGTGAGCGTGCGCCGGCGCCTCGGCCAGCGTGAGCACCGGTGCAAAACAGGCATCGGACCCCTCGAGCAGCGCCGTCCATTCGTCGCGCGTCTTGCCGCGCATCAGCGCGGCGATGGCCTCGCGCATTTCCGGCCACAGCCGGCGGTCGTATTGGCGCGCCACGTAGCGGGCATCCAGGCCGATGCGCCGGGCCAGCTCGGCAAAGAACTTCGGCTCCAGCGGCCCCAGGCTCACATGGCGGCCGTCGGCCGCCTCGTACGTGTCGTAGAAGGGCGCGCCACCATCGAGCAGGTTGGCCGCGCGGTGCTGCGCATCCCATTGCCCGCACGCGGCCAGGCCGTGGAACAGCGCCATCAGCGACGAGGCGCCATCGACCATGGCCGCATCGACCACCTGGCCGCGCCCCGATCGCTGGCGTTCAAAAAGCGCGGCCATCAGGCCGAACGCCAGGTACAGCGCGCCGCCACCATAGTCGCCCACCAGATTCAATGGCACGGCTGGCTTGCCGTCGCCGCCGCCTATGGCGTGCAGCGCGCCGGTCAGCGCGATGTAGTTCAGGTCGTGCCCCGCCGCCTGCGCCAGCGGGCCGGTCTGGCCAAAGCCGGTCATGCGCCCGTACACCAGTGCCGGGTTGCGTGCCAGGCAGTCCTCGGGCCCCAGGCCCAGGCGCTCGGCCACGCCGGGGCGCCAGCCCTCGATGAGCACGTCAGCGCGATCGATCAGGCGCAATGCAGCTTCACGGCCATCGGGTTGCTTGAAGTCCAGCGCCACCGAGCGGCGGCTGCGGCCGGCCACGTCGTAGGCCGGCGGCATGGGCACACCCAGGCCGCCAGGTTCGACTCGATCGACGCGCACGACCTGCGCGCCCTGGTCGGCCAGCAGCATGGCGCAGAACGGACCTGGGCCGATGCTGGCCAGTTCGATGACGCGCAGTCCGGCGAGCGGTCCCATGCGATGCGGCTCCGGGGTCTGGGTGAGTGGATCGGATGGGCTCGAGTGTGCCCCAGCGCCATCTCAGCAGCAGTCTCAGCCAGCATCCCGCAGTTTGCGGGCCTGCGCCAGGAGCTTGTCCAGCAGATCGACCAGGGTTTGCCGTTCCTGCTCGGTCAGCGCTTCGAGCAGGAACGACTCGCGTGCCTGGGCCATGGGCACGACCTTGCGATACAGGCTGCGCCCGGGCGGCGCCAGCCGCACGCGCAGGTTGCGCCGGTCGGAGTCGTCGATGCGGCGCTCAACCATGCCGTCGGCCTCGAGCCGCTTGAGCGCGCGGCTGACCTGCATCTTGTCCAGCGTGGTCAGCGCGCCAAGCTCGGTGGTCTTGATTTCGTCGACCTCGGCCAGTTGCGCCAGCACGCGCCACTCGTCACGGCTCAGCGCGTAGCGCTTGCCGTACACCGCCGCCAGTGCGTGGCTGACGGCCTCGGCCACGACGGCCAAGCGGTACGGCAGGAACTCGTTCAATCGCATCGCTGGCATCAAATCCGTGTTCCGTCAAATGGTAACCGAACAAACGATACTGGCTCGCTCGGCCATTGTCTTGACGATCGGCCATCAGTAACGTACGTTACGGTTCTCGTCACCAGGAGCTGTCCATGATCCAGCGCATTCACCATGTGGCCTACCGCTGCCACGACGCCCGGGAAACCGTCCTGTGGTACCAGAAGCATCTGGGCATGGACTTCGTGCTTGCCATCGCCGAGGACCAAGTGCCCTCGACCCACGCGCCCGACCCGTACATGCACGTGTTCCTCGACGCCGGCGGCGGCAACATCCTTGCCTTCTTCGAGCTGCCGAACTCACCGCGCATGGGGCGCGACGCGAACACGCCCGAGTGGGTGCAGCACATCGCATTCAAGGTCGGCAGCGTGGACGAACTGATGACCACCAAGGAGCGACTGCAAGCCGCGGGCATCGAGGTGGTGGGGCCGACCGAGCACACCATCTTCAAGTCGATCTACTTCTTCGACCCCAACGGCCACCGGCTGGAGCTGGCCGCCGACACGGCCACCTCCGAGATGAGCCAGAAGCTCGACGCGGTGAAGTGGGACATGCTCGAAGAGTGGGCCCGTACCCGCCGCGCGCCCAAGCATGCCGCGTGGATGCACACGCAGGAGTTCAGCCAGGGCTGAGGCCGGCCCCGCACCCGCCCCGGCCGCGCGCACCTGCCACCCGAACGCCATGCTCAGCACCTACACCTACCCCGAATACGCCTACCAGGCCAGCGCCGAACAACGAAGCGGACGGCCACAACCCCATGCGGTGGTGATCGTGGGCGCCGGTCCCATCGGCCTGACCGCGGCGCTCGACCTGGCGAGCCGGGGCCTGAGTTGCGTGGTGATCGATGACAACAACACCGTCAGCCTGGGATCGCGCGGGCTGTGCTACGCCAAGCGACCGCTGGAGATCTTCGATCGCCTCGGCGTCGTCGAACCCATGCTGGCCAAGGGCGTGCGCTGGCAGGTGGGCAAGGTGTTCTTCCGCGACGAGCTGACCTACCAGTTCGACCTGCTGCCCGAGCAGCACCACAAGCTGCCGGCGATGATCAACCTGCAGCAGTACTACCTGGAGCAGTACCTGGTCGAAGCCTGCCAGCGCACGCCGGGCATCGACCTGCGATGGAAGCACCGGCTGGTCGGTCTCGAACAGGACGACGAGGGCGTGCGGCTGGATGTGGAAACGCCGGATGGCCGGTTCACCATGCAGGCCGCCTGGGTGCTGGCCTGCGACGGCGCCAGCAGCGACACCCGGCGCCTGGTGGGTGCCGACTTCACCGGCCAGTTCTTCCAGGATCGCTTCCTGATCGCCGACGTGGCGATGAAGGCCGAGTTCCCGACCGAGCGGTGGTTCTGGTTCGATCCGCCGTTCCATGGCGGGCAGTCGGTGCTGTTGCACAAGCAGGCCGACAACTGCTGGCGCATCGACTTCCAACTGGGGTGGGACGCCGACCCGGTGGAGGAGAAGAAGCCCGAGCGGGTCATTCCGCGCATCCAGGCCATGTTGGGCTCCGATGCCAGGTTCGACCTGGAGTGGGTCTCGGTCTACCAGTTCGCCTGCCGCCGCATGGAGCGGTTCCGGGTGGGGCGCGTGATCTTCGCCGGAGACTCGGCGCACCAGGTGTCGCCCTTCGGTGCGCGCGGCGCCAACACCGGCATCCAGGATGTCGACAATCTGGCCTGGAAGCTCGCGCTGGTGCACCAGGGAAATGCACCGGTGGCGCTGGTCGACAGCTATGACGCCGAGCGCACCATGGCCGCCGACGACAACCTGCGCCACTCGACCCGATCGACCGACTTCATCACCCCCAAGAGCCGTGGCAGCCGCCTGTATCGCGACGCCGTGCTCGAGCTGGCCAAGACCGAACCGTTTGCGCGTCCGCTGGTCAACAGCGGCCGCCTGTCCACGCCCACGCCCTACGCCGCGAGCCCGTTGAACACACCCGACCGCGAAGCCTTCGCGGGCGCGATGCGCCCGGGCACCGCATGTGTCGATGCGCCGCTGCTCGCGGGCGCGCGTCCGGGCTGGCTGCTCGACCACCTGGGGCACGGGTTCACCCTGCTGTGCTTCGGCGAGTTGCCGGCACAGGCCGTCGCTGCGCTGCACGGTGCAGCCGTGCCGATCCGGCCCTTGGTGATCGGCCAGGATCTGCACGACCACCTGGGCGTGCTGGCCCAACGCTATGACGCGCAGCCCGGCACCTGCTATCTCATCCGTCCAGACCAACACGTGGCCGCACGCTGGCGCAGCTTCGATGCCCCTGCCGTGAACGCGGCGCTGCGTCGTGCACTGGCTTTGCCCGCGGAGAACTGAACATGCCGTTGCACCGTGAACCCCGCCTGGCCGACCCCGACGGCTTCTACGAAGCGCTGATCGACAGCCAGCGCGACCTGTCGGACGACGGCGCGGCGCTGATGAATGCGAAACTGGTGCTGATCCTGGCCAATCACATCGGCGATCGGGCGGTGCTGGACGAGGCCCTGGCGCTGGCACGGCCGGCGAGCGCCGCCGCCGCGAGCGCAAGTGCCACCAGCGCGCCCACCTGAGGCTCCGGCAACTCCCCGGCAGCAGGCCCGAATCGCAGCGCCGCATATCCCGCGGCCCCACCGGCACCCACGTAGGCCATCGCCGCCGGCACACCCGGTTGCGCCGGCAGCCAGCTGTAGCGGCCGGCCACGCCGGCATCCAGGCCGGCGAAGACGCCGCCGGCCATCACCGCCTCGCCCCACAACAGGTCGGGCAGTGCGACGTCCGCGCCATCGAAGACGAACTCGAAGGCCGTGAGGGCATGGTGTGTCTCGTCGGCGAAGGGTCCCGCGGGCAGTGCCACGGCGTCGTCGTAGCTCAGGCGCCCGTGCCCGCGCACGAGACCGGTGGCGGGATCGATCGCATCGAAGTCGACCGTGACCGTTGTGGCCTGCGCTACCGCGACGCACAGCACCAGGGCGAGTCCAGTGGCTGCGGTACGCCCGTTGCGAGCAGGACGATGGCGATGGTTCGGATCAGGCATGGTGAGGATCGCGAGTCAAAGGGGTGGTTCAGGTTGGAACAGGGCGATTGGGCCAACGGCAGGCAGGCCATCAGCCCAGCAGTGCGCCCGCGTCGGCGGTGAGCACGCCGATCAGGTCGACCAACAGCGTCGGATCGGCGCCGCCTGGGCCATCGACATCGAGCATGACCAGCGTGTGCCCGAACAGCCCCGCGCCAGCCGACAGGTCGACCGGCCAGGCCAGCACGCGGCCATCGGCGGCCGGGTCGGAACCGGCATAGCCGATCTGCGCCAGCAGTGCGTCCAGCATCAGCCGGTCGGTGCCGATCTCGAAGCCGACGATGGCGTCGCCGGTGTCGAGCACCGAGGTGTAGATGTAGCGGTCGCGACCGGAGCCACCCACGAGCAGGTCGCGCCCCTGCCCGCCGCGCAGCGAGTCGGCGCCGATGCTGCCCACCAGCACGTCGGTGCGCGCGGTACCGTCGATGGTCAGGCCCGGGTCGAGGCCCACCCGCACCGGATCGTGGTCGGACGACCGGTAGGCATCGGCTGCATACAGGTCGGTTTGCTGGGCTGGTGTCTTGTTCTCGGTGTTGTAGTCCAGCACAGCGGGCTCATCGGCGTTGATGTGCCACTTGACCGCGCCGCTCACCTGCGCTGCCAGGGACGCCGTGGCCAATGCGTGATCGAGCGCGCCCCACTGTCCGCCGAACTCGAACGACGCGCTGCTGCCGGGCAGCAGGTCCAACAGATCATCGGCCGTGCCGGCGACGTCGTCGGCCCCGGCTCGCAGGGCCATGAGCGGGTCTTCCATCGCATACGCGTTGAGGTCGCCCAGCACCAGGTAGTCGGCATCGCCCTGCCCTGTCGGATCTGTGGCCAGCCAGTCGGCCAGTGCCAGTGCCGCCTGCGTGCGGGTGGCGTTGCTCAGGCCCTGGCCGTCGCCCTTATCGGCGTCACCGGGCAGTCCGGCCGACGAGCCTTTGGACTTCAGGTGGTTCACCACCGGCGTGAACAGCGCGCCGGTGGCCTCGTCGCGGAAGGTCTGGGCCAGGCTGGGTCGCTGTGCGCTGCTGTCGAAGCGCGGATCGACGCTGCTGTCGAGCACCGCAGCCGCGCCGACCGGCGACACCGTGGCGGTGCGGTAGATCAGGCCCACGGTGATCTCGTCGGTGCCCAGCGTTGGCTGGCCGGGATCCACTGCCGCCCAGGTGCCGGCACCGGCCGCCTGATTCAGCGCCTCGACCAGCGCGCCGATCGCACTGCCGGCACCCCAGCCGTTGTTCTGCAACTCGATCAGACCCACCACGTCGGCGTCCAGGCCGTCGATGGCGGCGACGATCTTGGCCTGCTGACGCTCGAACTCGACGGCCGTGTCCGCACCGCGCGAACCCAGCGTGGTGAAGTAGTTCAGCACGTTCATCGCGGCGACGACGATCCGCCCGCCCACATCGGGTGCCGGCATGCGCTCGTTGGTCGGCTGGAAGTCGGCCGCCTGGGTGGGCTGCAGCCGATAGGCACCGGTATCGGCCGAACCGAAGCGGTCATCGAGTATGCCCACCAGACCCTGCACCGTGTCACCGCCGCGCAGCGTGTTCGAGGCACTCAACGGTGCACCGCCACGGCCATGGACGATGGTGGTGGGATAGCTGCCGGACTGGCCGTCATCGAGCACCAGTCGGCGCAGCGCCACCTGGTCGAGGTAATCGGCGTATCCGCTGGCGTCCGGGGTGTTGAATTGCGTGTAGGTGTCCAGTCGAGCATCGGTTCCCGGCTGGTTTCCAGGGCCGTCGCTGGCCAGCAGCACCTCGCCATAGCGACCCAGCGTGTCGGTGGCCGTCACGGCCATCGTCGTGGCCACCGCCACCTGCATGCCCTCGAGGGACTCCAGCGCCGCGGCATCGGCCAGCGGAAACGCCAGCGCGGTGGTGGCCGGCAACGGCTGCGCCGAAGCCAACACCGTCACCTCGGTCAGTCGAGCCAATTCGGTGAGCGAACTGGTGCCGCTCGCATACTCGGTGACGATGCCCGTGACCCGAACCCGATCGCCCACCGTCACCTCGGCGAAGCTGCCGCCGCCCTGATAGACGAAGAGACCCTCGGAGGTCGCGGCGATGCCGTCGGCATCAGCGTCCTCCTCCTGCAGGAAGAACCCCCCCAGGCCACCGGTGCCCTGGAAGTCGCCGACGACGATGGCCTCGACGGTGACGGCGCGACCCAGCATCGGCGACTGGGCGCCACTGCCCTGCACCGCGGAAATGAGCGCGGGCACCGCCGGGTCGCCGCCGCCCCCGCCCCCGCCGTAGCGACCCAGGTCAGAGAACGTGTCGCGCTCGGCGCCATCCCACTGGGCGGCCGGATCGAACGCGTCGCCCGCGGACGTGTCGCCGGCGCTGACGCTGGTCTTGCGGGTGAGCGTGTTGTCGGCGGTGCTGACGAGGCCGGTGCCCCACTCGGTGCCCGGGTCGAAGCCGACCTGTCCGATGGAGTCGACCACGGCACCACCGGTGCCGCCCTTGCGCAGCACCACAGCGTCATCACCGTTGTACCAACCCGAGCTGTTGGTCTGGTCGGCCTGCGCCAGGATGGCACTGGCCGCCGATGCATGCGCCAGCACGAACACATCGCCCGGCGCGACGGTGCCGCTCAGGTTGATGGTCAGCCCCGCGGATGTGCTGCCGTTGAAGTACATCTGCACCACATAGCCGCCGGCGGCCAGGTCGATCGGCGTGCCGGTGCCGTTGTAGAACTCGAGCGCCTTGTTGTTGCTGCTGCCCTCGATGTACTCGGAAATGATCAGGTCGGTATAGGCCATGTCGCCTCAGAAGCGCGCGTGAAGTAAGCCGGCACAACGGCCGCCGGGCCCGGTGCCCCCTGACGGGGGCGACTCGAGCGGCGGGAGTGTGCTGCCGCTCGATGACGCATGTGTGTCGGCCCGGTCGAGGCATCCCCTGCGAACCGGGGATGCGGGCGGCCAGTCACGTCTGCGAACGCGAGGATGCTACTGGCGGCTTGAACCGAGTCGCCTCAGTGCAAATCCTTGGGCGAACGCGGCGGCGGCCGGTCGAAGGCATCGGGTCGGGCCACGTTGCCATCCCACTGTGTACGCGACCGGGTGCGGCCCGATCCGCGCGCGCGCCGGATGGCTTCCTGCGCGGCCTCGGCCGCGTCTTGCTGGACGTGGC
>JABWBN010000020.1 GCA_013360485.1 Burkholderiaceae bacterium | reverse complement strand
CATCAGCGGCAACACCTTCTCGTCGAACATGCTGACCGGCCGGACCGCCGTCAGCCTGCTGCGCAACCAGGGCTACGCGTCCCGGGTCGTATCGATGCGGGTGAGCGAGCAGGACGTGCAGGACGCCAGCCGCCAGGTCGACGCAGCCCGAAGCGAAGCGGTCGCTGCCAGCACCGAACGTTCGGCGGTGCTGTCCGAGGCATTCACCAAGGGATTGGCAAAGCTGAAGTCATCGCGGAGCAGCACGGGGTCGACATCCAGCAGCTTCGAGCAGTTGGGGCAAACCATCGATCGGCTGGATCAGATCTCCCGAAGCGTTTCCGAGTCCACTGGGCTGACACAGTCTCAGGTTGCTCGCATTGCGCTTGGCGTTACAGGTCACGCCGGATTCAATGCGCGGTTCGTTGGCGCCCAACTGAACGCGAGTGCAGACAAGACCTACCTGTCCGGACTGAGTGCAGACGAGCGGAAGGTGCTTGGTGCGCTCACGTCCGAGCAGGCCTCGGAGTTCAAGCAGTTCGGCGATCGTGTGTCGCGCGACAGTTCCGTCGCGAGCCTTGTAGCCACCGATGCTCGCGAGGCACGCGAACTGTCGTCGAGGATCGCCACCACAACCGCGCGCTCCGCCCGCGCAGATGCTTCCCTTGCCGATCGCGCCGCGTTCTCTGAGCGGCTTGCCGTGGCCAGGGAGAGAGGCGATTCGATTTCAATCGACATTGCGCAGGATCCCTACAACCTGGCGATGTTCACTCGGTACGCTGAACAGTACGGTGGTACCAGCGCGTCCGCTCAACAATTGCTGAGCGCTGAACTTGCCCGACAGGCGCTGGCTCCAACCCGAAATTTCAGCGACGGCACTGGCATGCCGTCATCCTTCGACGACGTCCGCCATCTGTACACGACCAACAGCGGTGACCCGCGCACCACGCCGGACATTGACGCTACATATCGAAGAGCGACGGGCGCGGTTCGTCAGGCTCCTCTTCCAGTCGCTCCACCGGCACAACCTGCGCCCGAACCAAGCGACGCTCGCCAGCAGATTCAGACGTCGTCGGACGATCTGCGTGGCCGGACTGCTGCTCGACGGCACGAGTTCGATGACGAGCGGAGCCCCAGGCGCGCCGACGACGGCACGATTTCCCCACGGCAGTCGCTATTCAAAGGCACCGCAAGGCAAGTGGCCCGGGACGCGGCCGAGACCTTCCAAGATGCCAAAGACGCGGTGAAGGGGATCATCAAGCGGTAGTCAATCGGGCCCGCGAGATGGCGGGTCCCCCTCAGGCGGCTTCATGAAGGGTGGGTGTCCCTTGTCGCGCCAGTAGTTGGCCGCGAGGTCCTCGGAAGTCACGCCAGAACCTGGAATGGGATTGGCTGTGAGCGATCGAGACACCTGCCCCCGCCCAATCTTGAGCAGCGCACCCCCCACTGCAGCCCCCACGAGGGCGCCGACCGCCGCGAGGACAAGCCGCGTGGCCAAAGCTTCGTCCTGCCCCATCGCCCACCCGGCCAGGGCACCCGCAAGGACAAGCACCAAGAAGGCCAGCATTCGCATTTGAAGTAAGGTCAACTCAAGCTCACGGAAGACAGTGTCCTGGCCTTCGAGGTTCACGCTGTTGCAGCCTGTGTCCGAAACGACCCTTGAGGGCCAACCCCTGAGCCGTCTCTGGTCGATCCGGGGGAAGCCTACACAAACATCAGGCTTCCGTGGTGCTCTCCCGCATGGGCTCGCAGGGCACAGCGGGACGCTGCCCCGAAGTGCGGCAGTTCTTCAAGGAGTCCAGGTAGTCGGCCCAGGCGCTCATCATGTCGCGCCGCTGTTCGATGAACTCCGCTCTGTCGTAGGCAGCGCCCAGCGGGCCGGACTTCCCATGTGCCAGCTGGGCCTCGATCACGTCCGGCGCCACGTTGAGCCGCTCCACCATCAAGGTACGGGCCATCGCCCGGAATCCATGGGGAGTCATCGTCTCGTTGTCGAAGCCTAGCCGGCGCAGGGCAACGCGGACCGTGTTTTCGCTCATCGGCCGCTTGGCACTGATCAGGGACGGAAACACGTATCGCCCTCGGCCGGTCAGCGGCATCAGGTCCTTCAGAGCGTCTACAGCCTGGGTGGCGAGCGGAACCAGATGCGGCCTTCCGTTGATCTTCTCCCGCTTTGTCCGCTTCATCTTGGCGGAGGGTATCGCCCACATCCTTGCCTCGAGATCCAGTTCGGCCCACTCCATCTGCCGGATGTTCCCTGGCCGCTGGAAGAGCAGTGCCGACAGAAGCAGTGCCGCCCGGGTGACGGGGTGACCGTGGTAGCCGTCGATCGCGCGCATCAAGTCGCCGACCTGATCGGGCTCGACGATCGCCGAGACGTGCCTGGTCAGCACCGGCTTCAGTGCGCCGCGGAGATCGGACGCGGGACTGCGCTCACAACGTCCGGTGGCCACGCCGTATCGAAACACTTGCCCGCAGGCTTCCAGCAGAGAGTGAGGTAGTTCGCGCGTGCCACGTGCCTCGACCCGCCGCAGCGTCTGCAGCAGCATCGGTGCGCCGATCTGGGAGAGCGGAAGCTTGCCCAGCCAGGGAAAGATGTCCTTCTCGAGGCGCTCCATCCAGCGCTTGGCGTAGTGATCGCTCCAGCCGACCTTCTTGGTCGCGTGGAACTCGCGCGCGGTCACCTCGAAGCTGGCGTTGGCGTCGAACCGGGAACTGAGACGGTCGACCTGCCTTGCGAGCACCGGGTCGATGCCTGATTGGTGTTGCTTCCGCGCATCGTCTCGAGCGGCCCGAGCATCCTTGAGGCTGACCTCAGGGTAGCAACCCAAGGAGAGGCGCTTCTCTTTTCCGTCGAAGTAGTACTTCCAGAACCAGCGCTTGGACCCGGCGCCGGCAACTTCGAGGTAGAGACCACCTGAATCGGTCGCCCGTGCGCGGGCTTTGCCCTCTGGGCAGAACGCGTTCTTGCACTGCTTGTCGGTGAGCATAGGGGAACAAAGCTCCAAATGGCATGACGAACGCCATTTGTTCCCCTACATGTTCCCCTACTTGCGCTGCGCTGCCGTGGGACGGCAGGAACCTTCCTGACTCAAGCGACCGGCTAAGTCGTTGATTTAGCGGGAAGTTCGGTCCGGCATGGGACCTGATGAAACGCTGGGATGGGGTGGCTGATGGGACTCGAACCCACGACGACCAGAATCACAATCTGGGACTCTACCAACTGAGCTACAGCCACCGTTAGAGCCGAAGATTATAGAACGGATCCCGGCTCTCATCCGTCAGCGGCTGGCCGCGGATGCGGCGTCAACCGACCGTGCCGCCTTGGCGTCGGCCTTCAATTCGACCTGGTAGCGCTTGCGCAGCGCCTGGTAGTAGGCAGCAGACTCCGCCTGGGCCCACAACTGCACATACTGCGACTGAAGCTGCGCGTTCTCCTCAGTCCTCACCTCGCGAGGCAAGACCTTGTCGATCTGCACCGCCACATAGCCCTGACCGGGCAGGTCGACACCCACATGCGCGGGCAGGCGCGAAGCATCGGTTCGAAGCACCGCGTCCACCACGGGCCTCGGTTGCCCCGCCGGGTCGACACGCGAGACCACGATGCTGGCATTCCACGCTGCGTCGCCACCGCTGCGCGCCTGGGCGAGTCGCGCCTCGCCGTCCTTGCGCGCCAGCGCCACGGCTTGGGTCAGGCGTACCTGCGTCGCGACACGGTCCTTCACCTCGTCGAGAGGTAGCGTGCGGGTGGGTTGGTGGCGGATCACCCGCGCTGCAGCCAACTGGTTCGGCCCCACCTCCACGCCATCGGTATTGCGCTTGTTCTTCACGGCATCGGTAGCGAAGACGGCATCGAGCAGTTTGGCCGACGCCAAAGCGCCTGCGGCGCCAGGCGCGGGCGTGCGCCCAACGGTCGCCGTGCGCTTTTCCAGCTTCAGCTTTTCGATCACCGGTTGCAGGCTGTCGGGCTGTTCATAGACGGTATTGGTGAACTGCTCGGCGGCCTCGGCCCAGCGCTTCTGGGCAAGCTGGCGACGAATGTCGTCCTCGATCGACGCACGCACCGCTTCGAACGGCTGGCGCTCGCCGCCCCGGGTGGCCTCGAGCAGGATGACGTGGTAGCCGAACTCGGTCTCGACCACGTTGCTCACTTCGCCCGGCTTCATCGCGTATGCCGCGTCTTCGAACGGCTTGGTCATTGCACCCCGGCTGAAGAAGTCGAGGTCGCCGCCTTGGGCAGCCGAGCCTTCGTCCTGCGAATTCTTGCGCGCCAGGTCGGCAAACGCCTTGGGGTTCTGGCGCGCCTGAGTGACGAGCGCCTCGGCCTGCGCACGCGCCTTCTGGCGCACGTCGGGCGCGGCGGACGTGTCGGCCTTGATCAGGATGTGCCGCGCACGGCGTTCCTCGGCAGCGGTGTACCGAGACACGTTGGCCTCGTAATAGGCCTTGGCATCTGCCTCTGGCACCGTGAGGCCCTTGGACAGCATCTCGAGGTCCAGGACCACGTATTCGATCTCAGCCTGCTCAGGCGAAACGAACTCGGTCGGATGCGACGTGTAGTACGCCTGCAGATCGGCCGGAGACGGATCGACCCGGGCCATGTAGTCCTTGGCGTCGAAGCGCGCGACCCGGATCTCGCGGCGCTGCAGCATCGAGTCGAGCGCGCTCGACACAACGGACGGCGAGGCCAGCGAACTGTCGGTCACGCCGCGGCTCACTTGCTGGATCGCCAAGTCCAGGCGCAGCCGTTCAGCAAAGCTTTCGGACGACATGCCCTGTGCCTGCAACAGCTCCTTGTTCACGCTGCCGTCGGCGTTTCGTATCGTCGCGAACTGCGGGTCCTGTGCGAACAGCCGGCGCAGGCGGTCATCGCCCACCTGCAAATGGAGCTTGTACGCTGCGACCTGCATGACGCGCTCGCGCACCAGCGCCTCGAGGGTCTGGGCTCGGGCCTCAGGTGTGTCGAACATTTTGGGATCGAGATTGGGCGCCTGCTGCCGGATACGTTCGACCTGTTGCTGGTGCGCGGCATCCCACTCGCCCTGAGAGATCGACTGACCCGCGACCGTTGCCACCGCCTGCTGCTGGCCTTCGGTGAACTGGGTGTAGCCCTGAATGCCGAACACAATGAACGACGGCAGGATCAGCAGCAGCAGCAGCAGCTGCAGCAGTTTGGTGTGCGTGCGAATGAACTCGAACATGAACACTGCCTCGAATGCCGGCTTGCGCGTACGACAGGCCAGCTGAATGCGAAAAAGGCGAACCGCGGTTCGCCTTGGATCAACCCGACATCAGGGCACATGCCACTGCCTGCCGACACGCGGGAAATGACGCGCCCGGCATTTTACCGATGGTGGGTGCTGACGGGCTCGAACCGCCGACCTACGCCTTGTAAGGGCGCCGCTCTACCAACTGAGCTAAGCACCCGCGGCCCGCCATGGCGGGCGCGGAAAAATCAATTGAGCGCGTCCTTCAGGCCCTTGCCGGCGCGGAACTTCGGCACCTTGGCTGCCTTGATCTTGATGGTGGCCCCGGTGCGCGGGTTGCGGCCGCTGCGCGCCGCGCGCTTGCTGACCGCGAACGTTCCGAACCCGACGATCGACACGCTGCCGTTCTTCTTCAACGTCGACTTCACGCCGCCGATGAGTGCCTCCAGGGCCCGCGTGGCGGCCGCCTTGGAGATATCGGCCTGCTTGGCCATGTGCTCGATCAGTTCGGACTTGTTCACGAAGGTGCCCCCTCTCGATGGACCTGAATGATTCGTAACGTTTGCCGTGGCCCGCCGACCCGTGCTCGCGGGCCGGCGCGCCCCGATTCGATTACAGCCACGCCCCACTGCAGTGTCAAGCGCGAAGGCGCGGATTCTATGGGCAATTGGCCAGACGCATCACACGGGTCAGCGAGGCAGCTCAACGAGCCTTGGCACGGATCTCCGGCAGCGCCTTCTGCAGGTAGTAGACCATCGACCAGATGGTCAGCACAGTGGCCATCAGGATGAGCACCGTTCCCCACCAGCGGGTATCGATCAGATCGAACAGTCGGCCGTTGTACAAGAGGAACGGAATGGCCACCATCTGCGTGGTGGTCTTGAGCTTGCCCAGCATGTGCACCGCCACGCTGCGTGCGGCGCCGATCTGGGCCATCCATTCGCGCAGTGCCGAAATCGCAATCTCGCGGCCGATGATGACCAAGGCAATCAGGGCGCTGACGCGATCGAGCTGCACCAGTACCAGCAGCGACGCGCACACCAGGAACTTGTCGGCCACCGGATCAAGAAAGGCACCAAAGGCCGACGTCTGATTCAGCCGACGTGCAAGCCACCCGTCGGCCCAGTCGGTGAGTGCGACGATGACAAACATCACCGTGGCAATCAGGTTGCGCGTGCGGTCGTCGACAGGCAGGTAGAACACACCGACGATCAGCGGGATCGCGACGATGCGCGCCCAGGTCAGAACCGTCGGCAGCGTGAGGAACATGGCGCCATTGTGCCGGAGCGCTGCCTGTGCCGGGGCACCAGTCCGCGGAGTCATCGATGTTGGCTCCCGCTCGCTCCCAGCACAGGCGGGCGCGGGGTCATTCGTCCAGCGTACGCGGCTTGAAGCGGCGCGTGTCGTCGAACAGGAAAACCTCCGTATAGCGCCAGGGGCGAGGCAGATGCGACACCTCGCCAAACGGTGCCGCCCGATGCACAGCGTCGATCGCCAGACGGACCGTGTCGCGCGCCTGGCTCGGCTGGCGCAGCACGGAAACCTTGCGCACGCTGCCGTCGCCATTGAGTTCGATCTCGAGCACGGGTATGGCCAGCGCCGGTTGCTGCACCGGGCCGAGGTGCGCGCCCTTGGGGTTCTGGCTGACCAGGCGTTGTGCAGCGCGCTGGCGGTACTCGTCCCAGTTGCGTGCCCGCCGCTGCTCAGCTGCAGCGGCCGCCGGTGGCGCGGGCTCGACCGCAGGCACAGGTGCGGACGCCTGCCCCGCGGTCGATGCCGCACCGGGCAACGGCGCCGGAGGCGGCGGTGCCGTGCATGCGGCCAGTATCGCCAGGCATGCGGCCGTTGCCGCCTTGACCGAACCCGCAACTCGAATGCCCGCTGTGCCGCGAAGGATGTCAACGCAACGCACGATAGATCGCCTCCGCCAGTTCTCGCGAGATCCCCTCGACACCGGCGATCTCGTCGACGCTGGCAGCCGCCACGCCGCGCGCACCGCCGAACCGCTGCAGCAGGCGTGCCCGCCGCTTTGGTCCCACGCCAGGTATGTCTTCGATCTGGCTGCCTCCGGTGCGCACGCTGGCACGCCGGGCACGCATGCCGGTGATCGCAAATCGATGCGCCTCGTCGCGAATCTGGGCCACGAGCATCAGCGCCGCAGAGTCGTGCGACAGACTGAGCTTGTCACGGCCGTCGGCGAACACCAGTTCCTCGAGCCCGACCTTGCGCCCCTCGCCTTTCTCGACACCCGCAATCAGGCCGGTGTCCAGCCCCAGCGACTCGAACACTTCGCGCGCCATTGCCACCTGTCCTCGCCCGCCGTCGACCAGCACCAGGTCGGGCATGCGAACGCCGCCGGGGTTGGCGCTGCCCGGCATCCCCGCATCGGCCAGCGCCTGGGCCACGCGCGCGTAGCGGCGCGTGAGCACCTGCCGCATTGCCGCGTAGTCGTCGCCGCCGGTGATGCCTTCGATGCGAAAGCGCCGGTACTCGCTGTTGCGCATGCCATGGTTTTCGTAGACCACGCACGATGCCATCGTGGCCTCGCCAGCGGTGTGACTGATGTCGAAACACTCGATGCGGAAGGTATCCAGGTCGGTCAATCCCAGGTCGAGCGCATCGACCAGCGCGCGGGTGCGCTCGCGCTGCGAGCCTTCCTCGGCCAGCAGACGGGTCAGCGCCAGCTCGGCGCCCTGAACGGCCATCTGCAACCAAATTCGGCGCTGCTCGCGTGGCTGGTGCTGCGCGGTGATGCGCACGCTGGTCTGCTCGGACAAGACAGCCAGCAGCGCCGGATCGATGCGGTGACTGGTCACCAGCGACGGCGGCGGTGCCACGCCCAGGTAGTGCTGCGTGACGAAGGCCTCGATCACCTGCACCTCGGGCACGCGTGCCGCGCAGTCGTCGCCACCGTCCAGGGGCTCCGCCACCGCCGTTGCCTCCTCCACATGACTCGGAAAGTAAGCGCGGTCGCCCAGGTGACGTCCGCCGCGCACCATCGCCAGGTTGACGCACGCGCGCCCCCCCTGCACCTTCACCGCCAGCACGTCGACATCGCGCTCGCGCGCCGACTGGCTGTTCTCGTCGACCGCCTGCTGCGCCAGCACGCGTGACAGGGCGCTGATCTGATTGCGCACCTCGGCGGCACGCTCGTACTCCAGCGCGTCGGCATAGGCCATCATGCGCTGCTGCAGCAGTGCGATCACCTCGTCGGACTCACCCCGCAGGAACCGCTCGGCATGCGCGACGTCGCTCGCGTAGTCATCGGCCGAAATCAGCCCCACGCATGGCGCCGAACAGCGCCTGATCTGGTAAAGCAGGCACGGCCGCGAGCGGTGCGCGTACACCGTGTCCTCGCAGGTGCGCAGGCGGAAGGCTTTCTGCATCAGGACGATGGCTTCCTTCACCGCCCATGCGCCCGGATACGGGCCGAAGTAGCGGTGCCGCCGATCGACCGCGCCACGGTAGTAGGCCAGCCGGGGATAGGCGTGGCTCGAGATCTTGAGGTAAGGGTAGCTCTTGTCGTCGCGAAAGAGGATGTTGAAGCGCGGGTTCTGGGTCTTGATCAGGTTGTTCTCGAGCAGCAGCGCCTCGGCCTCGGTGCGCACCACCGTGGTCTCCAGCCGCGCGACCCGCGCCACCATCTGCCCCACGCGCGTGCCGCCATGGTCCTTCTGGAAGTAGCTGGACACCCGCTTCTTCAGCGCCCGCGCCTTGCCCACGTAGAGCAGTTGGTCGTGATCGTCGAAGAAGCGATAGACCCCCGGCAGCGCCGGCAGGGCCGCCACTTCGGTCAGCAGACGCTCGCGCCGCGTCGCTGGTGGCTCGGGCGGGGCTGGCGTGTCGGTGGCGGTGTCGTTCATCGGCATTCGATTCTGCCGCCACCGCGACCGCGGTGGACATGCCCTTCTCGTCGCGCGGCGGGCCGGATAATCCGCCGATGCACTGGGACGTGTTCTGCCACGTGATCGACAACTACGGCGACATCGGCGTGTGCTGGCGGCTGTGCTGCGCGCTCGCCGAGCGCGACCAGACGGTGCGGCTGTGGGTGGATGACGCCAGCGCGCTCGATTGGATGGCGCCGGCTGCGCAGGCCCCGGTGGAGGTGCACGCCTGGTCCTCTGCCGAGCATGCCGACGTCGCGCCAGGCGATGTCGTGATCGAGGCCTTCGGCTGCGACCCGCCGGCCGGTTTCGTGGCCCGCATGGCTGCGCGCTCGCCTGCGCCGGTGTGGATCAACCTCGAGTACCTCAGCGCGGAAGACTACGTCGAGCGCTCGCACGGGCTGGCCTCGCCACAGGGCTGCGGCCCGGGGCAGGGATTGACGAAGTGGTTCTACTACCCGGGCTACACCGCGGCCACCGGTGGACTGCTGCGGGGGTCGGCACCCCGGGAGGCACCACCTGCTTGGTTGGCTGCGCACGGCTGGGCGCCGCGCCGGGGCGAACGAACCGTGCTGGTGTTCTGCTACCCCGGAGCACCGCTGGAACCGCTGGTGACGGCGCTCGGGCCCACGCCCACCCAACTGCTGTGTGCACCCGGCGCCGCCGCCGGGCTGATCGAACGGGTGAAGGCCTGCCCCCACCTGCGAGCGCGGTGTCTGCCGCACCTGCCGCAAGTCACGTTCGACGAGTTGCTGCATTGCACCGACCTGAACTTCATTCGAGGCGAGGACTCATTCGTCCAGGCGCAATGGGCGGCGGTACCCTTCATCTGGCAGCCCTACGTGCAGCAAGACGGCGTGCACCTGGCCAAGCTCGATGCGTTTCTCGACCGGTTCGGGGCTGCCAATGGACTCGCCGCGTCGCACGCGGGCGCGCTGCGCCAGCTCTGGCATGCGTGGAATGGCGCAGGACCGTGGCCCAACCCCTGGCCGGACGATGGCGCCTGGCGCTCCGCCTGCCTGCGCTGGCGAGCAGGATTGCTCGCCCAGGCCGATCTGGCCGGCCAACTGATCCATTTCGCCCACGAAAAGGCTAGAATATTGGGCTTTGCGTCCACAGGTACCGAAGGTACGAAACGGGATTGACCCATGAAGATCGCTCAAGAAATCCGCGCCGGCAACGTCATCATGCAGGGCAAGGACCCGTGGGTCGTGCTCAAGACCGAGTACTCCCGCGGCGGCCGCAATGCCGCCACCGTGCGCATGAAGCTCAAGAGCCTGCTGAACAACGGCGGCACCGAAGTCGTGTTCAAGGCCGACGACAAGATGGAACAGATCGTGCTCGACAAGAAGGAGTGCACCTACTCCTACTTCGCCGACCCGATGTACGTCTTCATGGACAGCGAATACAACCAGTTCGAGGTCGAGGCCGAGAACATGGGTGACGCCATCAGCTACCTCGAGGATGGCATGGCGGTCGAAGTGGTCTTCTACGACGGCAAGGCCATCTCGGTGGAACTGCCCACCACCGTGGTGCGTGAAGTCACCTGGACCGAGCCCGCCGTGAAGGGCGACACCTCCGGCAAGGTGCTCAAGCCGGCCAAGATCGCCACCGGCCACGAAGTCCAGGTCCCGATCTTCGTTGCCCAGGGCGACAAGATCGAAATCGACACCCGCACCAACGAATACCGCAAGCGGGTCTGATCCGGCATCGCGCCGGCGCGTCGCGTATGGGGGGCACTTCGGTGCCCCTTGTCGTTGGCGCTGGCACTCGCCCTGACGATCACGCCGCGGTCCTTTGCACGTGAGCTTCTCGCCCCTGACACCCGCCGACCTGACGTGGGACACCGACGGTACGCCCCGCTCGATGCGCTACGGCGACGTGTATCACGCCCGCGCCGGGGCGCCGGAGCAGGCGCGGCATGTCTTCCTGGCGGGCAACGGGCTGCCCGAGCGCTGGGAGGGCCGCAGCCGCTTCGTGGTGCTCGAGACCGGTTTCGGCCTGGGTCACAACTTTCTGGCCACCTGGAAGGCCTGGCGCGACAACCCGCGCCGCTGCGACCGGCTGGTGTTCGTGTCGATCGAGGGCCACCCGGTCACCGCCGAGCAGTTGGCTGCTGCCCACCGCCACAGTGGGGTGCCTGATCGTGCTGGCGAGCTGTGCCACCGCTGGCCGCCACTGACGCCGGACATCCACCGGCTCGACTTCGACGGCGGACGGGTCTCCCTGCTGCTCGTGCTGGCCGAAGTGCACGAGGCGCTGCCGCAACTGCAGCTGCAGGCCGATGCGATCTACCTCGACGGCTTTGCGCCCGAGCGCAACCCGGCGATGTGGACGCCCGAGGTGCTGCGCCAGTTGCCGCGCCTGTCTGCCACAGGTGCCACGGCTGCCACCTGGAGCGTGGCGGCGGTGGTGCGCGACGGCCTGCATGCGGCCGGCTTCGACGTCACCAAGGCCCGGGGGTATGGTGGCAAACGCGAGATGACCGTTGCGAGGTTCGCACCACGCTTTTCCAATCTGCCACCGCTGGGCCGGCGGGCTGGCGCGGCCCGACATGTGGCGGTGGTCGGTGCTCGCCTGGCCGGTGCGTCGGTGGCCCGCGCACTGGCACGCGAGGGCGTGCAGGTCGATCTGTACGACGCCGCACCAGCGCCGACGCTGCAGCCCTATGCGGGCCTGGGTGGGTTGTTCCACGGCGTGGTGCATGCGCAGGACGGGCCGCACGCGCTGTGGCTGCGTGCTGCCGCACTGCGTGCGCAAACCGAGTTCGCGCCGGCTGTCGCCCGTGGCACCCTGCCCGGCGCCATGGGACTGCTGCGCCTGGAGCAGACGTTGCCGGTGGAGGCGATGCGCCATCGCCTGAGCGCCCAGGCCCTGCCGCCGCAGTGGGCGCAGGCGCTCGATGGAGATGCGGTGGCTGCCCTGTGCCCGGATGCGGCTCGCACGCCGGCATGGTTCTATCCCGGTGGCGGTTGGGTCGCGCCGCTGGTCTGGACGGCGCAGCTGCGGGACACGCCCGGCGTCACGGTGCATGCCGACACGCAGGTGCAGCAGCTCGCACCCGCAGGCCCGCACTGGCGCCTGCACGGTGACACCGGCACGGTGCTGGCCGAGGTCGATGCCGTGGTGCTGGCCAATGCCGGCGATGCACCGCGGCTGTGCGGCGAGCCGCGCTGGCCATGGCAGATCACACGCGGGCAAGTCGACGTCTGGCCATCGGGCACCGCCCGCCTGCCCTTGCCTCTGGCCGGTGGCGGCTATGCGCTGCAACTGCCCGATGGGCGCGTGCTCAGCGGCGCGACCCGCCAGGCTGCCGACCCCGATCCAAGCCCGCGCCCAGGCGACAGCCGCCAGAACCTCGAAACCCTGCGGCGCCTGACCGGGTTGCCCCTGTCGGACGGCGTCTTGCGGCAGCCGGAATCGCTCGTGGGCTGGCGGCTGCAGCCCGGCGACCGTCTGCCCTGGTTGGGCGCCGTGCCGGTGCCCCGGGTCAACGCAAGGACCGTCCAAGCACGCCAGGTGGAACGCATCCCGGGCCTGTACGTGGCCGCGGGGCTGGGTTCACGCGGGCTCACCCATGCCACGCTGGCCGGCGAGGTGCTCGCCGCGTGGATGCTGGGGCTGCCGATGCCGGTGCCCACCCGGCTGCTCGACGCGGTCGACCCCGCGCGCTACGCGGTGCGGCTCAATCGAAACGCATCGTCCTGACGCCCTGCGCCGTGCCCAGCAGGCACACGCGGGCGCGGTGGCGCGCGAAGATGCCCACCGTGACCACGCCTGGCCATTGGTTGACTTCGGTCTCCATGGCCAGCGGATCGCCAATGCGCAGGCCCTGGACGTCGAGGACGTGGTTGCCGTTGTCCGTCACCACGCCGGCGCGAACCGCGGCGCGGCCACCGTAGGTTGCGGCAAAGCGCCGCGCCACCTGCGCCGCCGCCATCGGGATCACTTCCACCGGCAACGGATAGGTCCCGAGAACGTCGACCAGCTTGGACTCGTCGGCAATGCACACAAAGCGCTCGGCCAGGTCGGCGACGATCTTTTCGCGCGTCAGCGCGGCACCACCGCCCTTGATCATGCAGCCGCGGCCATCGATCTCATCGGCGCCATCGATGTACACAGGGATGCGCTCGACTGCCGCAGCGTCCAGCACTGCAATGCCATGTGCCTGCAGCCTCTCGGTGCTGCGCACCGAGCTCGAAACGGCGCCGAGGATGCGGTCCTTGATCGCGGCCAGCATGTCGATGAAGTGGTTGACCGTGGAGCCGGTGCCCACGCCCACCACGGTGCCGGGCACCACATGCTCGAGCGCGGCACGGCCCACGAGGGCCTTGAGTTCGTCCTGGGTCATGGGGGGAAGTCCTCGGCAATCGGTGTTGACGGAGTCGCCGCGGGGACGCGGCGCCGTCCTCGCATTATCCCGTCGGCCCGGCCCGGTGACTGGGCGCAGGCTCCGGGCAGCCGACGCGGCCACCCGCTCTGCGACAATTCGCGCCGCTGTCCGCCGGTACCGCCGATGTCGTTGATTCCCTACCCCCTGGCCCGGTCGTTCCTGTTCGGCCTCGACCCGGAGCGCGCCCACGACCTCACGCTCGAGGCCCTCGATCGGCTGCAACGTACGCCGGCGCAATGCCTGTGGTGGCAGCCACGCGTGGCCGACCCGGTCACCGTTGCCGGCCTGCACTTCCCGAACCGGGTGGGCCTGGCCGCCGGCCTGGACAAGAACGGCCGCTGCATCGACGGCCTGGGTGCCATGGGGTTCGGATTCATCGAGGTCGGCACGGTCACCCCACGGCCGCAGCCGGGCAACCCGCGGCCCCGGTTGTTTCGCCTGCCCCAGGCCCATGCCCTGATCAACCGCTTCGGTTTCAACAACGAAGGCCTGGCCGCGTTCGTGGCCAACGTGCGGCGCTCGACGCGCTTTCGTGCGGCGGGCGGAATCCTGGGTCTGAACATCGGCAAGAACGCGAGCACGCCCATCGAGCAGGCCGCCGACGACTACCTGCTCGGTCTGGAAGGCGTGTACCCGCATGCCGACTACATCACCGTCAACATCTCCAGCCCGAACACGAAGAACCTGCGGGCACTGCAGGCCGACAGCGAACTGGCGGCGCTGCTCGAGCGGCTGCAGCGTCGCCGTGGCGGTCTGCAGGTCGAGCATGGCCGGCGGGTGCCGCTGTTCCTGAAGATCGCACCCGATCTCGACGACGACCAGGTGCGCGTGATCGCCCGCACCCTGCAGGCCCAGGGCATCGACGGCGTCATCGCCACCAACACCACGCTGGCCCGCGATGCGGTGCGTGGTCTGCCCCATGCCGAAGAAGCCGGCGGGCTTTCGGGGGCACCTGTGGCCGATGCGTCCAACCGCGTGATCGCCGCGCTGCGCAGCGAGCTCGGGCCGGCGTATCCGATCATCGGTGTCGGCGGGGTGATGAGCGCCCAGGATGCGCTCGACAAGCGCCGCGCGGGCGCCGACCTGGTGCAGGTCTACACAGGCTTCATCTACGAGGGGCCCGCGCTCATCGAGCGCTGCGCTCGGGCGCTGGCTGCCCCGGCGTGACATCCATCACCCGGCTGTAGCAATCGGCCCGCTGCGCGCACTCAAGACCCGCCGGAGGCGGACGAAGCCACAGGGATCGCGGCAAGACGACCCGGGAGGCCCATGTCCGCCAGCGCCGAGTCGTTCCTGCACGCCAACCCGTTTGCGCTGTCGTCCATCACCAGCGCCTGCGAGCAACGCAGCATCGTGACGTCGCGCGACATCGTCGACGAGGCCGGGGCTCAGCTCTGGGCGCGCGATCTGCGCATCACGCCGGACCTGCACCAGCGCCTCATCGAACGCAAGTTGCGCGCCCCGCTCGAGACCTCGCTCGACGTCCAGGACGGCGTGGATGCGCCCGCGGTCGCAGCCGATCTCGAAGCCTTGGTGGCCGAACCCAACGAGCCCCTGCGTGGCTTGCTCGAACCCTATGCCAAGCGTCTGCTCGTCGATGCCCGCCAGTTGCACCTGCACGCTGTTGTCCGGCTGCTGCTGACGGTGGCGCGGCAGGTGCGCCCCGCCACTTACCGCCACGCGGTGCGCGCGGCGGCACTGGCGGGCGCCCTTGCGCAACAGGTCCAGGCACCAACGGGCTTCGCACCTCGTGCGATGCTGGCCGGCCTGGTTCACGACCTGGGCGAGGTCTACGTCAATCCCGACTATCTCGACGCCAGGCGCCAGCTCGACCTGACGGAATACCGCCAGTTGGCGGCACATCCACAGGTGGGCGCCATGCTGCTGCGCGAACTCACCGACTACCCCGATGAACTGGCGCGCGCCGTGCTCGAGCACCATGAACGCATGGATGGCACTGGCTATCCCGGGCAGACGCTGGGTTCGGCGCTTTCGCCGATGGGGCAATTGCTGGGCGTCGTGGAGCTGGTACTGGGCATCGCCGATGGCCGGCCCGCGGTGGGCGCACGCGCTGCCTTCGCGCTGAAGTTCATGCCCGGCGAGTGGTCCGGCTTCTGGGCCGGGCCGATCACCCGCTGGGCCGCCACCCAGCCGCCGCCACGGTGTGACACGCCGCTGGCCTGCCCCGATCCGGTCGCCGAACTGGCACCGCTGGATGGCGAGCTCGAGCAGCTGCTGCTCACTGCAGAGGCGGTGGCGCAGTCGCTGCAGGATGCGCCGCGCCGCGTGGCCGAGCGCGCCATCCACCGGCTCAAGCGCTTGCGCGTGGCCTGGAACGCGATGGGTCTGTGGTCGGTGCCCGCCACCCTGGTCGAGCCCGGCGAGTGCTTCGACGTCGACCTGGCGCTCGGCGAGCTGCGCTACCGCACCGGCATGATCGGACGCGACTGCCTGTGGCCGGAGACCGACCGGACGGTGATGGGCGACGCGCGCCTGGTGCCGCTGTGGACAGCCCTGCAGCGCACAGCCGCCCGAAAACCGCGTTATTGAAGCGGCACTCCGGTCTTGGCCTGCAACTCCTCGCGTGTCACGCCCGGAGCCACTTCAACAACCTTCAACCCGTGCGGGGTGATGTCCATCACCGCCAGATCGGTGATGATGCGGTCGACGACCCCCACACCGGTCAGCGGCAGCGTGCAACTCGGCAGGATCTTGAGGTCGAAGCTGCCGTCCTTCTTGCGCGCCACATGCTCCATGAGCACCACGACACTCTTGACGCCGCCGACGAGGTCCATCGCCCCGCCCATGCCCTTGACCATCTTGCCCGGGATCATCCAGTTGGCGATGTCGCCCTTGTCGGTGACCTGCATCGCCCCGAGGATGGACAGGTTGATCTTGCCGCCGCGGATCATCGCGAAGCTGTCGTGCGAGCCGAAGATCGACGAACCCGGCAGCGTCGTGACCGTCTGCTTGCCGGCATTGATGAGGTCCGCATCGACCTCGTCGTCGGTCGGGAACGGGCCGATGCCCAGCATGCCGTTCTCGCTCTGCAGCCAGACCTCGATGTCCGGCGGCACGAAGTTGGCCACCAGCGTGGGCAGGCCGATGCCCAGGTTCACGTAGAAGCCGTCTTGCAGTTCCTTGGCCGCCAGTGCGGCCATTTCGTCATGGGTCCAGGGCATGGTCAGGCTCCAGTCTTCTCGCGGATGGTGCGCTTTTCGATGCGCTTCTCGGGATGGGCGTTGAGCACGAGCCGGCTCACGTAGATGCCGGGCAGGTGCACGGCATCGGGGTCGAAGGTGCCGGTCTCGACGATCTCCTCGACCTCCACCACCGTGGTGCGGCCGGCCATCGCCACGGCCGGGTTGAAGTTGCGCGCGGTGCGCCGGAATACCAGGTTGCCGCTCTTGTCGGCCTTCCAGGCCTTGACCAGCGACACCTCCGGCATGAGCGCACGTTCCATCACGTACACCTTGCCATCGAACTCGCGCGTCTCCTTGCCCTCGGCCACCAGCGTGCCCACGCCGGTGCGGGTATAGAACGCCGGTATGCCGGCGCCCCCGGCGCGCAGCTTCTCGGCCAGCGTGCCCTGCGGCGTGAACTCGAGCTCGAGTTCGCCGGCCAGGTACTGACGCTCGAACTCCTTGTTCTCGCCGACGTAACTGGAAATCATCTTGCGGATCTGTCGCGTCTCGAGCAGCTTGCCCAGGCCGAAACCGTCGACGCCGGCATTGTTCGAGATGACGGTGAGGTTCTTCACGCCGCTGGCCTGCAGCGCGTCGATCAGGGCCTCGGGAATGCCGCACAGCCCGAAGCCGCCCACGGCGAGCAACTGCCCGTCGTGGACGATGCCTTGCAGCGCTGCGGCGGCGCTGGGGTAGATCTTGTTCATGCGGAAGTCTCTTTCGAGGGAGGGAAGCAGACGGCGCTGAGCGTACTACTTATGCCATTAAGTAGGGGTTACGTAGAATCGCCTAAACAGCGCACCGGTGGGTTGCCGCCGGCCACATCGCTGGCCACGTCCCGGGCCACAACCGCCGCCCATGCCCACCGTTCACCCGCCCGCCGGTCAGGCCGCCCACTTTGCCGCCATCGCGCTGGACTACCGCACCGCATTCGAGTTGGCGCCGGTGGGCTTGGTGCTCTCGCGCCGGCGGCAGATCATCGACTGCAACAACGAGTTGCTGCACATCTTCCGCGCTGAGCGGGAGCAGCTCATCGGCCAGTCGTTCGCGGTGCTCTACCCCACGTCGGACGAATTCGAGCGCACCGGCGAGCGCATCCTCGCCCGCCTTGACGCCCATGGCCGCTACTCGGATGAGCGGGTGATGAAGCGGCTGGATGGGCCCGGCGGCAGCGAGCTCTTCTGGTGCCACGTGACCGGCCGCTCGCTCGACCCCACCGAGCCCCACGCCGCGGGCATCTGGGCCTTCGAGGATCTTTCGGCACGCCGCAAGCTGCGCGTCGAGTTCACCCCGCGCGAACGCGAGATCGCGGCACTGCTGATCGAGGGCCTGACCAGCAAACTCATCGGCAAGCGCCTGGGCGTGAGCCCGCGCACGGTGGACGTGTATCGCGCGCGGTTGATGCGCAAGGTCGGCGCGTCGACCACACCCGAACTGGTGAACAAGCTGCTGGCGGGTTGAGCGGGTACAGCCGGGTGCCTCAGCGGGCCCCTTGAGGCCCGAATCGGTCACGCCTGTACCCTCGGAATCCACTTCGTTTGCTTGCTCGCCAGGGCTCGCAGGCCTATCCTGGCCGGGGGTTCGATCGCCTTTCAACCAGTTCGCTCGGCTGCGGCCGCCGACCGGGAGGCACGGATGACAACGGTTCGTGTTCAGTCACGCAGCGTGTCGCACCCGCCGGAGGCGGCGTACGTGCTGCTGGCATGCGTGCTGGCGAGCCAACTGGCAACAGGGGTTGCCGCAACAGTCGACCCAACGGCACTGGGCGAAGCGCGCGCGGCTGTGGAGCAGGCCGCCAAGTCCACCGGCAACTGGACCGGCCCCAACGCCGGCCCGAGGGCCACCCCGGGCAAGAACATCGCCGTACTGGCTGAAGATCTGCGCAACGGAGGCGTGCTCAGCGTGTCCCAGGGCGTGCGCGAAGCGGCCAGGGAACTGGGCTGGACCGTGCGCGTGCACGATGCCGGCGGTACGGCGGCCGGGCGCAAGCGCGCACTCGACGAGGCGCTCGCCAACGCTCCCGACGGCCTGGTGATTTGCGGCTCGGACGCACTGGAGTTGGCGCCGGCGCTGCGCGGGCGCGGCCAGCCCTTGCCGCCGACGGTGGGTTGGCATGCCGGCGCCTACCCCGGTCCCATCGAGGGGACACCGGTGGCCGTGAACGTGACGACCGATCCGCTCGCAGTGGCGCGCACTGCGGCCTACGCTGCCGTCGTGCAATCGAGCGGACGGGCCGGCGTCGTCATCTTCACGGACTCTCGGTTCCGCATTGCTACCACGAAATCCGACGCCATGGCCGATGTGATCCGCCGCTGCGGCGGATGCGCCGTACTCGAGGTGCTCGACATCCCGATCTCCGGGAGTGCGACACGCATTCCGGTGGCGGTGCGCGAACTGGTGTCGCGGCACGGCCGTCGCTGGACCCACGCACTGGCCATCAACGACATCTACTTCGACTACGCCGTGCCATCCCTGGTTGCGCTGGGGGTGCCGAACGCGGCCCTCTCCCTCGTATCGGCAGGCGACGGCAGCGCCCCGGCATTCATGCGCATAAGGGCGGGCTCATATCAAACCGGCACCGTGGCCGAGCCGCTGAACCTGCAGGGCTGGCAGATCGTCGACGAACTCAATCGGCTCATGCATGGCCAGCCCGTCAGTGGCTACACGGCCCCGGTGCGCCTGGTCACCGCTGGCAACGTCGCCACCGACGGCGGCGCCCGACATGTGTATGACCCGTCCAGCGGCTACCGGGGTGCTTATCGCCGGATCTGGAAACCCCGGTGAGACGATGACGCAACCTCCCGCAGCCCACATGGCAGCCATTGCGCCGAGCAGCAGGCGGCTCACCCGGTGGCTGCCGCGCTCGCTGCGGGGCCAGTTCGCGGCCGCGCTGGGCGCGATCGGCACCCTGGTTCTCGCCGGCGGGTTGACGGCCGTCTATGCGCTGCGCACCACGGCTGAACAGGCGCGGCAGACGTCCCGGGAACGCCTCGAACTGGTCGAATCGGCGCAGGAGTTGCAGCAGCGGGCCCAGCAGATCCAGTTGCTGTCCGATCGCATGGTGACAGCCCCGACCTCCCAGGCCGCCCGGCGGCAGTTCGAGCACATCGTCGCGGAGCTGGACCGACTGGACCGACTGACCGCCAACCTGGCAGCCAGCGACGATGCCTCGGTGCTGGACCTGCACATGGCCAGCCAGCTCTTTCGCAACTCGGCCCACGTGATCAGTCACCTGCGCGAGGATGCATCTGCCGGTGGTGACACACCGCAGGCCCGGGCCGAGGCCATGGCAACCTACCGCGAGGAAATGCAGGCCCATGCGACGGCGATGGCCAATGCGGCCCGCACGCGCTCGGAACACGCCACGAAGGCGTACCAGGCAGCGGTCCAGCACGTGGTCGATGCATCGCGCACGAGCACAGGGTGGGTGGTGGGCTGGCTTGCCGCAACGCTGCTGGGCACCTGGCTGATCGGACGCCTGCTCCTGGGCCGCCAGGTGCTGAACCGACTTCAGCAGGTCAGTCAGTCCTTGCGCCAGGCCGACGCAAGTGGCACGACCGAGCACCTGACGCCGGCCCGGGCCGACGACGAGATCGACGAGATGGCCCGCGCGGTCGATCACTTCCTGAACGATCGCGCACAGCTTGCACTGACACGGGCTCGACTCGAGATCGAACAACAGCGTCTGGCCGCCATCATCGACAACATCGCCGACTGCATCGTGGTGCTGCACGGCGGTCGCGTCCAGGAGATGAATCGCGCCGCCGAGCAGATGTTCGGCATGAAGCCCGCGCAGGCGCATGGTCGCCGCGGCGATGACCTTCTGGTGGGGCTGAACTGGCAGGCCTCGACGCTACCGGGAGTGACTCAGGATGCGCTGGCACGCGACATGAGCGGAAGCACGATCCCTGTGGAGGTGACACTCAGCCCGGTGGCCAACGCGGGCGATCTCATCGTGCTGGTGATCCGCGACGCGACCGTGCGCCGGGAAGCCCAGCGGCACCTGGTGGCCGCGCGCGATGCGGCCGAGGCCGCGCGGGCGACGCAGTCAGCCTTCCTTGCCGCGATGAGCCACGAATTGCGCACACCGCTGAACGGCGTGCTGGGCTATGCGCAGTTGCTGGAACTCGATGCGTCACTCACCGAACACCAGCGGTTCGGCGCCGCCACGATACGCCGCTGTGGCGAGCACCTTCTTGCACTCATCAATGACCTGCTCGACCTGGCCAAGCGTGATGCCGGCAAGCTGGAGCTGTGCATCACCGATGTGGTGCTGCGCGACTGCCTGCGCCTGACCTGCGACATCATCCGCGTCAAGGCCGAGGAGGCCGGCCTGCAGTTCCGGGTCGAGCTTGGGGCCGACCTGCCGGTGCGGGTGCAGGCCGACGAAAAGCGCTTGCGCCAGGTGTTGCTCAACCTGTTGAGCAACGCCGTCAAATTCACCGACCATGGCGAGATCGTGCTGATCGTTTCACGGCAATCCGCCGTGTCCGTGCCCATCGACACCATACGCTTCGAAGTGCGCGACAGCGGCATCGGAATGACCAAGGAACAGCTCGACACGCTCTTCCTTCCATTCGTTCAAAGTGGCGATGCACGTCGACGCACGGTCGGGACCGGCCTGGGCCTGGCGATCAGCCGCGAACTCGTTCGGCTGATGGGCGGCGACATCCAGGTGCGCAGCGCCCCTGGCGGCGGCACCCAGTTCTGGTTCGAGCTGAGCCTGCCCGTGTCGGGCGCGCGGCCGCGCCAGCCGACGCCCGAGCGCATCACGGGCTATGCCGGTCCACGGCGGCGGATACTCGTCGTCGACGACCTGCCCGCCAATCGCGTGATCCTGCACGAGTGGCTGGCGCCACTGGGGTTCGAAATCGTCGAGGCCGAGCACGGTGCGCAGGCACTGGAGCGTGCGCGGGCGCAGCCGCCCGACTTGGTGATCACCGACATGCTGATGCCCGGCATGCGCGGCGACGAGCTCATGGCCCGGATCCACCAAGTGCAGGCCCTGCGCTCGGTACCTATCATTGCCATGTCGGCCGCGATCGGCGAGTCCCGGCTTCCCGTGGGCGCGGGGCATGACGCCTGCGCATTCCTGCCCAAGCCGCTGGAGCGCGATCAATTGCTGAGCGAAATCGGGCGGCAGCTGGCGCTGGACTGGCGACGCGAACCCCCGGTCAACCCCGGCCTCACGCACGAGTCGGCCGCAAGATCGCACTCACACGCAGCGCCGCGGCGTGAGTGAGGGCCATGCCCGTGGCGAGCAAGAGGCCGACGCGGGCCAACGGCCGGCCGGCCGCGGCGCCTCAGCCCTTCAAGTCGCCAGCCAATCGCCACGCACCGGCCAGCATGTCGGGTATGCGCCCGCTGTCGATCGCCGCATCGATGGCGGCGCGTTCGGCGTCGCAGGCCAGGCCTTGGGTGACCAGCCAGTCGCGGTCGTAGCAGGTCTGGCGATAGCGCTCGCCACCGTCGCACAACAGGGTGACGATGGCGCCGCGCTGGCCCGCCGACGCCATTGCCGATGCGCAGGCCAGCACCGCAATGAGGTTGGTCCCCGTCGAGCCGCCCACCGGACGCCCCAATCGATCGGCCAGCGCATGCATGGCCGCCAGGCTCCACACGTCGGGTACCTTGACCATCGCGTCGATGGCATCGGGCAGGAAGGAGGCCTCTACGCGCGGTCGGCCGATGCCTTCGATGCGTGAACCGGCCTCGCAGGTCAGGCCCCGGTCTCGCTGTACGTAGGCATCGAAGAACACCGATCGTTCGGGGTCGACGCCGCAGACACGGGTGGCATGCCGCGCATAGCGCACATAGCGGCCGATCGTCGCCAGCGTGCCCCCGGTGCCCGCGGCGGCGACGATCCACGCCGGGCACGGGTGCGGTTCGAGCCGCATCTGCGCATACACGCTCTCGGCAATGTTGTTGTTGGCCCGCCAGTCGGTGGCTCGCTCGGCCATCGTGAACTGGTCCATGTAGTGGCCACCCAGTTCGCCGGCCAGGCGTGCGCTCTCGGCATAGATGGCGCGCGGGTCATCGACGAGGTGGCAGCGCCCGCCCTGGAACTCGATGGCGGCGATCTTCTGAGGCGAGGTCGTGCGCGGCATCACGGCCACGAACGGCAGGCCGACGAGACGGGCGAAATAGGCCTCGCTCACCGCCGTGCTGCCGGACGACGACTCCACCACCGTGCTGCCCTCGCGCAGCCAACCGCTGGACAGCGCGTGCAGGAAGAGCGAGCGCGCCAATCGGTGCTTCAAGCTGCCGCTGGGATGGCTGGACTCGTCCTTCAGGTACAGGTCGATGCCGGCGAAACCCGGCAGGCGCAGCGGAATCAGGTGCGTATCGGCAGAGCGCTGCGCATCGGCCTCGATGCGGCGCAACGCCTCGCGCACCCAGGCGCGTGCCGCGGTGCTCACGATGCCACCCACCGGTTCATGCGACGATGGCGCGCAACCAGTCGGGCAACGGCGCCGACTTCTGGGCCTTGAAGTCGACCCACACGACTTTGGCCCCGCCATTGGCATAGACCACGCCAGGGTCGTCGGTGCGCTCCAGAGTGATGTAGGTTTCGAAGCTCGTGCGACCAGGATGCGCCACGTACTGGCGCGCCCGTACATTGCCCGGGTACTCGAGCTGCTTGAGGAAGTTGCAGAAGGCGTTGACGATCACCGGGCCGGTGCCGTTGGGGTCTGGCGGGCCGCCGATATGCTGCAGCCAATCGATGCGAATCGTCTCGAAGTAGCGGAAGTAGACGGTGTTGTTGACATGGCCCATGGCGTCCATGTCGCCCCAGCGAATGGGGATCACCATGTCGTGCACGAGCTTGCGGTTTTCGGGCAGTTCAAAGCGCATCGTCGCGGTTCCAGGGGTCAATCGAGAGTGATGCCGAGCTCGCCGGCCATGCGTTCGAGCTGCGCGCGCAGGCGCGCCACCTCGGCGGCCAGCCGCGCCTGCTCGGCCTTCAATGCGGCGACTTCACCGGCGGTCACGCTTTGTGCCAGCACTTCCAGTTCAGGCGCCGTCTCGCGCGCAGTCGGCACGGGTGGCTCGCCGGTCAGCAGCTGCGCCCAGCGCGCCTCTCGTTCGCCCGGCGAGCGCGCCAGCTTCACCACGCGCGGCGTGGCCTTTGTGGCAAGCTCGTCGAGGAAGGCCTCCACCGAGGAGACGTCGGCAAATCGATGCAGACGTTCGCAGTTGGCGCGCAGCTCGGCGGCGGTCTGGGGCCCGCGCAACATCAGCACGGCCAGCAGTGCCACCGACTGGCTGGGCGCGCCCAGCATGCGCCCCGCGTTGTGCTCGTAGCGGGTGACGCGGCTGCCGCTGCCTTCAAACACCAGGCTGAGCGACTTCAGGCCGTCTACGGCGGTCAGAACCTCTGCATCGGTGGCCTGGATCACCGGCTCGCGTGCCGTCTTCTGATTGCACCCGGCCACCAGGGCGTTGAGCGACAGCGGGTAGGTGTCGGGCACGGTGGCCTGCTTCTCCACCAGCACGCCCAGCACCCGGGCCTCGAGCGGCGTCAATGCACGCACGCGAGGGATCCGCGGTGGTCAGACACCGAAGCCGTCATCGGCCGCCAGCACGGCACCGTTGATGAAGCGGCTTTCGTTGGCGCACAACATCAGCAGGGCGGAGTCGAGATCACGCGGCTCGCCCACCCGCTTGCGCGGCAGCATGTTGATGAGCTTCTGGCCAGCTTCGGTCTGCCAGTGGTGGTGATTGATCTCGGTGTCGATATAGCCGGGGCACAACGCATTGACGTTGATGCCGTAGCGGCCCCACTCGAGCGCCATGGCCCGGGTCATGTGCACCACCGCGGCCTTGCTCATCGCGTAGACGCCGATCTGGCTCATCACGCGCAGGCCCGCCATCGACGCCACGTTGACGATGCGCCCGCCCGTGAATGTGCCTGGCGCCGCGCCGCGGGAACGGGCGATCATGCGCTTGCCAACCTCCTGCGCCACGAAGAACGCCCCGCGCGTGTTCGTACCCATCACGAAGTCGTAGTCGTCAGGGGTTACGTCGACCAACTTCTGGGTGGTACTCACGCCCGAGTTGTTGACGAGGATATCGATCGTGCCCATCTCGGTTTCCGCATGGGCCACCGCTGCCTTGATGCTGTCCGGGTCGGTCACGTCGAGCTCGACCACATGGGCATCGCCACCCTGTGACTCGATCTCTGCGCGCAGTGTCTTGAGTCGCTCCATCCGCCGCGCAGCCAGCACCACGGCCGCCCCCGCCTGGCTGAGCACACGGGAGAACTGCGTTCCCAGGCCACTGGATGCGCCGGTGACGAAGGCCACACGGCCGGAGAGATCGATTTGGTAGCTCATGGTGCGGGTCGCCCCATGTGCGGGGCCGGTTCGATCACGACTTCGGCACGATAGCACGCGTGCCACTGCGCGCATTGCGCCGCTGCGCGTGGCAGGTGTCGCATGGGTGACGAAGAAAATAGCACGATCGTTCGCTTTTCTGCTGTCCCCGCGTAGAATCCCGCATCCCCCCGCCGGAACCCATCCCATGACGCCTCAGGAGATCCTCGAACAGTTCGGCCCGCGCGAGTCGATGGAGTACGACGTGGTCGTCGTGGGCGGCGGGCCGGCCGGTCTGGCAGCGGCCATCCGACTGAAGCAACTGGCAGCTCAGGCCGGTCGTGAGGTATCCGTCGTCGTACTCGAGAAAGGCTCGGAGCCTGGCGCGCACACGCTGTCGGGGGCCGTGATGGACCCGATCGCCATGAACGAGCTGTTCCCGGATTGGAAGGAGCGCGGCGCACCGCTGAACCAGCCCGTCACCGATGACCGCGTGCTGTTCCTGCGCGGCGACGGCGGCACGGCCACCACCCCGGCCTGGTTGGTGCCCGAGTGCTTCCACAACCACGGCAACTACGTCGTGGCCTTGGGTGCCGTGGTGAAGTGGCTGGGCGAACAAGCCGAAGCGTTGGGCGTCGAGGTGTTCCCCGGGTTCACGGCAGCAGAGGTGCTCTACGACGACGCTGGGGCAGTGCGCGGGGTGGCCACCGGCAACCTCGGTATCGGCCGTGACGGACAACCTCATGACGGGTTCCAGCTCGGCATGGAACTGCTCGGAAAGTACACCCTGTTCGCCGAAGGCGCGCGCGGGCACCTGGGCAAGCAGCTCATTTCGAAGTTCGGCCTCGATGCTGGGCGTGATCCGCAAAGCTATGCCATCGGCATCAAGGAACTCTGGGAGGTCGACCCCGCACAGGCACAACCAGGCCTGGTCATCCACACCGCCGGCTGGCCGATCGAGGACGAGAGCTTCGGCGGCGGGTTCCTCTATCACCTGGAAGGCGGCAAGGTCACGCTGGGCTTCGTTCTCGGTCTGGACTACCAGAACCCCTGGATGAGCCCGTTCGAGGAGATGCAGCGCTGGAAGACGCACCCGGCGATCCGCAAGACGCTCGAGGGTGGCAAGCGCATCGGGTACGGCGCGCGTGCCATCAACAACGGCGGCCTGCACGCGCTGCCCAAGACGGTGTTTCCCGGCGGCGCGCTGGTGGGCTGCGATGCGGGCTACCTGAATGCCTCGCGCATCAAGGGCAGCCATGCCGCCATCAAGACCGGCATGCTCGCTGCCGAGGCCGCCTTCGAAGCGTTGGGCGCCGGACGCAGCCACGACGAACTGCGCGCCTATCCCCAGGCCTTCGAGCGCAGTTGGCTGTACAAGGAGCTCGAGCGGTCGAAGAACTTCAAGCTCTGGTTCAAGAAAGGCAAGTTGATCGGCAACGTGATGACCGGCATCGAACAGTGGCTGCTGCCCAAGCTGGGCGTCAATGCGCCGCCGTGGACGTTGCATGGTGAACGCGCCGATCACCTCGCGCTGCGGCCGGCCAGCGAGTGCGAAAAGATCGAATACCCGAAGCCCGACGGCTCGATCACCTTCGATCGCCTGTCCTCGGTGTTCATCAGCAACACCAACCACGAGGAAAACCAGCCCGCGCACCTGACGCTCAAGGATGCGCGCGTTCCGGTCGATCTCAACCTGGCCAAGTACGCAGGCCCCGAAAGCCGTTATTGCCCGGCTGGCGTTTACGAATTCGTCAAGAACGACGACGGCAGCGATCGCCTGCAGATCAACGCACAGAACTGCGTGCACTGCAAGACCTGCGACATCAAGGACCCGACCCAGAACATCGTCTGGGTAACTCCCGAAGGTAGCGGCGGCCCGAATTACGCTGGCATGTGAGCAGCGGGTCATCGGCCACCGCAGCCACAGCGTACGCCCCCGCGGCCGAAGCCCTCAGCCCCGTGAGTCCCGTCAGTCGCGGGCCCGCTTGGACTCGTCCAAATCCTGCAGCCGTCGATAGAGCGTGCGCAGGCTGATGCCGAGGGCGCGCGCCAGTTCGGCACGAGTGCCCCGATGTGCGTGCAGGGCTGATTCCAGCATGCGCCGCTCGAGTGCGGGCCACCCCCCTTCGGCCGGGGTTGCCCATGCTCCATCGGCCTGCCGCAGGAGTTCGGTCGGCGCCTCGGGACCTGGCGGGTTCGGCCTCAACGGGGAGGCATCGGCCGCCAGTGCGCGCTCGATGGTGCCCACATCCAAGCGGTCGCCATCGGCCATGACCGCGGCCCGCTCGATCACGTTGCGCAGCTCGCGCACGTTTCCTGGCCACGGGTGGCGGGCCAGCCGGTCCAACGCAACGGTGTCGATCGTCAAGTGCCGGCCTGGCGCCACACGCTCCAGCAGCGCCGCACTGAGCGACGCAAGGTCGGACAGGCGCTCACGCAGAGGCGGCAGTTGGATCGGAAAGGTGGCCAGCCGATAGTAGAGGTCTTCGCGCAGCCATCCGCCAGCCATGCGTTCACGCGGGTCGCGGTGCGTCGCCGAGATCACACGCAGCCGGCTGCGCCGCCACTCGATACCGCCGACGCGCCGATAGGTGCCCGACTCCAGCAGCCTCAGCAGCTTCACCTGCGCTGGCAGCGGCACATCGCCGATTTCATCGAGGAACAAGGTGCCGCCATCGGCAGCCTCGACGAGGCCGGGCTTGGCGGACACCGCGCCCGTGAAGGCCCCACGCTCGTGGCCGAAGAGCTCGCTTTCGAACAAGGCCTCGGGCAGGCTGGCGCAGTCCACCACCACCAGCGGCGCCGCGGCGCGGCTGCTGGCCTCGTGAATGGCGCGCGCCACCAGTTCCTTGCCGGTGCCGGTTTCGCCCAGCAGCAGCACTGCCGCGTCGGTGGGCGCGACCCGTGCCACCAGCTCGAGCATCCGCCGCAATGCCGGTGCCTGGCCGATCAGCGCACCGACGGCAGGTTCGGTCGTTCCCGGCGCCAGCGGCGCAATCCGCTCGACGTAGTAGCGAGGCGCACCCCCAGGCGTCGCCAGAGGCACCAGTTCCACGTCGACATACTGGCGCCCCTGTTGGGTGTGATGCAGGTGCAGCACGCGCTCGCGCTGACCCGATCGACGGGCGCGCGCCAAAGGGCAGCTCTCCCCCGCCAGATCGCATGGCCGGTCAGTGTGATGCGTCACCTCGTGGCAGGTGCGGCCGATGACTTCCGTCTCACCGCCGTACATCGATCGATAGGCCCGGTTCGCCGCGACGATGCGATAGCCGGCGTCGAAGACCACATGAGGCTCCGGCAGGCCTTCGAGATACGCGAGCAGATCCAGGCCCGGGCCAAGTGCGGTTGCGCGCGCAGCCGCTGGTGTGCTTGCGCTTCGGGATGCGGACATGCCAACCTCCAATGCGGGACTTGCGGGCGGGCAAAGCCCCGACCATCGATGGAGCCAGACCCGGGCACCGACGATGCCCACCCCGCCAGTGGTGCAACAGTCTCGCCGACGATGCTGCCATTTTGGCACTGTGGCGCCAGCATGGCACTTTCACTGTCAATCTTGGCATCGCCGAGTCTGGAGGCCACGTCGTCTGTCCTGGGCCATTGCCGAGCCAGCCACCCGGAAAAGGCGCACCATCGCCCCCGCTCGCATCGAGAGGCTGTCCCGCGCGGCCCCTGGCACGCCGAATGCTTGGGCACGGATGCAGACCATCAACCGGAGAGGCCCATGAGTCACACACACACCGCGCAACCATTGCTGCTCCCGGACGATCCCGAGCGCCGCACGTGGCTGATGGCCACGGGCGTAGCCGCTGGCGTGGCCGCCACCGGCACCGCAGTGCCATTCGTCGCGTCGTTCACACCCAGTGAACGGGCCCGGGCCATGGGTGCGGCGGTCGAGGTGGACATCACCGACCTCGCGCCGGGTGAGATGAAGACTGTCGAATGGCGCGGGAAGCCAGTGTGGATCGTGCGCCGCACGCCACAGATGCTGGCCGCGTTGGGCGGCCACGATGCGGCGCTGGCCGATCCGCTGTCGAGCCGCGAACAGCAACCTGGCTATGCCCAGAACGCCACCCGCTCGGCACGCCCTGACGTGTTTGTCGCCGTCGGCATCTGCACCCACCTGGGCTGCTCGCCGACCGCTGTGGCGCAGGGCAGCCCCAACCCGAGCGTGCCATCCGACTGGCCCGGCGGCTACTTCTGCCCCTGCCACGGGTCACTCTTCGACGGCGCCGGTCGCGTCTATCACAACATGCCGGCGCCGACCAACCTCGAGGTACCGCCACACCGGTACTTGAGCGACAACCGCATCATCATCGGCGAGGATGACGTGTCGTGATGCGGACATACATGCGCGCCGCCGTCGCGGCATGCAGATCACGGCAATGCAAAACAACAGCGGCGCCCGAAGGCGCCGCATCTCGACTGGACTCGTGGTGGCGGTGCAGGGTCACAATGTCGCGCGCAAGTTGTTGTCGGACAACGATTCACGTTCGGCCGCATCATTCACCTGCCCCCAAAGTTGCCCCCAGACGGTAGCCGCTTGTCGGCCGGCGGCGTCATCCGGGCCGATGCCCGGTCGGCCCGAAATGGTGCCCCCCCAGGGTACCCACTGCGAATCCTGCGAATCCTGCGAAAACCCGCGCCGTTGCTGGGCTGGCGGCCGATTTCGCGCTCTGCGAATCGCTGCGAATTTCTGCGAATCGCTGCGAATCCGGGGCCGGCAACAGCCGGGGAAGACGGGAAGTCGAGGGTTAACCCGCGCACCCATGCCGCACATCCACCGACCTCCGCGGCCAACTCCTTTTGGGGCCAGCAATACCCCCTGCGGCGCGGCGACCAGGCGGGGCCGAACGAGGGCCAGCCCGAGCAGAATCCGGGGACCTATTCGGGCGCCCTGTCCACCAGTGCCGCCGCCAGCGTGGCGCCATTCGGATTTCGGCTCGCGGCGTAGGCTTCAGCCCGCACCCGGAAGTCGTCATCGGATTCGTCGGGCGTGCGCTCCACGATGGTCCCCAGTATGGACAGCCGCCGCAGCGTGGCCGGGCTCGCCCCCCGTCGAAGCATCGCGACCAGCACGATCAGTCGGGGTCCGTCGGCGGCCGGCTGGGCCTCCTCCAGCTTGCGCACGCGAGCATCAAGGCCTGTCGCCATTGCGTTCCTCCAGCGCGGCAACACGCGCCGCCAGTTCGTCCGTCTTCACCAGCTCGCCCAGCGCTCCGAGGGCACTCAGCATCTGTGCGGCTTGGCCAGGAGCCAGCGCACCAGCGGCAGTGGCTGCCAACACGGCGCGGCCACGCTCGGCCAGCGTTCCATCAGCAGGCATCGCGATGGGCACAGGTTGCTCCGCCGCCTTGACAGGCGGGAGCACACGCTCGATCAGCAGGCGCGCCGCCGTGGCGTCCCCCGCCTTCGCCTGTTGCACCAGCTTGGCGATGATGTCGGGCAGATCGTTCGCGATGGCCGCGCGCAGCTTGGCCCCAGGGCTGGTGCCAGGCTTCGGCCCGGCAGGGTTGCCCGACTGACCGGGCTTCCATGGGTTCAGGTTGGATCTCTTGGTCACTGCTGCCCCTCTGCTGCGGCACTGCGCACCGCGCGAAGCGTTGTTGAAGTCGCCACCTGGGCGCATCATCTGGGCTCTCGATCTGCGGAGTGCACAACATGCGGTTCTTCGACCCGGAACCCGGAACGCCTTTGCATGGACGCGACCCCCGGCACGGATCGTCGGAAGGGGACGCTATGGCGGTGCTGGGTGGCATCGTTGGCGTTGTGCTGCTGCTCGGCCTGGCGGTGTTCGCGGTGCTCGCGATGATCTTCAGGTAACGATCACCAGCGCAGCGAATCGAGCAGCCCCGCGCCCTGCTGCTGGCGTGCGTCGGCGTCGTGCAGCGGCATACCGGACAGCAACCCACCGCCCTGCAGGCCCATCGTCACTGCCGGCGCAAGCAGTGGCAGCCGCACATCGCCTTCCAGCGCGAAGCGACGGGCCGCCGGCCCGGTCAGCGTGCGCGCTGCGACGTTGGCCGTCCCCATGCCCGCCGCGACGGCCAGAGGGGCCCACGGGTTGACCAGCGCTGCGGCCGGGGCGCCAAGCATCAGTGTCCGCGCCGCGGCGTTCGCGGCAGTGCCGCTGGGGTTCGCCCAGATGCGGGAGTTCGTGCGCATCAGCGCGGCAGCCCGCGCCACAGCCTCCACGTCCTGTCGCACCTGATCGGCGTTGTTGAAGCCGCTGAACAGCTCGCGCCGCGCTTCGGGCTTGAGCGTGTTCCAGTTCGTCAGGAAGCGGTCGGCCGACCAGGAGTCGCCAAGCTCATTCTGCTGGCCCGGGGTCGCACGGCCCAGGCGCTCGATCACCGTCCCGGCCACCGTGCCGCGCGCGCCCTCGGACAGCGACTTCTTGACCGCCTGCAGCACCGACACATTCTCCCGAGCGTTCGCCACCAGCGACGTGAACGCCTGTTCTGGTGCGGCCTTGTCGGCGAAGGGCCGCAGCGTCCCCAGGCGCTCCATGCCGGCACGGGTGTGGTCGTTCGCCCGGCTGTAGGCTCGCTCCGCGGCCGGTCCGGCGTTCTGAGCAGCCGCCCGCATGTCGTCGGACAGCGCCGCATACAGCGGAGACCACTTCGAGCGTGGGACATCGCTCAGCAGCGAGCTATCCGCCAGCTCGTTGCCAACCAGCGTGCGCGTCTTCTTGATCGCCTCGAAAGGAAGGCGTCCGGTGCCCTGATTGCCTGGCTCGGCCGGTGACAGCACCAACGGGCGGCCGTCTGCGCCGACAACCGTGCTCACCACAGCCGGACGGGGCGGATCGCCGGCCACATCCTGGCGCACGGCTTCCTCGAGCGCCTGAATGCGAGAGTTCTTGAAGAACCGCGACAACTGCGGCGCACCCGGGATGTCGGCGTTCAGCCGCTCCAGCGTCGCGCGCGTGGTGTCCACCTTGGTGGGGAACTGGCTGCCCACCGTCTGCTCCACGCGGTCATAGAGCTGGGCCTGCCGCGCCTTGAAGGCATCCTTGAACTCGCCTATCCCGGCCTGAATCTGCTGTCCGGCCGGCAACGCGCCGCGCACCGTTGAAGCGTTCTCCGCGGCGTTCTCCGCAGTCATGCGCAACCCGTCGATAGCGGCCTGCCGAGCGCGGCCCATGACACCGATGGCGCCGGGCGTGTTCTGCAGCAGGTTCTCTGCACCGCCGATGGTGGTGTTGCCGCTCGCCAGGCCCAAGGTCGGCTGTGCAATCCCGGCCCGCTCGAGCTCGTAGACGCGGCGCTCCATTTCGCGCCGCCCCTGCTCGCCGCCGCGAATCGCGCGCTTCACTCCAGCCTCGGCCAGACCCTGCATGCCTGAGGGCGCCAGCGATGCGGCAATCGCCAACTCGGGTGACCCCGTTGCGTCAAAGGTCGCCTTACCCGCAACGTTCGATGCGATGCCGATCAGCGCGCGATTGGTGGCCTGGGCCAACGTGCCGGGGGCCATCGAAGCAGCCAGCCCCCCGCCCGCGGCCTGCAGATAGCCGCCCTCGAAGTCCGGGTTGATCGGATCGACCATCGCCCTTCCCAGTTTCGTCCGGCGCGCCAGGTCGAGCAGGTGCTCGCTCGTGCCCACCGCATTGGTGCGGTCGGGCAGTTCCAGCCACTGCGGCGGTGCCTTGCCCGTCCCGGCGATGTAAGCCGAACCGGCAACGGCGCGGCCCAGGTCGAGCACGTTCTGAGCGGTGTCCACCGGCATGCCCGCCAGGCGCACGAGGGCACGCCACGCGCCGGTGCCGAGTGCGTTCCCGGCGTCTGCCCACGTGCTGCCGCTGC